>CALMOR010000171.1 GCA_937872165.1 uncultured Burkholderiales bacterium | reverse complement strand
GGTCTGCTGCAGTCGTTGCACCTCCGCCTGCAACGCCGGCGCGCGAAGACGACGGCCCTCGTCGCCGGTCAGCGCTTCGGCCAGCGCCGCACGATCGGCGCCGGCCTCGTCGAGCTGCTCGTCGAACTGCCGCTGCGTCAGGCGCGCGGCCTGCTCCTTCAGACGCGCGTCGGCGATGCGGGCGCGCAACGGCTCGAGGTCGCGCTCGGTCGCGAGGCGCGTCTCGTCCGCGGCCCGGATGCGCGTCGACAACGCATCGAGCCCGGCGCGGGCATCGGCGAGCCGCGTCTCGGCGGCGACGCGCGCCGCGATCGCGTCCTGCAGTCCGGCGCGCGCGGTCTCGTCGGTCAGGCCCGACAATTCGCGCCCGAGCCGGTCCTCTTCGGCGGCCACGCGGGCCCGCTGTCCCGCAGCCTGTTCGGCCTGTCGCGCCAGTTCGGCGAGTCGGGTACCGATCGTCTTCTCCTCGTAGCGTGCCTGCTGGACCGCGCGCTGCAGATCGTTGAGTCGCACCCGTGCCGCATCCACCCTGGTCCGCGCGGTCCGCGCGGCGGACCGCGCGTCCTCGAGCCGGCCCTGGACGTCGGCGAGCGCGAGGTCGAGCCGTTCGAAAGCCGCCTCCGCCGCGGCGCGCGTCGCGGTCTCGCGCGCTTCCTCGTCGGCCAGATGGGCGAGCTCACCGGCGATCTGCTCGCTGCGGTTGCGGCTCTGCGCCTCGTCCTGCAACAGGCGTTGCAGCGCCAGCTCCTTCGCATGCAGTTCGTTGGTGGCCGCCCCGACGACCTGCCGTTGCGCCGCGAGCGCGGTCGTCGCCTGCGTGACCGCCGCGTCGGCGCGGACCGCGTGGCCGCGCGCGTCGTCAGTCAGCAGCGACTGTGCGCGCGAGCGCTTGGTCAGGTCGTCGATCTCGTGCTGTCGCGCCAGGAGGCCCGCCTGTTCCGAATCGGCCGCGTGGATCTGCAGGCTGTTGCGGCCGACCTGATGTCCCGAGCGCAGCACGAAGGTGCCGCCGGCCGGCAGCGTGTCGCGACGGGCCATCGCATCGGCCTCGTCGTCGGCGGTGTAGACATCGCGCATCCATTCGCCGAGCACGCCGCGCAACGACGGCTCGCGAAGCTCGACGTGGTCGAGCAACGGCGTGCAGTCGGTCGAGCGGGACGGCGCGGCAGACGCAGATTCGACGGCTTCGGAATAGAGCGCGAGCTTCGCGGGAGGCGGGTCGGCGAAAAACGCCCGGGCCCGATCGAGCTGTCCCACTTCCAGCGCGCCGATGCGCTCGCGCAGCACCGCCTCGACCGCGGTCTCCCACCCGGAGCGGACGTGCAGGCGCTGCCACAGCCGCGGCAGGCGGTCGAGCTCGTGACGATCGAGCCACGGCTGCAGCTTGCCGTTGGCCTGCACCCGCTCCTGCACGTGCCTGAGGGCGGCGAGGCGCGCCTCGATCTGCGCGCTCTCGCGGCTCTCGGCATCGAGCTGCCGATGAGCGGTCGTGCGTGCGGCCTGCAGGCCGGGCAGCGCGGACTCCGCGGACTCGAGGGCGAGCCGCTTCGCCGCGACCTCGGACTCGAAAGCCGCGACGCCCGACTTCGCCTCCGCGAGCCGGGTCGCGTCGGGGACGTCGAGGCGTCGGTGCTCCTGATCGAGCCTCGTCCTGCGGCTCGCGATCGACTCCAGGTGACGGTCGGCATTGCGCTGATGCGTGCTCTCGATCTCGAGGTCGCGCTGGACGGCGCCGGTCTCGACGCGCAGGCGATCCACCTCGGCGTCGAGCGCGTGCGACTCGGCTTCGGAGGCCGGCAGCAGCTCTGCGTGCTCGACGAGCGCGCCGTCGGCCGCGACGATCCCGTCGGCGACGGTCGCGAGCGCGTCGCCCGCTTCGGCTTCGGCGGTCGCGAGGCGAGCGATCTCGGCGACCCAGTGATCGCGCTGCGCGGCGAGCTGCGCGAGCTGGGCCTGCAGGCGGCTGCGGGCCTCGACGACGACGCGGATCTCGGACTCGATGGCCGTGACCGCGGACGCGGCCTCGTAGTAGCGACCTTGCGACGCGTGCACCGCATCGCTCGCCTCCTGATGCGCGGCGCGGACGCGCTCGAGGTCGGCCTCGACGGATCGCAGATCGGCGGTCCTCGCGTCGAGCGCGAGCTGCGCGTCCGTGGCTTCCCGGCCATGCCGTGCGACGAGCGCTTCGGCCTCGGTCGCGCGCAACAGCCACAGCAGCTTCTGCTTGCCGTCGACCTCGCGTTCGAGGTCGCGGTAGCGCTGCGCGACGACGCCCTGCCGTTCGAGCCGGTCGAGGTTCTGCGTCAGCTCGCGCAGGATGTCCTCGACGCGCGTGAGGTTCTCGCGCGTGTCGGCGAGACGGTTCTCGGTCTCGCGGCGACGTTCCTTGTACTTCGAGATGCCGGCGGCTTCCTCGAGGAAGACCCTGAGCTCGTCGGGGCGCGCCTCGATGATGCGGCTGATCATGCCCTGCCCGATGATCGCGTACGCGCGCGGTCCGAGGCCGGTCCCGAGGAAGATGTCCTGGATGTCGCGACGTCGCACCGCCTGGTTGTTGATCAGGTAGGTCGACGTGCCGTCGCGCGTGAGCACGCGCTTGACCGCGATCTCGGCGTACTGGCCCCAGGGGCCGCCGACCTGCCTGCCGGTCGCGTCGGGGGCGTTGTCGAACACCAGCTCAACGCTCGCGCGTCCGGCCGGCTTGCGTTGCCCGGAGCCGTTGAAGATCACGTCCTGCATCGACTCCCCGCGCAACTCGCTGGCGCGCGATTCGCCGAGCACCCAGCGCGCGGCGTCGATGATGTTGGACTTGCCGCAGCCGTTGGGCCCGACCACGCCGACGAGGCTACCGGGCAGCGAGAACTGCGTCGGGTCGACGAAGGACTTGAAGCCGGAGAGCTTGATCTGCGTCAGACGCACGTCGGAGACACCGGGAAAGGACGAAAGGCGGACGAGGGAAGGCGGCCCGAGCCGCCCGATGCTAATCGAGGAGGCCGACTGCCGGCGCCTTCCCGGGTGACGGCAGGTCCAGCGGACGATGGATGTCGAGTTGTCGAACCGCGGGCGCCCGGCCGCCCGGCACGTCGCCGATCCGTGTCGGATCGTGTCGCCGCGACCGGGAGCCCCTGGCCGTGGGGTCGCCGCAGGCGCGCCGATGTTGCATGTGCGGCGCGTCGCGAGCGGTTCGTATAATACCAGCCCGGTCTCTTCTTCCCGACCGTCGAAACCACCCCGAGAACATGTCCGCCTCCCGTAGAACCAAGGCTGAGCGGTCGCTCGTCGCGCCTGCCGGCGACGCCGTCGTCGTCGGCGATCGCCGTCCCCGGCCCGGGCGCACGCGCCCGTCGAAGCAGCTCGACGTCTTCGACAATCCGAACCCCGAGCGCGACTACCTGATCCACATGCAGGTGCCCGAGTTCACGTGCCTCTGTCCGCTAACGGGCCAGCCGGACTTCGCGATCTTCACGATCGACTACGTGCCCGACCGGCTCTGCATCGAACTGAAGAGCCTGAAGCTCTACGCGTGGAGCTTCCGCGACGAGGGTGCCTTCCACGAAGCGGTCACCAACCGCGTGCTCGGAGATCTCGCCGCCGCGTCGAAGCCGCGCTTCATGCGCGTGACCGCGCGCTGGGGCGTGCGCGGCGGCATCTTCACCAACGTCGTGGTCGAGCATCGCAAGCGCGGGTGGAAGCCGTTGCCGCCGGTCCTGCCGATGCCGTTCGAGCGCGAAGCCTCCACCCTCTGACGAGAGCCGCCCCCGGACGGCCTCTCCACCCACGAAGAATCATGAATCCAGCGGACATCCAGCCGATCATCGAACGCGCCTGGGAGGCGCGTGCCGAGCTTTCTCCCGCAGAGTCGACGTCGGCCATCCGCGACGCGGTCGACGCCGCGCTCGACGGTCTCAACACCGGCAGGCTGCGGGTGGCCGAGAAGGTCGACGGAGCGTGGATCGTCCATCAGTGGCTCAAGAAAGCCGTGCTGCTGTCGTTCAGACTCTGTGACAACGTGCTGATGCGCGCGGGCGAGCTCGCCTTCTTCGACAAGGTGGCGACGAAGTTCTCGCACCTCGACGCCGACGGCATGCGCGACACCGGCGTCCGGGTCGTGCCGCCCGCGGTCGCGCGGCACGGAGCCTTCATCGGGAAGAACGTGGTGCTGATGCCGTCCTACGTGAACATCGGAGCGCATGTCGGCGAGGGGGCGATGGTCGATACCTGGGCCACCGTCGGCTCGTGCGCGCAGATCGGCCGCAACGTCCATCTGTCGGGCGGGGTCGGCATCGGCGGCGTCCTCGAACCGCTGCAGGCCAATCCGACGATCATCGAGGACAACTGCTTCATCGGTGCCCGTTCGGAGGTCGTCGAGGGCGTCATCGTCGAAGAGAACTCGGTTCTGTCGATGGGCGTCTACCTGTCGCAGTCGACGAAGATCTACGACCGTCGCACCGGGACGATCGGCTACGGACGGGTACCGGCGGGTTCGGTCGTCGTCCCCGGTTCGCTGCCTTCCGCCGACGGGGCTTACGGCTTATATTGCGCGGTGATCGTCAAGCAGGTCACTGCGGAAACCCGCGCAAAGACCGGCATCAACGAGTTGCTCCGCGGCGACTGAATCCGCGTCGGGCACGACGCGACCCACCCGAAGGATCCTGCGATGGCGATGGAGCGTCTGTTCAAGCTGATGGCCGAGAAGAAGGCCTCCGACCTGTTCATCGCGGTCGGGTCGGCCGTGCACATGAAGGTCAACGGCACGTCGATCCCGATCAACCAGCAGTTGATGGACAACGGGATGATCAAGAGCCTGCTGACCGAGATCATCTCGGTCGCGGACTTCGACGAACTGACCGGCACCCACGAGCTCAACAAGGGTTTCGGCGTGCAAGGCGTGGGACGCTTCCGCCTGTCCGCGTTCCAGCAGCGCGGGTCGATCTCGGTCGTCATCCGCTACATCGCGTCGGACATCCCTCCGATCGACACGCTCAACCTGCCGCCGGTGGTCAGCGAGATCATCATGGAGAAGCGCGGACTGGTGCTGATCGTCGGTGCGACCGGCTCGGGCAAGTCCACGACCATCGCGTCGATGCTCGACCTGCGCAACACCAAGCGGACCGGCCACATCCTCACGCTCGAGGACCCGATCGAGTACGTGTTCCGCAACAAGAAGTCGATCGTCAACCAGCGCGAGATCGGTACCGATGCGGTCAGCCTCGAGATCGCGCTGCGGAACGCGCTGCGCCAGGCACCCGACTGCATCCTGATCGGCGAGATCCGCGACAAGGAGACGATGACCGCGGCGATCGCGTACGCGCAGTCGGGTCACCTGTGCGTGGCCACGCTGCACGCCAACAACAGCTATCACGCGCTGAACCGCATCGTCAGCTTCTTCCCGCTCGAGACGCGGCCGACGCTGCTGTCGGATCTGTCGGCGGCGCTCAGGAGCATCATCTCGCAGCGACTCATCCGCGCACGGACGGGCGGGCGGGTGCCGGCCGTCGAAGTGCTGCTCAACACGCGGCACGTCGCCGAGCTGATCGAGAAGGGCGAGATCAACGGCATCAAGGAAGCGATGGAGAAGAGCCTGTCGCCCGGCTCGCAGACCTTCGAGCAGGCGCTCTACCGGATGATCCGCGAGGACCAGATCACCGAAGACGAGGCGCTTTCCTATGCGGACTCGCCCACCAACCTGCTCTGGTTGATCAACAACGCGCCGCCGATCCTGCCGGACGAGCCGCTCGAGGTCTCGCGCAGTCACGAGTCCACGTCGTTCCACGAGTTCACGCTCAATGCCTGAGGCGAGTCCGCGCGCCGCCGTACCGTCGTCCGAAGAACCGACCCTCGCCCTCGCCCGGCAACTCATCGAGCGTCGCTCGGTGACGCCGGCCGACGGCGGCTGCCAGGCACTGATCGCAGAACGCCTCGCGGCATCGGGCTTCGGCTGCGAGACCATCGCGTCCGGCGACGTCGTCAACCTGTGGGCGCGGCGCGGCAGCGAGCGTCCGGTGTTCGTGTTCGCGGGGCATACCGACGTCGTGCCGACCGGCCCGCTCGAACGCTGGTCGTCGGACCCGTTCACCGCCGTCGAACGCGACGGCTGGCTGTACGGTCGCGGCGCCGCCGACATGAAGACGTCGATCGCCGCCTTCGTCGTCGCGGCCGAGGAGTTCATCGCCGCGCGACCCGCACATCGCGGCTCGATCGCGTTGCTGATCACGTCCGACGAGGAAGGTCCCGCGGTCGATGGCACGGTGCGGGTGTGCGAACGGCTGAAGGCGCGCGACGAGGCGCTCGACTATTGCATCGTCGGCGAGCCTTCGTCGTCGCAGCTGTTCGGCGACACGATCAAGAACGGGCGGCGCGGCACGCTGTCGGGAAGGCTCGTCGTCAAGGGCGTCCAGGGCCATATCGCGTATCCGCAACTCGCACGCAACCCGATCCATCAGGCCGCCGAGGCGCTCGCGACGCTGATCGCGATCGAATGGGATCGCGGCAACCGCTTCTTCCCGCCGACCAGCTTCCAGGTCTCGAACATCCATGCGGGCACCGGTGCCGGCAACGTCATCCCGGGCGAGGCGACGATCGACTTCAACTTCCGCTTCTCGACCGAGAGCACGGTCGATGCGTTGAAGCGGCGCGTGCACGCCGTGCTCGACGCGCTCGGCCTCGGTTACGACCTGCAGTGGACGCTCGGGGGCAGCCCGTTCCTCACGTCCGAAGGGTCGCTGTCGGACGCGCTCTGCGCGTCGATCCGCAAGATCGTCGGCGTCGAGCCGGCGCTGTCGACGACGGGCGGCACGTCCGACGGACGCTTCATCTCGGCGCTCTGCCCGCAGACCGTCGAGTTCGGCCCGATCAACGCGACCATCCACAAGATCGACGAGCGCGTCGCGGTGGCCGACATCGTCCCGTTGAAGGACATCTATCGCGAGACGCTGGCCGCGTTGCTGACCGCGTCATGAAGGGCACGGCGAAGGACGCGGGCCTCGACGCGTTGCTCACGGTGCGCGACCTGCTGCGCCACGCGGTCAGCCGCTTCAACGAGGCGAAGCTCTCCTTCGGTCACGGCAACGCGGACGCGTGGGACGAGGCGGTCTATCTGGTCCTGCATGCGCTGCACCTGCCGCTCGACCGGCTCGATCCCTTCCTCGACGCGCGCGTCACGGCGGACGAGCGGACCGCCGTGGCGACCCTGATCGCGCGTCGGGTCGACGAGCGCGTGCCCGCGGCCTACCTGACCGGCGAGGCGTGGCTCGGCGACTACCGCTTCGTGGTCGACCCTCGCGTCATCGTGCCGCGTTCGTTCATCGCCGAGCTGCTGTTCGAACGCCTCGCGCCGTGGATCGCCGAGCCCGACGCGGTGACCGCCGTCCTCGATCTGTGCACCGGCTCCGGCTGCCTCGCGATCATCGCGGCCGACGCGTTCCCGCAGGCGACGATCGACGCGGCGGACCTGTCGCCCGACGCGCTCGAAGTCGCGCTCGTCAACGTCGAAGCCTACGATCTCGGCTCGCGCGTGCGCCTCGTCGAGTCCGATCTGTTCGACGCGCTGCCCGAGCGGCGCTACGACCTCGTCGTCAGCAACCCGCCCTACGTCAACGACCGATCGATGGCTTCGTTGCCCGACGAGTATCGACGCGAGCCTCGCCTGGCGCTGGCCGGAGGCGGCGACGGCCTCGACTGCGTACGTCGCATCCTCGCGGCGGCGCCGGAACGCCTCGCCGCGAACGGCCTCCTCGTGATCGAGATCGGCCACGAGCGCGCGCACGTCGAGACCGCGTTCCCCGAACTGCCGTGCACGTGGCTCTCGACGAGCGGCGGCGACGATGCGGTCTTCGCGGTCCACGCGTCCGATCTGCGGGCGAAGCCCGCGGGCAGGCAAGGCCGATGA
>CALMOR010000170.1 GCA_937872165.1 uncultured Burkholderiales bacterium | reverse complement strand
CGTTGATCGTGTCGAGGTTGCGGAACAGCAGCACGAGGATGGCGAGGCCGATCGCCGACTCGGCCGCCGCGACGGTGAGAATGAAGAACACGAAGACCTGTCCGGCGTAGTCGCCCCAATAGTTCGAGAACGCGATGAAGTTGGTGTTGACCGCCAGCAGCATCAGCTCGACGGCCATCAGCAGCACGAGCACGTTGCGACGGTTGAGGAAGATCCCGATGACGCTGATCGCGAAGAGGATCGCGCTGAAGACCAGGTAGTGCGCGAGGCTCAGCATGCGCGCGCTCCGTCGCGGGCGCGGCAGGTGCGGTTCGGGGTCGACGCCGTCATTGCCGCTTCTCCGAAGCCATCTTCACGATCCGCACGCGGTCGGCGCGTCTCACCATCACCTGCTTGTTGGGGTCCTGGCCCTTGGTGTCCTTCCGCGCGCGCAACGTGAGGGCCACGGCGGCGACGATCGCGACCAGCAGGATCACGGCCGAGATCTCGAAGCCGTAGACGTAGTCGGTGAAGATCAGGCGGCCGAGCTCGCGGGTGTTGCTGCTGCCGACCGGCACCACCAGCGTGTTGGCGGCGCTCTCGGGGATGATGAACGTCTTCAGCAGCACGAACGCCATCTCGAGCACGATCGCGATGCCGACGAACATCGCGGCCGGCAGGTTCTTCCAGAAGCCCTCGCGCAGCTTGTCGAAGTTGATGTCGACCATCATCACGACGAAGATGAACAGCACCATCACCGCGCCGACGTAGACCAGCACCAGCGCGATCGCGAGGAACTCCGCCTTCAGCAGCATCCAGATCGCGGCCGACGTGAAGAACGCCAGCACGAGATGCAGCGCCGCTTGCACCGGGTTCTTCGCGGTGACGACGCGCAGGCCCGCGTAAACGGCGACGAGCCCGAAGAGATAGAAGAGGAATGCCTTGATGTCCATGCGGTCGTCGGTTGCGCGGTCGTTCTCCGCGCGTTCGTTCGTTGCGTACTCGTGCGTACTCGTTGCGTACTCGTTCGTTGCTTGCTCGTTCGGTCCGGCGACGTGCTCCGCGCAGCGCGCCGTTCGTTCCCGGCTCCGGCCTAGCGGTACGGTGCGTCGGCGCTGCGCGCTTCGGCGATCTGCTTCTCGTAGCGGTCGCCCACCGCGAGCAGCATCTCCTTCGTGAAGTGCAGGTCGCCGCGCGTCTCGCCGTGATACTCGAGGATGTCGGTCTCGACGATCGAGTCCACCGGACAGCTCTCCTCGCAGAAGCCGCAGAAGATGCACTTGACGAGGTCGATGTCGTAGCGCGTGGTGCGTCGCGTGCCGTCCTCGCGCTGATCGGACTCGATCGTGATCGCCAGCGCCGGACAGACTGCCTCGCACAGCTTGCATGCGATGCAGCGCTCCTCTCCGTTCGGATAGCGGCGCAGCGCGTGCAGCCCGCGGAAGCGCGGCGACTTCGGCGTCTTCTCTTCCGGGAACTGCACGGTGATCTTGCGCGCGAACATGTAGCGGCCGGTCAGCGCCATGCCTTTCAGCAATTCGCCGAGCAGCAGGCTGCCGAAGAAGTCCTTGATCGCGGTCACCGCGCCGCGGCCGGCCTCGCGCTCGACCTGGATGCGGGTGGTGGGTTCAGTCAGCATGACTTGCCTTCCATGACTTCGTCACTTCCAGATGTTCCAGGGTGTCTGCAGCCACAGACCCACCAGCATGAGCCAGGCGAGCGCGAGCGGGATGAAGACCTTCCAGCCGAGACGCATGATCTGGTCGTAGCGGTAGCGCGGGAAGGTCGCACGGAACCAGATGAAGAACGTCACCAGCACGACGGTCTTGCCGAACAGCCACAGCCAGCTCCAGAACGTCATCGAGTCGACGATCCACTGCGGCGTCCGCAGCCCGACGAGGCCGAACGAGATCGGCGCGCTCCAGCCGCCGAAGAACATGATCGCGGCCAGCGCCGAGATCAGGATCATGTTCATGTACTCGGCGAGGAAGAACATCGCGAAGCCCATGCCCGAGTACTCGACCATGTGGCCCGCGACGATCTCGGACTCGCCCTCGACGACGTCGAACGGATGGCGGTTGGTCTCGGCCACTCCCGAAACGAAGTAGACGACCAGCATCGGCAACAGCGGCAGCCAGTTCCACGACAGGAAGTCGAGGCCGAAGCTCGCGAAGTGGCCGCGCTGCTGGCTGCCGACGATGTCGGTGAGGTTCATGCTGCCGGACGTCATCAGTACCACCACCAGCGCGAAGCCCATCGCGATCTCGTAGGACACCATCTGCGCCGATGCGCGCATCGCGCCGAGGAAAGCGTACTTCGAGTTGGACGCCCAGCCGGCGATGATGATGCCGTACACCTCGACCGACGTGATGGCCATGATGAACAGCAGCCCCGCGTTGACGTTGCCGACCGCGTCGTTCGGACCGAACGGGATGACCGACCACGCGGCCACGGCCGGCATGATCGCCATCATCGGCGCGATCAGGAACAGTCCCCTGCTCGCGTTCGCCGGGACGATGATCTCCTTCAGCAACAGCTTCAGGACGTCGGCGAACGGCTGCAGCAGGCCGAGCGGCCCGACGCGGTTCGGTCCCATCCGCAGGTGCATCCAGCCGATCACCTTGCGTTCCCACAACGTGAGGTACGCGACGCACAGGATCAGCGGACCGACGACGCAGACGATCTTGATCATGTTCCAGATCAGCGGCCACACGAAGCCGAAGGTGGCTTCGCCGTTGGTGGAGAGCCAGTCGATCATTCGCCCACCGTCACGGCTGCGGAGGACGGGGCGGCGGCGGTCGCCACCTTCGTGATCGCGACGCCGCCGAAGAGCGACGGCAGCGCGGCGGTCGACGCATGGGCCGCCGCGATGCGCACGCACCCGTCGGCGACGGTCTCGTCGAGCAGGCAGTCGAGCGTGGCCTTACCGCCGTCCATGGCGGCTTCCACGCGATCGCGGAAGGCCCGCATGTACGGTCGTTCGCTCGCGTCGCTCGCGCTGCGCTCCGGCG
>CALMOR010000169.1 GCA_937872165.1 uncultured Burkholderiales bacterium | reverse complement strand
TCGCGCAGCCTGAGGTCGGCCGCCAGATGCTCGAGCACCGCGAAGCCGTCCATCTCGGGCATCTCCATGTCGAGCAGCATCAGGTCGAAGGCGTCCTCGCGCAGCCTCGCGAGCGCGACGCGTCCGTTCTCCGCCGCGAAGACGCGGTGACCCTGCAGCTCGAGGCTGCGCGACAGCAGCAGCCGGTTGACCTTGTTGTCGTCGACGACCAGCAGGCGGCAGCCGCTCTCAGCCATCGCACAGCGCCTTCAGGGCCGCGGCCGCACGCGCGTACTCGGCTTCGAGCGCGTCGATCGTCGACCGGTCCGACGCGTCGATGCCGCCGAGCTCCACCATCCGCGCCATCGCCGCGAGCTTCGTCGCGCCGAAGGTCTGGCTGTTCGACTTGAGCGAGTGCGCCGCACGCCGGTAGCGTTCGGCCTCGCCGTTCCGCATCGCTTCGCGCAGGTCGGCCAGCATGCCCGGCGCTTCCTCCGCGAAGGTCTGCGCGAGCTCCTTCGCGAACTCGGGGCCGGTCATCCGTCCGAGTTGCGCGAAGACGGTGGCGTCGATGGCGGCTCTCGCGTGATCAGGCAATGGAGGTGTCCTCGCGTGGTCGGGTCCGCATCAGCGCATCGACGAGCCGTTCGACGCGGATCGGTTTGGTCAGATAGTCGTCCATGCCGGCCGCGATGCACTGTTCGCGATCGCCCTGCGTCGCGTTGGCGGTCATCGCGACGATGCGGGGCCGCCGGTCGACAGCGAGCCGATCGACGATCGCTCGCGTCGCGTCGAGCCCGTCCATCGCCGGCATCAGCACGTCCATCGACACGACGTCGTAGGGGCGCAGGCCGACCGCTTCGACGGCCTCGATGCCGTTCGACGCGAGGTCGGCACGGTACTCCATCTGCTGCAGGATGCGCAGCGCGAGCTTCCGGTTCACGACGTTGTCCTCGGCCAGCAGGAGGCGAAGCGGATGGCGCTCGGCCATCCGCGGATCGAGGGTCGCCGTCGTCGACGCCTCCCTCGCCGGCGCGCGCGCCGTGAAGCGGAACGTGCTGCCGCGGCCGGGTCCTTCGCTCGCGACCGTCATCGATCCGCCCCTCGGCTCCGCGAGCCGCTTGCTGATCGACAGGCCGAGCCCGGTGCCGCCGTACTCGCGCGTGGTGCCGGCCTCCGCCTGGCCGAAGCGCTGGAAGAGTCGGCCCATGCCGGCCGTCGACAGACCGATGCCGGTGTCGCGGACCGCGAAGCGCAGCTCGTCGCCGTCCCCGCGCTCGACCGGCAACGACACGCCGCCCTGGTCGGTGAGCTTGATCGCGTTCGCCAGCAGGTTGAGCAGGACCTGGCGCAGCCGGGTCACGTCGCCGGACACCGCGACGGGCACGTCTTCGTCGATGGTCGCGACGAGCTCGATGCCCTTCTCGAAGGCCCGGGCCCGGACCAGCGTGAGCGCGGACTCGATGCAGCGGCGCACGTCGAACGGATGCGACTCGACGTCCATGCGGCCCGCCTCGATCTTCGAGAAGTCGAGGATGCCGCCGAGGAAGACCAGCGGGAACATCGCGTACGCGCAGGTCTCGACGAGCCGGTTCGGCCACTGGGCCGCGACGTCGACGGTCGCGAACAGGCTCGCGAAGGTCGCCGCGAAGAGCGGCCCCCAGGTCAGCGTCAGCAGCAGCGCGACGATGCCCATCACGATGCCGATGCGATGGCCGAGCCGCCAGATGCGCCACGATCGATAGACGACGAGGATCGCGGTGCCGGCGCCCGCGTCGATGCGGTCGACGATGCCCGTCGGAACGCCGTCGAAGAATCGGAGCGATCCCTGCGCCACCATCGCGACGGCGACCGCGAGATACCAGGCGTTCCAGCGCGGCTCCGCTCGCCGGAGCGCAGCAGCACCGCGAAGATGACCGTCTCGACCGCCTGCGAGACCGGATAGAAGGCCCTCGCGATCGGCCGGGCCGCGGCGAAGTCCGGAGCCAGTGCGAAGACCACGTTGGTCAGCAACAGCTCGTCGACGATCAGGAAGGCGAAGTAGCACGCGTACCACCATTGACCGCGGTCGCGAAGCGCGATCGCGAGGCCCGCGCCGATCAGCGCGATCAGGCCGCAGGTCACGGCGAGGCCGAAGTGCAGGAAGTCGAAGTCGCGCTCGTCCTGGATCGCCCGGGTCAGGTCGACGGCGCCGAACACGACCGCGAAGCGCGAGCGCTCCACGCGCGCATAGACCGGCGAGCTCGCCGTCTGCAGCGTCGGGAACAGCATGCTGCCGTCGCTACCGCCGGATCCGACGATGGCGTTCCGGCGAGCGCCGAAGTCGTGGACCTTCGCGAGCGCTTCGCCGTGCGCGTCGTACAGGGCGACGCCCTCGTAGCCGTCCGCGCCCCCCACTTCGAGAACGCGCGGCGCGAGTCGCGACACGTCGATGCGCACCCAGCACGGGGTGCCGGCCCTGGCGGGCAGGCGACCGCCGGCCGCGTGCGCCCAGCCGTCCGCCGGAGCTCCGTCGGCGAGCACGATCTCGCCGCCGCAGCGATAGTCGACGGCGAGCGGTTCGGCCTCGACCCGCGTCGGGACCGAGCAGGCGAAGGAGCCGACGACGAGGGCCGCGAGCAGCCATCGGCGAACGACGCGTCCGACGAGCGGGCGCTCCGCGTCGCCGAGGTGGCCGTCAGCGTGCACGACCGCTCTCGGGCGACACGACATCGGACGCGGCGACGGCCATGACGGTCAGGCCTTCGCCGTCTGCGGAACCTGCATCAGCGCCTCCACCAGCGCGTCGACGCGGATCGGCTTGACCACGTAGTCGTCCATCCCCGCCGCGAGGCATTCGTCGCGGTCGCCGCGCATCGCGTTGGCCGTCATCGCCACGATGCGCGGCCGGCGCGCGGGCCAGCGCTCGACGATGCGTCGCGTCGCCTCGAGGCCGTCCATTTCCGGCATCTGAACGTCCATCAGCACGACGTCGTAGGCCTGGCGAGCGATGCTCTCGATGGCCTCGATGCCGTTGCTCGCGAGGTCCGCGCGATAGCCCATCTGCTGCAGCAGGCGCAGCGCGAGCTTCTGGTTGACGACGTTGTCCTCGGCCAGCAGGATGCGCAGCGGATGACGGGCCGCGAGCGTCGCGTCGTGCTTCGGCGTCTCGACCGGCTGGACGACCCTCGATGCCGGACCCTCCGCCAGCAGCGTGACGAGCGTGTCGAAGAGCTGGCTCTGCCGCAACGGCTTCGCGAGCGTGGCCGCGAAGGCCGAGTCCACGGGCTCGCGCCGCCCGAGCGAACTGAACAGCACCAGCGGCAGCGTGAGGCCCGCGGCGCGGATGCGGGCGGCGAGCGCGGCGCCGTCGATGCCCGGCATGTGCATGTCGACGATCGCGAGGTCGTAGGCATGGGTCTCGATCATCGCGACGACCTCGGCCGGATCGGCGGCGTCGTCGACGCGCATGCCCCACTTGGCCGCCTGCATCGCGAGGATGCGGCGATTGGTCGCGTTGTCGTCGACGACCAGGATGCTCTTGCCCCGCAATGCCGGCTGCGCGCCGATGAAGTCGCGCCGCTTGCCGGCGGGCAGTTCCGCGGCCGGCGCCCGGATCGTGAAGTGGAAGGCGCTGCCTTCGCCGGGGCCCGCGCTCTCGACGCCCATCGTGCCGCCCATCAGTTCGGTCAGCAGCTTGCTGATCGCGAGGCCGAGCCCGGTACCACCGTACTTGCGCGTGGTGCTGCTGTCGGCCTGGCTGAACTTCTCGAAGAGACGGCTCCTGCCTTCGTCGGACAGCCCGATGCCGGTGTCGCGCACGACGAAGCGCAGCTCGTCGCCGACGGCCGACACGGTCAGCACGACCTCGCCGGCCTCGGTGAACTTGACCGCGTTCGAGAGCAGGTTGAGGAGGATCTGACGCAACCGGGTGACGTCGCCGGTCACGGCCGCCGGCACCTCCCCTTCGAACTGGTAGGCGAGGTCGAGGTGCTTCTCGGCCGCGCGCGGAGCGACCAGGTCGAGTGCCGACTCGATGCACTCGCGCAGGTCGAACGGATGGGCCTCGATGTCCATGCGGCCCGCCTCGATCTTCGAGAAGTCGAGGATGTCGTTGATGATCGTCAGCAGCGCGTCGCCGCTGTCGCGGATGGCGCCCGCGAAGTCGCGTTGCTCGTCGTCGAGCGGCGTGTCGAGCAGCAGGCCGCTCATCCCGATCACCGCGTTCATCGGCGTGCGGATCTCGTGGCTCATCGTCGCGAGGAACGCGCTCTTCGCGTCGTTGGCCGCCTCGGCCCGCAGTCGATCGCCTTCGGCCTGCGCGCGCGCGTCCCTGGCCTCGTTGAACAGGTGGGCGTTCTGGATCGCGATGACGGCCTGGTCGGCGAAGGTGCGGGCGAGCGCGATCTCGGATGCGGTGAACGGACGCGGCGGCGTGCGGACGATGTCGATCGTGCCGATGCCGCGGCCCTGCCAGATCATCGGCGCGTTGATCGCCGAGAAGTTGCCGAAATGGCCGATCGCCTCCGCGAAGCCGCCGGTCGGGTTCGACGACGCGTCCTCGACGTGGAGGACCTCGCCCGACGCCATCACCTGTTCGCTCCACGTCCCCGCCAACGGGTACGGCATGATGCCGGCCCAGCGCGCGTACATCGGACCGCGATGGGCGGCGCAGGTCAGCAGCCCGTCGCGCGCGAGGCAGACTGCCATGTCGCTGGCATCGAAGAGCTTCCGGCAACTGTCGAGCACCTTCTCGAAGACCGGCTGCGGATCGGCCATCGAACCGCTGATGACCTGCAGCACCTCGGCCGTCGCGGTCTGGCGTTCGAGCGCCTCGCGCGTCTCGTTGAACAGACGCGCGTTCTGGATCGAGATGACGGCCTGGTCGGCGAAGGTCTGCAGCAGCGCCTCTTCCTTCGCGGCGAACGTGCCGAGCCGACGACGGACGAGGGCGATCGCGCCGATGCCGCGGTCGCCCTGCATCAGCGGCGCCATCGTCACCGCCGCGTTCAGGTCCATGGCCGCGGCGATGTCCCGGACGCTCGGCGGGACGTCGTCGCCGTTGCGCACGTCCGCATACGACAGCACGCGCTTCGCGTCGATCGCGGCCTCGACCGCGGTGCCGACCAGCGGGATCGGGAAGCGCGAATCGACGCGTGCGATGCGCTCGCCGATCGCGCCCTTCGACCAGACCGGGTCGTCGTCGTCGGTCGCATGGGCATGCATCGCGCCGAGGTGCAGGCTGCCGTCGTCGCCGATCAGCACGATCACCGAGCCCTGCACGTCGAAGAGCCGCGAGCAGCTTTCGAGGATCGCCTCGAAGACCGGCCGCGCGTCGGACACCGAGCCGCTGATGGCGCGCAGCACCTCGGCGCTCGCGGTCTGCTGTTCGAGCGCGTCGGTCGTGTCCTTGAACAGCAGCGCGTTCTGCAACGCGACGCCGACGTTGGCGGCGATGGTCTCGAGCAGCCGTTGATCGGCCGGCTGGTATCGACCTTCGCGCTCGACGCTCTGCACGCTGATCACGCCCTGGCTGATGCCGCTCACGAGGATCGGCACGCCGAGATAGGACGCGGCCTGGCGACCGAGCCGGCGCGCACCCATCTCCGCGGTGTGCCGGCCGATGTCGGAGTTCAGGATCAGGGCGCGACCGGTCTCGATGATCTTGCTCGTCAGGCCCTCGCCGTAGCGGATCGACGGGTTGTGCTCGCCGTGCTGATAGCGGAAGTCGATGCGGCCGGCTTCGCGATCGAGCAGCGCCACGTAAGCGACGTCGGCCCTGAAGACGTCGCGGACCTGGTCGCCGACCAGCTGGATCAGCGCGTCGAGATCGAGCTTGCCCGACAGCCGCTGCGAGACGCGGTTGACGGTGTCGAGTTCGGCCGCGCGCTGCTGCGTCTCGGCGAACAGGCGCGCGTTCTCGAGGGCGACGCTCATGCTCGACGCGAGCGTCTGCAGCAGGCGCAGGTCGGCCTCGGTGAACGCGTCGAAGCGGTCGACGTTCTGGATGCCGAGATAGCCGCGCACCTCGGGTCCGACCAGCATCGGCGCGAAGAGGACCGACTTCGGGTCCTCGGTGCCCTCGAAGGTCGCGCTGCCGCGCGGCCCGATCTCGTCGGGCGTCATGCGGTTGATGAAGAGCGGCTGACGGCTCTCGATCAGTTGTCGGCGCGAACGGTTGATGGCGCGCGGCGCCAGTTCGAGCCGTCGTCCCTTCTCGAACACGTAATGGAACACCTCGACGTCGCGGGCGGTGTCGAAGGTCGCGAGCAGCACGACCTGCGCGTCGAACAGGTCGCGGATCTTGTCGCCCACCAGGTCGTGGATGGCCTGCATGTCGAGCTTCGACGCGAGCCCTTCCTGCACGCTGTTGACGATGGCCAGCTCGGCCGCGCGCTGCTCGGTCTCAGTCAGGAGCCGCTGGGTCTCGTCGAAGAGGCGCGCGTTCTCGAGCGCGACGCCCATGCTCGACGCGATGGTCTGCAGCACGCGGATGTCGTCGTGGTCGAGGACCCGCTGGAAGTCCTCGATGCCGATGTGCCCGATCACCCGGTCGCTCGCGATGATCGGGACGAACGCGAGCGACTTGCTGATGTCGGTGCCGGGCGTGAACACGACCAGTCCCGCCTCGAGCGCAGCGAGCGAGTCGGGGTAGAAG
>CALMOR010000168.1:20972-21473 GCA_937872165.1 uncultured Burkholderiales bacterium | reverse complement strand
GACGTGCGCTTCGAAGGCATCGGCGACGCGAGCGTGTCGTTCGTCGCGTAGCGTCC
Source organism: uncultured Burkholderiales bacterium (assembly GCA_937872165.1). Taxonomy (GTDB): domain Bacteria; phylum Pseudomonadota; class Gammaproteobacteria; order Burkholderiales; family Burkholderiaceae_D; genus CAHJXF01. The sequence goes on along the minus strand of CALMOR010000168.1, from coordinate 21,417 downwards.
CGCGGGATGGAACGCTACGTCACCACCTTCCAGTGGTCGTCGACGTGCGTACTGCCCGCGCGTCGCAGCAGCGTGCGACGCGCGACCTCGTAGCAGTCGTCGACGTGCCGGTTGCCGAGCAGCTTCATCGCGCCGAAGCTGATCGACGCGGAGAGCGCCTGCCCGAGCAGCGGCACGAACTTGACCACGCCCTTGGTGGTCACGCGCACGCCCATCTTCATCAACACCTTGACGATCAGGTCGCGGGTGACGAGGCGTCCGACCAGCGTCGATCCGACGCTTCCGACGAACAGCATCACGATCCGCCTGGTCTCGGCGTCGAGCCCTTCGATCTGTTCGGGCGAGAGGCCGAAGCGCTCGTTGATGTTCGGCAGCAGGCGCAACAGGATCGCGACGTCGGTGCCGACGCCGAGCACCTCGGACGCGTCGCCGACGTTTCCGGCGG
>CALMOR010000168.1:0-20962 GCA_937872165.1 uncultured Burkholderiales bacterium | reverse complement strand
CCGAGGTCGAGGCCCGGCAACGGCACCACGGCGACCGTCGCCGACAGCGAGGCCTGGCGCGTGACGAGCGCGCGGCATTCGGCGCGGACGGTCTCGAGGCGTTCGAGCGCGCGCGCGGTCTCGCTCGTCCGGCCATCGAGCGGCACGGCGTCGGACCCGCCCTTCGCACGGCCCGCTCGCGCGCGACGCACGATCTCCCGCAAGACGCGCGCCGGATGGTTAGCGCCGATCACGCGACGGCCTTCGCCGTGACGGCCGGTGCTTCGATCGATCGAGGAAGGTCGTGCATGTCGGTCTCCTGCGAATGACGCCGCGTTGGGACCGGCCGGACGCGACGGCGTTCCGCGTCAGCTCGTGATCCGCGTCTTCGCCAGTGGCGGGTTCAACGCGAAGTAGCGACGGATGCCGCGGACCACCGCGTCGGCGAGCCGGTCCTGGTAGGCGTCGTCGTTGAGCCGCTTCTCCTCGTCGGGGTTGCTGATGAACGCGGTCTCGATGAGGATGCTCGGGATGTCGGGCGCCTTCAGCACCGCGAAGCCGGCCTGCTCGACCTCGCCCTTGTGCAGACGGTTGATGCCGCCGATCTCGCGCAGCACCGCGTTGCCGACCTTCAGGCTGTCGTTGATCTGCGCGGTCGTCGACAGATCGAGCAGCACGCCGGCGAGCTGGCGGTCGCGGGTCGCGATGTTGACGCCGCCGATCAGGTCGGCCGCGTTCTCCTTGTTGGCGAGCCATCGCGCCGCGGTCGACGAGGCACCGCGTTCGGACAGCGCGAACACCGAAGAGCCGCGCGCGTCGGGCGATACGAAGGCGTCGGCGTGGATCGACACGAAGAGGTCGGCCTGCACGCGACGCGCCTTCTGCACGCGCACGTTGAGCGGCACGAAGAAGTCGTCGTCGCGGGTGAGCATCACGCGCATGTTGGGCTCCGCGTCGAGCTTCCTGCGCACGCGCTTCGCGATCTCGAGCACGACGTCCTTCTCGTGGCTGCCGCCGGCGCCGGTCGCGCCCGGATCCTCGCCGCCGTGACCGGGGTCGAGGGCGATCGTGATGATGCGGGCGACCGACGGCGGCTTCTTCGCGAACGCGTCGCCGCGATCGGGACGGCCGCCCTTCGCGAGCGTGACGTCCGATTCGCCGAGAGCCGGGTCGCGCACGTCCGGCTGCGCGGGCGCCGGCTTCAAGAGCGACTTCGCGGCCGGATCGGTGCGGTTGTCGGGAACGAATTCGGGCGGCCCGTCGCGCTTGAGCAGGATCTCGCCGTCGGGCTTGTCGAGAAAGGCCAGCAGAGGGTCCTCGGCGCGATCGGGATAGAGGTCGAACACGAGCCGGTAGCGGTACTCGCCGATCGGCGCGAGGTTGAAGACCTGCGGGCTCACGTGACCCTTGAGGTCGAGCACGATGCGCACGACGTTGGGCCGGTTCTGTCCCACGCGGACGCGGCTGATGTACGGGTCGTCGGGCTTGACCTTCGCGACCAGGTCGCGCAGGGCGGCGTCGAGCTGCAGCCCTTCGACGTCGACCACCAGGCGGTCGGGGCCGTCGACGACGAAGTGGGTGGCCTTCAACGCCAGATCGCTCTCGATCGTCACGCGGCTGTATTCGCTGGCCGGCCAGACACGCACGCCGACGATGCCGGCGGCCTTCGTCGCGGTCGACCAGACGGCCAGCGAGACGAGGGCGGGCACCCGGGCGCCGGCGGCCAGCGCGCTCAGCCCGCCCTTGAGGAGCTTTCGTCGGGCATGCGCGGCAGCGCGTCGAACGACGCGCGGCTCAGCCACGTCGACCCTCGCTGCGTGCACGGCGCGAGCGTGACGACGCGCCGGTCGCCGTCGACCGCGAGCGCGACGCCGAGGTCGGGCGCGGGCAACAGGCCGCCGTCGTCGGAACGCGCGCGTTCGGGCCATTCGACCAAACGGAGTGCGGCATCGGAGAAGTAGTCTCGAAAACCCGCCTCGAGCCATTCGTGCGGATCTTCGAATCTATAAAAATCAAAGTGATAACAGTATAAGTTCATGTCCCGTCGAGACTCAACGTCTTTCGGAAGCTGGACCACGTAGGGTTCGACCAGCGTATAGGTCGGACTCTTGATGCGGCCTTCGACGCCGAGCGCCCGCAGCAACGCGCGGACGACCGTGGTCTTGCCGGCGCCGAGGTCGCCGCTGAAGTGCAGCGTGAAGCCGTCGAAGGACGCTTCGCCCGCCGACGAGAAGCCGGCGATCACGAGGTCGGCGAGCAAGCCGCCGAGCCGGTCGCTGACCGATGTATCCGCCAGGACATATCGAAGCATCGGCATCCGCGAGGGGTCGAAGGCCGAGGTCATACAATCGCCGCGCCATGGAGAGTCCGGTCCCCGATCACCGTCCCGTCGCCGCGAATGCCGCGTCGCTGCGCGCGGAGCCCGAGCGGCTCGTCCGCTCGATCCGCGCATGGGCGACGGAGCTGGGCTTCGCCGACGTGGCCTTCTGCGACGCCGCGTCGGACGCGCGCTCGCGCGAGGCCGAGGGTCGTCTGCAGGACTGGCTCGACAAGGGCTATCACGGGACGATGGCCTACATGGCGCGGCACGGGTTGCGCCGCGCGAGGCCGACCGAGCTGGTGCCGGGGACGACGACGGTCGTCGCGGTGCGGATGGACTACCTGCCGATGCGCGAGCAGGAAGCCGACGGCGAGCGGGCCGACGACGGGGCCGAGCGCGACCCGTGGGTCGCCGGCTCGTGGGACGCGCTTCACGATCCGCTGCGCGCCAACGTCTCGCGCTATGCGCACGGCCGCGACTACCACAGGGTCGTGCGCTCGCGACTGCAACGACTGGCCGACCGGATCGCGGACGCTATCGGTCCCTTCGGGCATCGCGTCTTCACCGACTCGGCGCCGGTGATGGAGGTCGAGCTCGCCGAGCGTGCCGGACTCGGCTGGCGCGGCAAGCACACGCTTCTGCTGTCGCGCGAAGGCGGTTCGATGTTCTTCCTCGGGGAACTGTTCGTCGACCTCGCGTTGCCCGCGGACGAACCCGAGGCCGACCATTGCGGCCGCTGCACCCGCTGCATCGACGTCTGCCCGACGCGCGCCATCGTCGCGCCGCACGTGCTCGACGCGCGACGCTGCATCTCGTATCTCACGATCGAGCACGACGGCTCCATCCCGGTCGAATTCCGCGCCGCGATCGGCAACCGCATCTACGGCTGCGACGACTGCCAGCTGGTCTGTCCGTGGAACAAGTTCGCGCGACGTTCGCCCCTCGCGGACTTCGACGTGCGCTCGATCGCCGACCGGCGCCTGGTCGAGGTCTTCGCGTGGGACGAGGCGACCTTCCTTGCTCGCACCGAAGGCAGCGCGATCCGCCGCATCGGCCACGAGCGCTGGCTGCGCAATGTCGCGGTGGCGCTCGGCAACGCCCTCGCGGTCGTCGAGGACGCCGACGATCGCGACGCGATCGCACGGGCCCTGGCGGCCCGCATCGACGATCCGTCGGCCGTCGTGCGCGAGCACGTGCGGTGGGCGCTGACGCGCGCGACAGGGGCTCAGGCCACGGCTCCGACCGCCGGTGCGTAACCGCCCACCGGCAGCGCGAACGCGATCGCGATGCGGTTCCAGCCGTTGATCGCGACGACGCCGAGCGTGAGGTCGACGAGTTCTACTGCGTCGAAGTGCTCGCGGGTCGCGTCGTACAGCGGGTCGGGCACGCGCCGTTCGAGCGCGACCAGCGTCAGCGCCTCGGCCCAGTCGAGAGCGGCGCGCTCGCGTGGCGTGTAGAACGGCGCCTCGCGCCACGCCGACAACGCGTAGAGACGCTGCTCGGTCTCGCCGGCGGCGCGCGCGTCCTTCGTGTGCATGTCGAGGCAACAGGCGCATCCGTTGATCTGCGAGACGCGGATCTCGACGAGCTCGTAGAGCGGCTTATCGATGCGCGACGCCGCGACGTGCTTCTCGAGCGCCAGCATCGCGTGCGCGGCGCCGGGGCTCGCCTTGCGATAGTCGATGCGCGGTGACGGGCTCATGCTCGAAGGCCTCCGGTTCAGCGGGCGATGCCGATCCACACCGGCAGCGTGACGGCCGAGATCACCGTGCCGGCCGAGATCAGGAAGGCGACGATCGCACCGTTGCCGCCCATGCGGACGGCCAGGATATAAGCCGACGAGGCCGTGGGCAACGCGGCGAAGAGGATGGCGATCTCGCGTTGCAGCGGCGGCAACGCGCAGCGGGTGGCGATGAGCCAGGCCACCGCGGGCGCCGCGATCAGCTTGACCGCCAACCACCATGCGAGCGTCGGTCGTTCGACGACCGTGCCGGTCAGGCGCAGCCCCGCCCCCACCGCGATCAGGCCGAGCGCGATCGACGCGGTGCCGAGCCGCTGCACGGTCGCCATCACGAATTCGGGCAGATGGATGCCGAGCAGGTTGAGCCCGAGCCCGCCGACCGTCGCGATGATGAGGGGATTGCGCAGCATCTCGGCGAGCACGTCGGTCTTCTGCTAACGCGCGAGCGCGTACACCGCCGCGGCGTTCGCGAGCGGCACGCAGATGCCGATGGCCACCGCCATCAGCGCGATGCCGTCGCTGCCGCCGAGACGGCCCGCGAGCGCGAGAGCGACGTACGAGTTGAAGCGGAAGGCGCACTGCACGCCGGACGCGAAGACGATCGGCGAAGGCTTGAACAGCGGGCGCGCGAGATAGCCGAGCACGATGCCCGTGATCATCGCGCCGAGGCAGGCGCCGACCAGTCCGGCAGTCGCGTCGAAGTCGAGCTTCGCCGTCGCGGTCGACGAGAACAGCAGCGACGGGAAGAGGACGAAGTAGACGATCCGCTCGAGCCCCGTCCAGAAGGCGATCTCGAATCGCGCGTATCGTTTGAGCAGCACGCCGAGCAGGATCAGCGCGAAATCGGGAAACAGCAGCAGGGCGACGGACAAGGAGCGGGGATGTCGAAGGACGGCACGATCGGAAGACGGAAGGGTAACGCGGCGCGCTCGCTGGTCCTGGCGGCGATGCTCGTCACGGCCGGTGCGAGCGCGGCCACCGTGGAGCGGGAGGGCATGCGCTACGAGGAGACCGCTCGCATCGGCGACAGCAGGCTCGTCCTCAACGGGCTCGGGGTGCGGGGTGCCGGCATCCTCAAGGGCTATGTCGCGGGCCTCTACCTGACGCGCAGGGAGACCGACGCGGAACAGGTCTACGCGCTGACGGGACCGAAGCGCATCGAGGTCCGCATGCTGTTGTCGGTGAACGCGTCCACCCTCGCGAAGACCTTCAGCGACGGCATCCGCAAGAACTACAAGGACGACGCGCTCGACGCGTTGCGCGATCGCATGGATGCGTTCGACGCGCAGGTCCGCGGCCTCGAGGCCGGCGTGGCGAAGGGCGACACGATCGATCTCGATTGGCAGCCGGCCGGCGGCACGCGGCTCGTCGTCAACGGCAAGACGCGCGGCGAACCGATCGTCGGCGACGACTTCTACGTGGCGCTGCTGAAGATGTTCATCGGCGAACGCGCGGTCGACAAGAACCTGCGCGCGGCGCTGCTCGGTCAGCCAACGGGTGCGGGCTCGTGATGCGGACTCGAGTCCGCGCGCCGATGCCCGCCATCAGTCGCGCGTCGACGCGGGCTTGTCGATGAACCAGCGGTCGACAGGTCCGTCGTCCGCGTCGTCGCGACGACCCGCGTGCGTGAAGCCGGCCTTCTGCACGACACCGCGCGATGCGACGTCGACGACCGCGGTCTCCGCGTGGACGGCGCGCACTCCCGGCTCGGCGGACGCGATCGCGACCATCGCGCGCACCGCGGCGGTCGCGTGGCCGCGGCGACGGCAGACTTCCGCGATGCCGTAGCCGATCTCCACCCGGCCTTCGTCCGGCTCGCCCTTGAAGATGCCGCTGCCGACGATGCACCCGGTCCCGGTATCGACGAAGAGGCGGGGTGCGACCCAGAGCGGAAGACGACCTTCGGCGAGGCAGGTCATCGCGTGCTCGACGACGGCCCGCGGCGGCGGTGCGCCGTCGACGACTTCGATGCCGCCGATGCTCGTCGTCGTTCGCATCGACGCGCTGATCCACGCGAGGTCGCCCGTCACGAGGTGGATCAGGGCCGGCCCCCGGGTCGACGCCGCATCCGACTACGGCTCTTCATCGATGTCGGACTCCCGGCTCCGGCCATGCCGTCCCGGGAGGAGTCCCGCGGCGACGCTCGTTCCGCACGAGCGACGAACGCCGATCGGTGCGACGCGATCGGCCGCGACCCGGGACGCGAAGCCGACGCCCGCTCCGCAGAGAAGACCAACGAGGAGCGGCTCGATCAGGCCGCCGTGCGGGCCTCGCCACTGCCGAACAGGTTCGACACGCAGCGGCCGCACAGCGACGGATGGGCCGCGTCGCGGCCGACGTCGTCGCGGTAGTGCCAGCAGCGATCGCACTTGACGTGCGGCGACGGCGTGACGACGACGTCGCACTCGGTCTCGTGCGACGTCTCGTGCAGCACGGCCTGCGACGTGATCATCACGAAGCGCAGGTCGTTCTTCAACGTCAGCAGCAGGCCGTAGCGATCGGACGGCACGTCGATCGCGATCTTGGCCTGCAGCGACGACCCGATCTCGCCGGCGGCCCGCGCGTCTTCGAGCTTCTTCAATACCGTCGAGCGGACATCGCGGATCACGGACCACTTGTGGAGCAGGGCGTCCCCATGCGCGAGCATCGGCAGGACATGCGCGGTCTCGGCGAAGATGGTGCCGCGCGCGGCGGCGACCTCGGGCGCGAAGACGGCCCACGCCTCCTCGGCCGTGAACGAGATGAACGGGGCCATCAGGCGCAGCAGCGTGTTCGTGATGTGCCAGAGCGCGTTCTGCGCCGACCGCCGCGGCCGGCCGCCGGCAGCCGACGTGTAGAGCCGGTCCTTCAGCACGTCGAGGTAGAAGCCGCCGAGGTCCTCCGAACAGTAGGTCTGCAGCTTGGCCACGACCGGATGGAACTCGAACACGTCGAGGTGCGCGAGGATCTCCTTCTGCAGCACGTCGAGGCGCGCGATCGCATAGCGGTCGATCTCGAGCCATTCGTCGACCGGCATCGCGTGGTCCGCAGGGTCGAAGTCCGACGTGTTGGCGAGCAGGAAACGCAGCGTGTTGCGGATGCGCCGGTAGCTTTCGACGACCCGCTTCATGATCTCGTCGGACATCAGCACGTCGCCGGTGTAGTCGGTCGACGCGGTCCACCAGCGCACGATGTCGGCGCCGTACTGGTCGATCAGCTTCTGCGGCGCCGTCACGTTGCCGAGCGACTTGGACATCTTGCGTCCCTTGCCGTCGAGCACGAAGCCGTGCGTGAGCAGCATGTCGTAAGGCGCGCGGCCGTTCAGCATGCAGGAGATCAGCAGCGACGAATGGAACCAGCCGCGGTGCTGGTCCGATCCCTCGAGGTACATGTCGGCCGGATAGCGCAGCGCGTCGCCGTGCGATCCGTGGCGGTCGAGTCCGCCGAGCACGGTCTCGAAGGTCGAGCCCGAGTCGAACCAGACATCGATCGTGTCGCGGTTCTTCATGTACATCGACGCGTCGGTCTCCGGCGTGCCGCGATCGTGGCGCGCTAGCAGCGCGTGCGCGTCGATGCCCTGCCAGGCCTCGATGCCCGATCGCTCGATCGCCTGCGCGACCTCCTCGATCAGGGCCGGGGTCTGCGGATGCAGCGCGCCGGTCTCGCGATGGACGAAGAAAGCCATCGGCACGCCCCATTGACGCTGACGCGACAGCGTCCAGTCGGGACGATTCGCGATCATCGCGTGGAGGCGCGCCTTGCCCCAGTGCGGGAAGAAGCGCGTCGCGTCGACGGCGGCGAGCGCGGACTCGCGCAGCGTCGGGGCACCGTCGCCCGGCGGCCGGTCCATGCCTGCGAACCATTGCGACGTGGCGCGATAGATGATCGGCGTCTTGTGCCGCCAGCAGTGCATGTAGCTGTGCTCGAAGGTCTCCACGCGGAACAACGCGCCGGCGTCGCGCAGCGTCTCGACGACCTTCGGGTTCGCATCCCAGATCGACAGCCCCGCATACCGCGGCTCGCTCGACGAATAGGTCCCGTCGCCGGTGACGGGATTGAGGATCTCGTCGTCCTTCATGCCGTTGGCCTTGCACGAGACGAAGTCCTCGATGCCGTAGGCCGGCGCGGAATGGACCACGCCGGTGCCCTGCTCGAGCGTCACGTAGTCGCCGAGGTAGACCGGCGAGCGACGCGGGTAGAACGGATGCGCGAACGCGACGTGGTCGAGCGCCGCGCCCTTGCAGGTCGCGACGACGGTACCTTCGAGTCCGTAGCCGGCGAGGCAGGCTTCGACGCGTTCGCTCGCGAGGATCAACAGGCCGCGGGCGGTGTCGACCAGCGCGTAGTCGAAGTCGGGATGCACGTTGAGCGCCTGGTTCGAGGGGATGGTCCACGGCGTCGTGGTCCAGATCACGACGTGGCCCGGCTTCGCGGGCAGCGCTTCGAGACCGAAGGCCTTCGCGATCGCGTCGCGCTGGTCGTCGACGAACGGGAAGCCGACGTCGACCGACAGATCCTCGCGGTCCTGGTACTCGACCTCGGCCTCGGCGAGCGCCGAGCCGCAGTCGAAGCACCAGTTGACCGGCTTCAGTCCGCGGAACACGTAGCCCTTGTCGAGGATGCGGCCGAGCACCCGCAGCTCCTCGGCCTCGTTGCCGAAGTCCATCGTCTTGTACGGGCGGTCCCACTGGCCGAGGACGCCGAGGCGCTCGAAGTCGACCAGCTGGTTCTCGATCTGCACTTCGGCGTAGGCCCGCGACTTCGCCTGCACTTCGCTCGCGGGCAAGGCCTTGCCGTACAGCTTCTCGATCTGGATCTCGATCGGCATGCCGTGGCAGTCCCAGCCCGGCACGTAGGGCGCATCGAAGCCGACCAGGTTCTTCGACTTGACGACCATGTCCTTCAGGATCTTGTTGAACGCGTGGCCCAGATGGATCGGGTTGTTCGCGTACGGCGGGCCATCGTGCAGGATCCACTTCGGCGCGCCGGCGCGCGCCTCGCGGATACGTTGGTAGACCTTGCGGGCCTTCCACTCGGCGACCCAGCCGGGTTCGCGCCTGGCGAGGTTGCCGCGCATCGGGAACGGCGTGTCGGGAAGGTTCAGGGTCGCCTTGTAGTCGGTGGCGGCCGACGCGTTGCCGCCGGCTTCGTCTTCGGGTTGCGATGGTGCGGACATGGTCGGAAGGCCGCTTCGTGCGGATCGGTTCGATGGTTCGTGCGGAAGGCCGGGCTAGCGCCGGGGCGTGCGGCTCGCGATGAGCCGTCGCGGGACCGCTCAGGTAATTCGGTCGGGGGCCGACATCGCCGCGTCGGCCGTGCGCGACTCGCCGCCGCCGGCATCCTGCGGCAGGCCGAACCAGGCGCGGGCCGCGCGCGCGTCGGCCGCGATGGCCGCGGCGAGACGGGCCATGTCGTCGTACTTCTCCTCGTCGCGCAGCTTGTGGAGGAACTCGACGCGCACGCGCTTCCCGTAGAGGCTGCCCGCGAAGTCGAACAGATGCACCTCGAGCAGCACGCGGCCGGCGTCCTCGACGGTGGGTCTGACGCCGATGCTCGCCACGCCGGGCCGGGGCTCGTCGTCCGCGCCGTGCACGCGCACGATGAAGATGCCCGCGATGGCGGTCTGCCGATCGGTCGCATGGCCGTGCGGCAGGACGTTCGCGGTCGGGAAGCCGATGGTGCGACCGAGCTTGTTGCCGTGGATCACGTGGCCGCTGATGAAGTAGGGATGACCGAGCAGACGCTCGGCGCGAGCGAGGTCGCCGGCGGCGAGCGCGGCCCGGATCGCCGAGCTCGACACCCGTTCGAGGGCTTCGTCGGCATCGACCGCTTCGGTGGTCACCGAAGGCAGGGCCTCGACCGCGAAGCCGAAGCGCTCGCCCGCGTCCTCGAGCATCGCGAAGCCGCCGCGCCGCTGCGCGCCGAAGCGGAAGTCGTCGCCGACCATCAGCCATCGCGCATGGCATCCGGCCACGACGATGTCCTCGACGAAGTGTTCCGCCGAGAGCGCCGCGAAGCGCGCGTTGAAGCGCTCGACGATGACGCGATCGACGCCGCACGCCGCGAGCGCGTCGAGCTTGTCGCGGAGGTTCGCGATGCGCGCGGGCGGCCTCGTCGCGTCGTCGGGCCTGCCTTCGCCGACGCGCCGTCCATAGAAATATTCGCGCGGGTGCGGCTCGAAGGTCATCACGCAGGCGGGCACGGCGAGCCGGTCGGCCGCGGTCCTGACGCGCTCGATCAACGCACGATGGCCGCGATGCACGCCATCGAAGTTGCCGATCGTCAAGGCACAGGGCGTTCGACTGGCTGGATTGGGAAGGCCGCGGAATACCCGCATGTGCGTGTCGTCGCTGTCGTGAGAGGCCGAGGACCGCGGATTATAAGGGGCCGGTCGTCGCGTCCGCGACGTGCGTCGCGTGGCGCGAGGATCGATCGGCTACACTCGCCGCGGTGAAAAAGATCGTGATCCTGATCTCGGGCCGCGGATCGAACATGGAAGCGATCGTCGCCGCTTGCAGGGCCGAACGATGGGACGCGTCGGTGGCCTGCGTGATCTCCAGCCGGGCCGACGCGGTCGGCCTGCGCCTCGCGGCCGACGCAGGACTCGCGACCGCGGTCGTCGAACCCCGGGCGCATCGGTCGAAGGAGCTGTTCGAGCGCGCGCTGGTCGACGCGATCGAAGTCCACGCGCCCGACTGCGTCGTGCTCGCCGGTTTCATGCGCGTCCTCTCCGAATCCTTCGTCCATCGCTATGCGGACCGCATGCTCAACGTCCATCCTTCGTTGCTGCCCTCCTTCTCGGGGCTCGACACCCACGCGCGCGCCCTCGCGGCCGGTGTGCGGGCACACGGCGCCACAGTGCACTTCGTGAGCCCGGTCGTCGACGCGGGTCCGATCGTCGCGCAGGCGGTCGTGCCGGTGCGAGGGGACGACACGATCGACACGCTGGCCGCGCGCGTGCTCGACGCGGAACACCGGCTCTTCCCGCGCGCGATCCGCTGGTTCCTCGACGGGCAGGCGGTGATCGCCGATGGACGCGTCACGCTCGCGGACGCGGTCGCGGCCGACGCGCTGATGGTCCCGTCGTGAAGGCGATCCGTTGAGCGCGGCCCCGAAGCCGCACGCGCGACGCGGTGCGAAGGCGCGACGGTCGCGGCCCTCGGCGACGATGCGCGCCGCGCCGCGCGCGCAGAAGACGCTTGCGCATGGCAACGATTTCCATGCCAACGTCATCGGTCATGCCGAAGCGCTGCTCGCCGAGGTGCTGGCCTTCGACCTGCCTGCCGACGTCAAGGTCAGCCGCTACTTCAAGGCCAACCCGATGCTCGGCCATCGCGACCGCGGGCTGATCGCCGAGAGCGTCTTCGCGGTGCTGCGTCGCAAGCTCGAGTTCGCCCAGCTCGCCCAGAGCGGCAGCGGCTCGCTGACGCGCCGCATGATCCTGCTCGGGCTCGCCGAGGCCGCCGGCGTCGAGCCGATCGCGGCGACGCTCGAGCCCGACGAGCGGACCTGGTTGCGCCGCGTCGGCACCATCGATCGCACGACGATGCCGCTCGCGACGCGGACCAACCTGCCCGAGTGGCTCTTCGACGCGTTGCGGCTGCGCTTCCCGGAAGGCGAGGTGGAACGGATCGCCGCGGTGCTGAACACCGCGGCGCCGCTCGACCTGCGGGTCAACACGATGCGGACCAGCCGCGACGACGCGCTCGCGGCGATGCGCGCGGCCGGCCTCGCGTCGCAGGCGACCGGCCTCGCGCCGAACGGCATCCGCCTCGAAGGCAAGCCGGCGCTCGGCGCGCAGAAGATCTTCCTCGACGGGCGCGTCGAGGTTCAGGACGAAGGCAGCCAGCTGCTGGCCACGCTGGTCGCGCCGAAGCGCGGCGAGTTCGTCGTCGACTTCTGCGCCGGCGCGGGCGGCAAGACGCTCGCGCTCGGAGACCTGATGCGCTCGACCGGGCGTCTGTACGCGCTCGACGTGTCGTCGAAGCGCCTCGCGAAGCTGAAGCCGCGGCTCGCGCGAAGCGGCCTGTCGAACGTGCATCCGGTCCTGATCGAGAGCGAGCGCGATCCGAAGTTGAAGCGCATGGCGGGCAAGGCCGACCGCGTGCTGATCGACGCGCCGTGCAGCGGACTGGGCACTCTGCGTCGCAACCCCGACCTCAAGTGGCGGCAGACACCCGAGGCGATCGAGGAGCTCACGGCCAAGCAGGCGAGCATCCTCGGGAACGCGGCCAAGCTCGTGAAGCCGGGCGGCCGGCTCGTGTATGCGACGTGCAGCCTGTTGCGGGCGGAGAACCACGACGTCGTCGACGCGTTCCTCGCGGGCCATCCGGAATTCGAGATCGAGTCCGCGACGCAGATCCTGAAGCAGCAGGGCGTCGTCGCGGGAGCGAAGCTCGACGACAACGTGATGCTCGAGCTGTGGCCGCATCGGACCGGAACCGACGGCTTCTTCGCGGCCGTGATGAAGAAGCGTGCGAACGACGCGTGACGCGCGGGGAACGACGGCGCCCCATGCTGTCGAAGCTCGCTTCGAGACTCTGATGCGGCCCTCATGAAAGACGACGACCTCGGATCGGTCCTGCTGGATACCTGGCGCGAACTGCAGCGGCCGCAGCTGCTGGTGCAACTCGGGGTCGGCGCGGCCTGCCTGCTCGTCGCGTGGGTGCTCGCGCATTACGCGGTACGCGCGGTGCGCAGACGCGGCGAGCATTACGTCGAGCTGAATCCGGAACGCAACGCGCGCCTGCTGCAGACCCGTTTCGAAGGCCTCGACCGGATCTTCCTGCCGGGCTTCGTGTGGATCCTGCTGACGATCTCCGAGCGCGTGATGGAAGCCTATCGCCAGCCGCGGCACTTCGTGCGCATCTTCGCGATCCTCGCGATCGCCTACGTCGGCATCAACCTCGGGCTCTACACGCTGCGTCGCGTGTTCAAGCCGAGCGTCGGGATGCTGATCGTCGAACGCTGGTTCGGCATCATCGCGTGGCTGCTGGTCGCACTGCACACGCTCGGCTTCCTGCCGGCCGTGGTCGCCGCGTTGAGCGGGCCCGAAGCGAGCTTCACGTTCGGCAAGAACGTCAACATCAGTGTCTGGCAGGTGCTTTCCGCGGTGTTCTGGGTCGCCATCACGCTGATCGCGGCGCTCGGCATCGGCAAGGCCTTCGAAGCGCGGGTCATGCGGTCGGAGTCGATCGACGGCAGCATCCGCATCGTCCTCGCGCGGCTCGGCAACGCGGTGTTGATCGTGGTCGCGGTGCTGATCGCGATGCGCCTCGTCGACATCGACATCACGGTGCTGTCGGTATTCGGCGGCGCGTTGGGCGTGGGCCTCGGACTCGGGCTGCAGCGCATCGCGAGCAACTACGTGTCCGGCTTCATCATTCTGCTCGACCGCAGCCTGCGGATCGGCGACGTGATCACGATCGACAAGTACAACGGCAGCGTCACGCAGATCCGCACGCGCTGCACCGTGGTTCGTGCGCCGAACGGCGTCGAGGCGCTGGTGCCGAACGAACTGCTGCTCAGCCAGGCGGTGCAGAACTACAGCTACGGGGACAAGAACGGCAGCGCGGTGACGCAGATCCGCGTGGCCTACGATACCGACGTCGATCGGGCCATCGCGCTGATGCGGGAGGCCGCGACCTCGCAGCCTCGCGTGCTGCTCGATCCCGCGGTCGCGGTCATCCTGAAGGACTTCGGTCCCGACGGGATGGAACTCGAGGCGACCTACTGGGTGCCCGACCCCGAGCTCGGGACCGACGGACTTCGTTCGGATATCAACCGCGCCGTCTGGAGCGCGTTCAAGAGCGCCGGGATCAGGGTCCCCTATCCGCAGCGCGAGGTGCACGTCCGCGCAGGCGACGACGCGTTTGCATCCCGTTCGAGCGCTACGCTCGCCGGCGAGGCCGGATGAACGATGTCACCGGACGCCAGTCCGAGTCTTCGCGATCCGCCGTCCGGGCCGCCGCGGCGGCCGACCGTCGTCGCAAGTCTGCAACTGGCAGGCGGCGACCGGTATAATCAGCGGTTTGCGATTCGACGCGAGTCGTTGAGTCCGCAAGGCAATCAACCCGCACTCGCGAGAGTGCCTCTCGGAGAGTCGATGGTTCCCCAGGATGTCCTGAGTTTTCTGTCCGGCGGTCTGCTCGACTGGCCGGTTTGGAAGATCGTGGTCGCCACGCTGGTCATGACGCACGTCACGATCGCCGGCGTGACGATCTATCTGCATCGCTGCCAGGCCCATCGTGCGCTCGACCTGCATCCGGTGGTCGCGCACTTCTTCCGCTTCTGGCTGTGGGCCAGCACGGGGATGCAGACGCGCGAATGGGCTGCCATCCATCGAAAGCACCATGCCAAGTGCGAGACCGTCGACGATCCGCATAGCCCTCAGGTCAAGGGCATCCGCAAGGTCCTGCTCGAGGGCGCCGAGCTCTACATGCAGGAAGGCGAGAACGACGAGACGCTCGAGAAGTACGGCCGCGGCACACCCGAGGACTGGGTCGAGCGCAACGTCTACAGCCGCTTCGTGTGGCACGGCGTGGGCCTGATGCTGATCGTCGACTGGATGCTGTTCGGGCTCGGCCTGGGCGCCACCGTGTGGGCCGTGCAGATGCTGTGGATCCCGATCTTCGCGGCGGGCGTCATCAACGGCGTCGGGCACTTCTCGGGTTACCGCAACTACGACTGCGCCGATGCGAGCCGGAACATCGTGCCGTGGGGCATCCTGATCGGCGGCGAGGAACTGCACAACAACCATCACACCTTCGCGACGTCCGCGAAGCTGTCGTCGCGCTGGTACGAGTTCGACATCGGCTGGATGTACATCCGCATCCTCTCGGCGCTCGGGCTCGCGACGATCAAGAAGGTCGCGCCGCAGCCGAAGTTCGCCGCGAGCCCGCGCCCGCATGTCGACCTCGACAACCTGCAGGCCGTGATCGCGCATCGCTACGACGTGATGGCCAAGTACGCCAAGTCGTTCAAGCGGGCGTATCGCGAAGAGGTCGCGCGACTGAAGAGCCGTGGCGACGATCGCGAGTCGGCGCACGATCTGGCGCGCGTGAAGATCGCGCGTCGCTGGCTGCACAAGGACGTCGCCAAGCTGTCGGACCTGCATCGCGGCAAGGTCGAAGGCGCGCTCGCGGAAAGCCCGATGCTGTCCAAGATCCACGAGATGCAGCCCGAACTCGCGGCGCTCTGGGAACGTTCCAGCGCGACCAGCGAACAGCTACGGGTGCAACTGCAGGACTGGTGCAAGCGTGCAGAGGAAAGCGGCGTGCGAGCGCTGCAGGACTTCAGCCTCCGGCTTCGCAGCTACGCCTGAGCCGGCCATCGCTCCGCCGCATCGAAGGCCCGCTCGCGCGGGCCTTTTTCATTCGTCCGGATCGCCTCGCATCAAAAGAAAAGCCCGCGCGAGCGGGCTTTTCGGAAAGCAGGCGCATTGCACTCGAGGACTTATTTGATCTTGGTTTCCTTGTAGGGCACGTGCTTGCGCGCAACGGGATCGAATTTCTTGATTTCGATCTTCTCGGGCGTCGTCTTCTTGTTCTTGGTAGTCGTGTAGAAATGACCCGTGCCTGCGGTCGATTCCAGTTTGATCTTGTCGCGCATGGGAACTCCTTAAAGCCTGATGCCGCGCGCGCGCATGTCGGCGAGCACGACCTCGATTCCGTTCTTGTCGATGGTGCGCAGCCCGGCATTGGTCAGGCGGAGGCTGATCCAGCGATTCTCGCTCTCGACGAAAAACCGCCGATTCTGCAGGTTGGGCAGAAACCGACGCTTGGTCTTGTTGTTCGCGTGGGAAACATTGTTGCCGGACATCGGCTTCTTTCCCGTGACTTGACAGACGCGTGCCATGACGGCACCTCCAGAAAGCGACTCGTCGCGCGAAGCGAAGAGTAGAAGTTGTGTTGGACAAAAACGAAGTCCGCGACTATAGCGGGAAATCGGAATCGGTTCAATGCCTCGTTGCGCGCGGATCAGAGCTTGCCGTGTTCCGAGAACGAGTAGACCCGATGGCCGGCGACGATGAAGTGATCGAGCGTGCGGATGTCGACCAGGGCGAGCGCGTTGCTCAGGGCCGACGTCAGCAACTCGTCGGCCCTGCTCGGCTCGGCGACGCCGGACGGATGATTGTGGGCGAAGACCACCGCGGCGGCATTGATCTCGAGTGCGCGCTTGACGACTTCGCGCGGGTAGACGCTGGTCTGCGCCAGCGTGCCGCGGAACAGTTCCTCGGTGGCCAGCAGCCGGTGCTGCGCGTCGAGGAAAAGCGCCAGGAAGACCTCGTGCGATCGCGCGCCGATATTCAGCTTCAGGTAGTCGCGGACCGCGGCGGGCGACTCGAAGAGCGGTCGCTCGGCGATCGCCTCGCCGAGTGAACGGCGCGACATCTCGACGCCGGCCTGCAGTAGTGCGAAGCGCGCGACTCCGAGCCCGTCGATCTCGCAGAAGCGCAGGCGCGAGGCCTTGAGGAGGCTGCCGAGACTGCCGAAGGTCGACAGGCAGCGTCGAGCCAGATCGATCACGTCGCTGCGCCGGGTGCCGGTTCGCAGGAAGACGGCGAGCAGTTCCGCATCCGACAGCGCCTGCGCTCCGTATGAAAGAAGACGCTCCTGCGGCCGTTCCGGCGCGGGCCATTCCGAGATCGACAAATCCACTCTCCCGCGTTCGATAGAATGACGGACTTTCGACCCACCGCCTGCCGAGGCTTCGCATGTCTCGATCCGAAGCGTCCGACCCCGCGGTCGGAGCCGATTCGTACCTGACGTTGCACTACCGCGTCGCGCTCGCCGGCAGCGCGGGCGAACTTGTGGACGGCGATGTCGTCAACACCTTCGGTACCAAGCCCGCGACCCTGCAACTCGGCGCCGGTCAGCTGTCGCCTGCGCTGGAAGAGTGTCTCGTCGGACTCGAGCTCGGCGCCCACCGCGTGTTCGAGCTGTCGGCCGGGCAGGCCTTCGGACCGCGCAACGACTCGCTGGTCCGGCGCCTGCCGCGCAAGCTGCTCGAAGAAGAAAGCGACAGGATCGATTATTCACCGGGCGACGTGGTCGAGTTCAATGCGCCGGGTGGGGGACGCTGTGCAGGGGTTTTCCGATCACTCGACAACGACTATGCGACGTTCGACTTCAACCATCCGCTGGCCGGCAGGCCCGTTCGGTTCGAGGTCGAGATCGTGGGAATCCTCTGATGGCTGAAGCACGAAGGGAAGTGTTGTTCGATGCGGCGTCCGCGCCGGAGGTGCTGCTCGCTCAGCCGCGCGGCTTCTGC
Source organism: uncultured Burkholderiales bacterium (assembly GCA_937872165.1). Classification (GTDB taxonomy): domain Bacteria; phylum Pseudomonadota; class Gammaproteobacteria; order Burkholderiales; family Burkholderiaceae_D; genus CAHJXF01. The sequence goes on along the minus strand of CALMOR010000168.1, from coordinate 3,671 downwards.
GCGGGGGTCGACCGCGCGATCGAGATCGTCGAGCGGGCGCTCGCGCAGTTCGGCGCACCGATCTACGTGCGTCACGAGATCGTCCACAACCAGTACGTGGTCGACGATCTTCGCAAGAAGGGCGCGATCTTCATAGAAGACCTGAAGGACGTGCCGCGCGACAACACGGTCGTCTTCAGCGCGCATGGCGTGTCGCAGGCCGTGCGGGCGGAGGCGGGGGAGCTCGGGTTGCGCGTCTTCGACGCCACGTGCCCGCTCGTCACCAAGGTTCACGTCGAGGTCGCGAAGATGCGCGGCGACGGCCGCGAAATCATCATGGTCGGCCACAAGGGACATCCCGAAGTGGAAGGCACGATGGGTCAGACCGGCGACGGCATCCATCTCGTCGAGAATGTCGACGACGTCAACCGACTGGTCGTCCGCGATCCGAACAGGCTCGCGTACGTGACGCAGACCACGCTCTCGGTCGACGACGCGGCCGAGGTCACCGGCGCGCTCAAGACCCGCTTCCCGAAGATCCTCGAGCCGAAGCGTGGCGACATCTGCTACGCGACCCAGAACCGTCAGGACGCGGTGAAGTTCATGGCGCCGCAGTGCGACCTCATCCTCGTCATCGGCAGCCCGTCGAGCTCGAACAGCAACCGCCTGCGAGAGGTCGGAGCGCGCATGGGCGTCGAGGCCTACATGATCGAGAACGTGAGCCAGCTCGACTCGTCGTGGCTGATCGGAAAGCGGCGTGTCGGCGTGACGGCCGGCGCGTCGGCGCCCGAGCTGCTCGTCAGCGAGCTGATCGAGAAACTGAAGACGCTGGGCGTCGGCTCGGTCCGCAAGCTGAGCGGCGTCGAGGAGCATGTGCGCTTCCCGCTGCCTTCGGGGCTCGGCGGCAACGCGGACCGGGGCAGCAGCATAGGTTCCATGTCGCGTTGAGGCCGTGCGGCTCTACAGCTACTTCAGGAGTTCGGCCTCGTTCCGCGTGCGGATCGCGCTGAACCTCAAGGGACTGCCGGTCGACTACCAGCCCATCCATCTCGTCCGCCACGGCGGCGAGCAGCATTCGCCCGACTTCCTCGCTACGAATCCCGACGGTCTCGTGCCGGTGCTGGTCGACGACTCCAACGATCCTGCGGTCCTGCTGACCCAATCGCTCGCGATCGTCGAATATCTCGACGAGACGGTGCCCGAGCCGCCGCTGTTGCCGCGCGATCCGGTCGAACGCGCACGCGTGCGGGCTCTCGCGCTCGCGATCGCGTGCGAGATCCACCCGTTGAACAATCTTCGCGTGTTGCGTTACCTGGTCCGTGTCCTCGAAGTCGGCGACGAGGCGAAGAACACCTGGTATCGCCACTGGGTCGAGAGCGGATTGGGCGCCTTCGAGAAGCAGCTCGCGGCGTCGCCGATGACCGGCCGCTTCTGTCATGGCGACGCGCCTACGCTCGCCGACCTGACGCTCGTGCCGCAGATCTTCAACGGGCTTCGTTTCGACTGCGACTATTCCCGCATTCCGACCGTGATGCGCGTCTTCGACGCATGCATGGAGCTCGACGCGTTCAAGCGGGCGGTGCCGGACCGGCAACCCGACGCCGAGTGATCGAGCGCGGCCAGTCGCGTTTGCGCGACCCGGCAGTCTCCGTATAATCGCGCCTTCCGAGAAGTACGCCGCTGTAGCTCAGTCGGTAGAGCAGCGCATTCGTAATGCGAAGGTCGACAGTTCGATTCCGTCCAGCGGCACCGGAAAATTTACCGAAAGAGACGGCTGCCTAGTCGTTCCTGCCGTCGCATCGGACCTGCAGGATGCGCGGAGGCGATGCGTCGGAATCGGGTTGGGTTCGTCGATCACGCTGGTCCGACGACAAGGCTCTTCGGTTCTCACTTCGTCGCTTTCGCGACACCCCGATGGTCCGGCGAGTCCCCGGTTCGAGGCAGCCGCATGTCGGTCGCGTGCTTTCGTACGCCGCGCGAAGCCATTGCTTGACCTCGTGAGCACCGCCGATCTCGCGGCGCCCGTCCACCCGGTGGGCGTGGGGGCGCCTATGACTCTGTGGGGCACCAGCCCGGCTCGCCGATCGTCGTCAGCGGAGCGCCTCGAGAGCCTGTCGCGCCGACGCTGGGCCTGGGCGTAGGCGGTGAGGGCGTTGTCGACGTCCCGCCGGGAACGTCGTTTCGGCGCCGACCCGGGCCGGCGTGATTCGCTGATTTCCATGCCATCGTTGACGGCGAGGTACCGCGTGAGGAAATTGGTCTACGAGTCCAGGTCCGGTCACGCCAGCGTGCGCCCCCTGAAATCGGCGGGCGACTCGATCTCGTCGGCGAGCTTCGCGGACCAGCTCACTTCGCCCGGCCACTGACTGAACTGGACGACCGCGAGCGGCCTTGTCCTTCGCCTGCAGGTCGATCGTGTGGCCGTAGACGCCGACGACTCCCTGCATGGCGCCGGCCAGCATTTCGTTCTCGCCTTTTTTTATTCCCGACGGCTCGCTCTGCAGTTCGACGTCAAGCCCTGTCCTTGAAGTAGCCGAGTTGCTCGGTCGGCTTGGCCGGTAGATGGATCTGTTTCTCGATGCCGCTGAGTGCTATTCTGGAATGAAACGTTTCATTTTCTTTTGACCGGGGGTTTTCCGATGATCGATTTCGACGCCATCCGCGGGGCTCGCCTAGAGGAGACGTTGCGTGCGATGCCCAAGGCGGAACTCCATATCCACATCGAGGGTTCGCTCGAGCCGGAGCTCATCTTCGAACTCGCCGAACGCAACGGCGTCCGGCTTCCTTACGCGGACATCGAGTCCCTGCGCCGCGCCTACGCCTTCAAGGACCTGCAGAGCTTCCTCGACATCTACTACGCGGGCGCCAGCGTGCTGCTCCGCGAGGACGATTTCTTCGAGATGGCGATGGCCTATTTCCGTCGCGCCGCGGCGGACAACGTCGTTCATGCCGAGATCTTCTTCGATCCGCAGACGCACACGGGACGCGGCGTCCCGATCGAAGTCGTCTTGGCGGGATTGACGCGTGCGGTCGCGGCGGCGCGACGGACCCTCGACATCGACGCTTCGCTGATCATGTGTTTCCTCAGGCACCTCAGCGAGGAAGACGCCTTCCGGACACTCGAAGCCGCGATGCCGCATCTGGACGCCCTGGTCGGTGTCGGTCTCGACAGTGGCGAGAGCGGCAATCCTCCGGAGAAGTTCGCTCGCGTGTTCGCCCGCTGCAAGGCGCTGGGTCTGCGCCTGGTGGCCCATGCGGGCGAGGAGGGACCGGCTTCGTACGTCGCCGATGCGCTCGACATCCTCCACGTCGAACGGGTCGACCACGGTGTGCGTTGCCTCGAGGACCCGGCGCTGGTGGCCCGTTTGGCCGCCCTGCGCATTCCGCTGACGGTCTGCCCCCTGTCCAACGTGAAGCTGTGCGTCTATCGCGCGATGGATCAGCATCGCCTTCCCGAGTTGCTCGACGCCGGGCTCTGCGTGACGGTGAACTCGGACGACCCTGCCTACTTCGGGGGTTACATCAACCAGAATTTCCTGAGCGCGTTCGCCGAACTGCCGGTTCTCGATGCGAGACATGCGTATCGGTTGGCGATGAACAGCTTCGAGGCGAGCTTCTCCGGCAACGAGGACAAGGAGAAGTGGGCGAGTGCGCTGGACCGCGTCTTTGCCGATGTCCGAGGACGTGATGGG
>CALMOR010000167.1:371-30677 GCA_937872165.1 uncultured Burkholderiales bacterium | reverse complement strand
GCGGTCTCCTCCTTCGACAGGCCGTGCTGCGCGGCGAGCACCTTGCGATCGATGTCGAGGATCGCCGAAGACGGGTCGGCGAGCGCGCCCGCGACCGCATCGTGCAGCGTGCCGAACTGCGTCAGCAACTCGCGCATGTGCTGTGCGCCCCCGCCCGACGCGGCCTGGTACGTGGTGCAGGTCATCCACTCGACCAGGTCTTCGTTGAAGAGGCCACCGACGGCCATCAGCATCGCGGCGACCGTGCAGTTGCTGCCGATGAAGTCGCGGACACCGCGCCCGATCGCGGCGTCGATCACCGTTCGATTGACCGGGTCGAGCACGATCACCGCGTCGTCGCTCATCCGCAGCGTCTTCGCGGCATCGATCCAGACGCCGGTCCATCCGGACGCGCGCAGCTTCGGATGGACCTCGCCGGTGTAGTCGCCGCCCTGGCAGGTGACGACGATGTCGAGTCGCCCGAGCGCGTCGAGGTCGAACGCGTCCTCGCACGTCGTAGCGGCGACGCCATCGATGGTCGGCCCCGGCCCCCCCGCGTTGGACGTGCTGAAGAACACCGGCTCGATGCGCGCGAAGTCGCCTTCGTCGCGCATGCGCTGCATCAGTACCGAGCCCACCATCCCTCGCCATCCCACCAGACCGACGGTCTTCATGTCCTTCCCCTGTTCGATTGCCGGTGTCCCGTCACCGAGCGGCGCGCAACGCGGCGACGACGGCGTCGCCCATCGCCTTCGTCCCTACGCTCGTCGTTCCCTTCGAAGCGATGTCCGCGGTCCGGAGTCCCCGCGCCAGCACGGCACGCACCGCGCCCTCGATGCGCTCGGCGGCACCGACGTTGCCGAACGTGTAGCGCAGCATCATCGCCGCCGACAGGATGGTCGCGAGCGGATTGGCGACGCCCTTGCCGGCGAGGTCGGGAGCCGAGCCGTGCGACGGTTCGTAGAGTCCCTTCGACGCCGCGTCGAGCGAAGCCGACGGCAGCATGCCGATCGAGCCGGTCAGCATCGCGGCCTCGTCGGACAGGATGTCGCCGAACATGTTGCCGGTGACGAGCACGTCGAAGTCCTTCGGCGCCCTGACGAGCTGCATCGCCGCGTTGTCGACGTACAGGTGGTCGAGCGCCACGTCGGGATAGTCGGCGTGGACCTCGGTCACGACGTCGCGCCAGAACTGGAAGGTCTCGAGCACGTTGGCCTTGTCGACGCTGGTCACCCTGCCCGCGTGGCCGGCGGCCTTCCGCTTCGTCGCCGCTTCGAACGCCACGCGCGCGATGCGTTCGATCTCGGGCCGCGTGTAGCGCATCGTGTCGAACGCCTCGTCGGCTCCGGCGAAGGCACCGTCGGGCGACGCGCGGCGGCCGCGCGGCTGGCCGAAATAGATGTCGCCGGTCAGCTCGCGGACGATCAGGATGTCGAGGCCCGCGACCACCTCGGGCTTCAGCGACGACGCGTCGGCGAGCTCGGGATAGAGGATCGCGGGACGCAGGTTCGCGAACAGGCCGAGCTCGCGACGCAGTCCGAGGATCGCCTGCTCGGGGCGCAGCGCGCGCGGCAGCGCGTCGAACCGCCGGTCGCCCACCGCGCCGAACAGGATCGCGTCGGCGTCCTTCGCGATCCGCAGCGTGGACTCGGGCAGCGGATGACCACGGACCGCGTACGCGGCGCCGCCGACCTCGGCCGTCTCGAGCGCGACGGACTCGTCGAGCGCGTAAAGAACCTTTACGGCTTCGGCGACGATCTCGGGCCCGATGCCGTCACCGGGCAGGATGGCGATGTTCAACGGATGGTCCTGTTGTTGATCCGCAGCGCGAGGACACGCCGCAGGGAGCACCGACGCGAATCGGACGACTCAGACGATCGTGTTCGCGAGCCAGGGGCGTTTGGACAGGCGCTCGACCTCGAACGCGCGGATGCGATCGGACTGCCGCAGCGTCAGGCCGATGTCGTCGAAGCCGTTGACGAGGCAGTACTTGCGGAAGGGCTCGACCTCGAAGGCGCTGCTCCGTCCCGCGGGATCGACGACGATCTGGCGCTCGAGGTCGATGGTGAGCGCGTAGCCGACCGCGACGGCCGCGTCGTGGATCAGCCGCTCGACCTCGGCCTCGGGCAGCACCAGCGGCAGCAGGCCGTTCTTGAAGCAGTTGTTGTAGAAGATGTCGGCATACGACGGCGCGACGATCGCGCGGAAGCCGTACTGCAGCAGCGCCCACGGCGCGTGCTCGCGCGACGATCCGCAACCGAAGTTCTTGCCGGCGACGAGCACCGACGCGCCGCGGTATCGCGGCTGGTTGAGCACGAAGTCGGGATCGGGTCGGCGAGAGCGCGGGTCCATCCCCGGCTCGCCGTGGTCGAGGAAGCGCCACGCGTCGAAGAGGTTGTCGCCGAAACCGGTCCGCGCGATCGACTTGAGGAACTGCTTCGGGATGATCGCGTCGGTGTCGACGTTGTCGCGGTCCATCGGCGCGACGAGGCCGCGGTGGATGCGGAACGGTTCCATCAGAGCGCCCTGACGTCGACGAAGTGTCCTTCGATGCCGGCGGCGGCGGCCATCGCCGGACTGACGAGATGGGTGCGGCCGCCCTGCCCCTGACGGCCCTCGAAGTTGCGGTTCGACGTCGACGCGCAGCGCTCGCCCGGCTCGAGGCGGTCGGCGTTCATCGCGAGGCACATCGAGCAACCGGGATCGCGCCATTCGAAGCCGGCGCCGATGAAGATGCGGTCGAGGCCCTCGGCCTCGGCCTGCGCCTTCACGAGCCCCGAGCCCGGCACCACCATCGCCGCCTTGACGTTCTTCGCGATGCGTTTGTTGAGGCGCTTGACGACGGCGGCCGCGTCGCGCAGATCCTCGATGCGCCCGTTGGTGCACGAGCCGATGAAGACCTTGTCGATCGCGATCCGGTCGATCCGCGTGTTCGGGTCGAGACCCATGTAGGCCAGTGCGCGCTCGATGCCGGCGCGCTTCTGGGCGTCGTGTTCGCGATCGGGGTCGGGAACGCGGCCGTCGATCGTCGAGACCATCTCGGGCGACGTGCCCCAGGTGACCTGCGGCACGATCGCCGCCGCGTCGAACTCGACGACGCGATCGAAGTGCGCGCCCGGGTCCGAATGCAGCATGCCCCACTCGGCGACCGCGGCGTCCCAGAGCGCGCCGCGCGGCGTGTACGGACGACCCCGCACATAGTCGATGGTGGTCGCGTCGCAGGCGATCATCCCCGAACGCGCGCCGGCCTCGATCGCCATGTTGCAGACCGTCATGCGGCCTTCCATCGACAGCGCGCGGACGGCGCTGCCGGCGAACTCGATGGCATGCCCGGTGCCGCCGGCGGTGCCGATGCGGCCGATGACCGCGAGCACGAGGTCCTTCGCGGTGCAGCCGCGCGGCAGGATCCCGTTCACGCGGACCAGCATGTTCTTCGACTTCTTCGTCACCAGCGTCTGGGTCGCGAGCACGTGCTCGACCTCGGACGTGCCGATGCCGAACGCCAATGCCGCGAACGCGCCGTGCGTGCTGGTGTGCGAGTCGCCGCACACCACCGTCATGCCGGGCAGCGTCGCACCCTGCTCGGGTCCGATGATGTGGACGATGCCCTGCCGGCGATCGCCCATGTCGAAGTAGGTCAGGCCGTACTTTCGCGCGTTCGCGTCGAGCGTCTCGACCTGCAGGCGCGAGACCGGGTCGGCGATGCCGTCGGCACGATGCTTGGTCGGCACGTTGTGGTCGGCGACCGCGAGGTTGGCGCTGTTGCGCCACGGCTGCCGGTCGGCGAGGCGCAGACCCTCGAAGGCCTGCGGGCTCGTGACCTCGTGCAGCAGGTGGCGATCGATGTAGAGGATCGCGGTGCCGTCTTCTTCGCTGTGCACGACGTGCGCGTCCCACAGCTTGTCGTAGAGGGTCTGGGCCATCGGGGTCGGTGACGCGCGGGGCAGGACGGAGGGTCGAAAATTATGCCACAGGGGACCGTCGACCTCGTCCCCGCGGCATGCGCGCCACGCGTCGTTGCGCGCGCCTGCAGCCCGTGGCATCGTTCCGGCCCCGCGAGCCGTCGGGCGCCCGCGTCAACCGAGGAGACACAATGAAGCGCATGCGACGGTTCGCGTCGTGGTTGATGGTGCTGGCCGCGACCGGTGCATGGGCGGCGACCGAGGTCGCGGGCGTCAGGGTCGACGACGAGGCGACCGTCGCCGGACAGAGGCTCGTGCTCAACGGCGCCGGCGTCCGCACGCGCCTCGTCTTCAAGGTCTACGTGGCCGCGCTCTACGTGCCGCAGAAGAAGGACAACACGAAGGACATCCTCGCGTTGCCGGGCGCCAAGCGTGTCGGCGTGACGCTGCTGCGCGAGGTGTCGAGCGACGAGCTCGGGCAGGCGCTGCTGACCGGCATCCGGAAGAACTCGACGCCCGAGGAGACGCGTCGTTTCGGACTGCAGTTGCTCGCGATGGGCGACATCTTCGGCAGGATCCCCAAGCTGAAGAAAGGCGAGACCTTCAGCGTCGACTGGATCCCGAACAGCGGCACCGTCGTCGTCGTCGACGGCAAGCCGGTCGCCGATCCGATCCCCGACGAAGGCTTCTACAACGCGATCCTCAAGATCTGGCTCGGCGACGAGCCGGCCGACGCGGGATTGAAGCCCGCGATGCTCGGCGGCAAGTAGGTCGGTCGCATCGATCGCATCGATCGCATCGCCATTCGACGCATCGCCTACCTGCCTTTCGTCCGCGACCGCGACGAGAAGGCCTACACCTTCCGCATGCGCGAGCTGCTGTCGTCGTTCGCGGAGGTCGTGTCGTTCGACGGTGTCGTCGCGACGCTGCGGTCCGGTGACGGCCGCCTCGACGCCGTCGTCGTCAACTGGACCGACAACGACCTGCTCGATCGTCGCAGCCGGAAGGTCGCGGCACGAAAGATCGTCAAGCTGTTCGCGCGCACGCTCGCGATGCGGCTCGCGGCGCGGCGGCTCGTCTTCGTGCGGCACAACAACTACCCGCATGCGGTCGCGCCGGGCCACGAGGCTCGCGCGTCGCGCTGGGTCTCGCGCTACGAACGCCTGTTCGACGCGGTGATCACGCATTCGGGCGACGCGAGCCAGCGACCGCGGCTCTACTGTCCTCATCCGCTCTATCACCGCATGGCGACGTTGCCGGACGCGACGTCGCTCGACCCGCTGCCCGCCCGCTACTACGTCGTCTTCGGGCGCGTCGTCCGCTACAAGAGGCTCGAGGCGCTGATCGACGCGTTCCCCGCCGATCGCACGTTGTTGATCGTGGGGGCGGTCGGCGATCGCGACTACGCGGCCGAGCTCGCCGCACGCCCGCGTGCGAACGTCCTGTTCCGGCCCGGCCTGTTGCCCGAGGCCGAAGCGCAGGCCATCGTGTCGCGCAGCGCAGCGCTGCTGATCTCGCATGCTGACGACGACGTCGTCGTCAGCAGTTCGTTCTTCTTCGCGATGACGCTGCAGGTGCCGGTGATCGCGATCGAGACGCCCTTCCTCGCATGGGTCGCGCCGCGTGTCGGACCGCGGTTGCTGCGGCTCGCGTCCGACGTCGACGGCCTGTGCCGCGCCCTCGACGACGAGACCGCGTCGTCGGGCGACGCGACGGCGGCGGCCCTGATCGAACGCGAGTTCGGGGACGCCGTCGCGCTCGCGGCGTTGCGTCGCGCGATGGGGCTCGACCGGCCCCCGCGTCAGAGCGGACCGACGTCGACCGGCACCCCCCACAGCGACGAGAACACCGCGACCACGGCAGCCGTCGGCGACGTCGACAGGAAGCGCGGCGTGCGGTCCGTCCGCATCGTTCCGTCGTCGCCGCACCGCGCGATGCGCCGCGCCAGCTCGGACGCGACGGCCCGCGACGAGTCGACGATGGCGATCCCGGGACCGGCGATCTCCCGCAGCGAGGGAACGAGGAACGGGTAGTGCGTGCAGCCGAGCACGACGACGTCGGCACCGGCTCGCAACATCGGCGCCACATGACGATCGAGCAGCGTGCGCGTGGCCGCGCCTCGCAGGTCGCCGGCCTCCACGCGCTCGACGAGGCCGGGACAGGGCTGCAGCAGGATGCGCGTCGCGAGACCGTGCGTCGCGCAGAGACGCCGCACCGACGCGCTCGCGAGCGTGCGCTTGGTCGCGAGTACCGCGACGACGCGCGAGCGGCTCAGCGCGACCGCGGGCTTGATGGCCGGCTCCATCGCGACGATCGGGATCGCGTGACGCGCCCGCAACCGGGCGGCGGCCAGCACCGACGCGGTGTTGCACGCGATCACCAGCGCCTTGACGCCGCGTTCGACGAGGGCGTCGACCATGCGCACGCTGCGTTCGACGACGAAGTCCGCGTCGCGATCGCCGTAAGGCGCGTGGGCCGAGTCGGCCGCGTAGACCAGCCGCTCGGCCGGCATCGCCGCGTGGATCGCGCGCAGCACCGAGAGGCCTCCCACGCCCGAGTCGAAGACGCCGATCGGCGCGTCGGCATCCATCACCGGCCGGCGAGCCGTCAGCGCGCGCGGGCGACGGCTTCGATGGGTGCGGTCTCGACCGACACGTCGCCGCACTGCGCGCGATGCAGCAGCGCGTGGTCCATCAGCACCAGTGCCAGCATCGCCTCGGCGATCGGCGTCGCGCGGATGCCGACGCACGGATCGTGACGGCCGTGGGTCTCGACCGTCACCGGACGGCCGTCGACGTCGAGCGAACGTCGCGGCGTGCGGATCGACGACGTCGGCTTGATCGCGATCGACACCGTGATCGGCTGGCCGGTCGAGATGCCGCCCAGCACGCCGCCGGCGTTGTTGCTCGCGAAGCCCCCCGGTAGCAGCTCGTCGCCGTGCTCGCTGCCGTTCTGCGCGACGGCCGCGAAGCCCGCGCCGATCTCGACGCCCTTCACCGCGTTGATGCCCATCATCGCGTACGCGATGTCGGCATCGAGCTTGTCGAAGAGCGGCGAGCCGAGTCCCACCGGCACGTTCGACGCCTCGACCTCGATGCGCGCGCCGACCGAGTCGCCGGCCCTGCGCAACGCGTCCATCGTCTCTTCGAGCCGCGCGACGATGCCGGCATCGGCCGCGAAGAAGGGATTGCGCCCGACCTCGTCCCACGACGTGCACGGGATGGCGATATCGCCCAGCGCCGACATGCGGCCGCGAACGCGCGTGCCGAAGCGCAGCGCCAGCCACTTCCTCGCGATCGCGCCCGCGGCCACCATCGGCGCGGTCAGACGTGCGGACGAGCGGCCGCCGCCGCGCGGGTCGCGCAGGCCGTACTTGTGCCAGTAGGTGTAGTCCGCGTGACCCGGCCGGAAGCGTTGCCCGATCTCCGCGTAGTCGCCGCTGCGCTGGTCCTCGTTGCGGATCAGGAGCGCGATCGGCGTGCCGGTGGTGCGGCCCTCGAACACGCCGGACAGGATCTCGACGCTGTCGCTCTCGCGTCGCTGGGTCACGTGGCGCGACGTGCCGGGCTTGCGGCGATCGAGGTCGCGCTGCAGGTCGTCGACGGTCAGCGCCATCCCGGGCGGACAGCCGTCGACGACGCAACCGATCGCCGGACCGTGCGACTCGCCGAAGTTGGTGACGCGGAGCAGGTGGCCGAAGCTGGAGCCGGACATCGGGGCCTCGCTGGAAGGAGCGCGATTATCGCCGAAGCATCGCGTCGGCCCCGGTCGGGCTCGCTGCTACGATGCCGCGTCCCCACGAAGGTCTCCACCGATGCGCCCGCCGATGCGTCCCCACCCGACCGCGCCGAGGCGCGACCTCTTCGCCGTGCTCGCCGCGACGCTGTGCATGGTCGCGCCGCTCGCCTGCAGCGCCGCCGGTACGGCCCGCATCGAAGTCCATCCCTTCGCGACCCGCGACGTGCCGACGCCCGCGCTGCTGAGCGGCGACCTCGACGCGACGACCGCTTCGACGCCTACCATCGCCGGCGAGCTGCGACTGCCGATCGCGTCGGCCGACAAGGTCCCGGCCGTGGTCTTCCTGCACGGCGATGCGGGCGCGGTCTGGAACCAGCCGCGCTGGATCGACGACCTCAACGCGATGGGCATCGCCGTCTTCACGGTCGACAGCTTCAGCGGCCGAGGGGCGATCGCGCAATCGGCGCAGCCCGGTTCGATCGAAGGACCGGTGCCCGGTCTCGGCAGCCGCATAGCCGACGCCTACGGCGCGCTCGAACTGCTGAGCCGTCATCCACGCATCGACGCGCACCGCATCGCGGTGATCGGCGTCTCGTCCGGCGGACGGGCCGCGCTCGCGAGCGCGATGAAGCGCTTCTCGACGCGTTTCGCCCGCGACGACACGCGCTATGCGGCCTACGTCGCGCTCTATCCGCCGTGCGCGGTGCGGCTCGGCGACGAGGAGCGCGTCGAGGCGGGACCGATGCGGATCTTCATCGGCGGCGCCGACGACGTGACCGGCGCGGCCTCGTGCGAGCGCTTCGCGGCGCGGCTGCGGAAGACCGGCGCCGACGTGGAGACGACCGTCTACGCGGGCGCCTATCACGGCTTCGACAATCCGGCGGGGGTCCCGATGACGCGGCTCGCCGACGTCCCGGGCTTCGCCCGATGCGAGCTCGAGGAGCGCGACGGCCACATCGTCAACGTCGAGACCGGCGCGCCGCCGGCGACGGCGGATCGCTGCGTCGCGCGCGGCTTCACCGCCGGCCGCGACGCCGATGCGGACGCGGCGGTGCGAGCGGCGGTCGCCGGCTTCCTGTCGAAGGTGTTCGCGATCGGTCCATGAGGCGGGTCACCTCCACGCGCCGCGCAGTTCCGCCACCTCCGCCTGCAGTTTCGCCACGTCGACGTCGGCGGCCTGCAGCGGGGCGCCGATGGCGAGCTCGAGCGTGCTGACGAGACCCTCCTTCATCGGCCGCGGCAACGATGCGAACGCGCGTCCCGACTTGCGCGAGGTCCAGCTGCCCCACAGGCCGCGCAACGCCATCGGCACCACCGGCACCGGGTTGCGTTCGACGATGCGGGCCGCGCCCTGCCGGAACGGATGGATCTCGCCGGTGTCGGTGATGCGCCCCTCGGGAAAAATGCAGACCAGTTCGCCGTCGCGCAAGGCCTCGTCGATCAGCGCGTTGGCCTTCTCGAACATGCGGGGATCCGTCTTCGCGGACACGATGCCGATCGCACCGGCGCCCTTGAAGAACCACGCGAGCAGCGGGAAGCGGAAGAGGCCGAGGTCCATCACGAAGCGGATCGGTCGCGGGCTCTGGCCCATGACGACGATCGCGTCGACGAAGCTGACGTGGTTGCAGATCAGGAGCGCCGGACCCTCGGCCGGGATGTGCTCGATGCCGGTGGTGCGGATACGATAGAAGGTCGACACCAGCAGCCACGCGAGGAAGCGCACCAGGAACTCGGGCACCAGCGTGTAGATGTAGACCGCGACGACCGCGTTCAGCAGACCGACGACGAGGAACAGCTGGGGAATCGTGAAGCCGAACGAGAAGAGCGCGATCGCCATCAGCGACGACACGATCATGAAGAGCGCGTTCAGGATGTTGTTCGCCGCGATGACGCGGGCCCGGTGCGACGGCGCCGAGCGGCTCTGGATCATCGCGTACAGCGGCACGCTGTAGAGACCGCCGAACATCGCGAGCAGGAACAGGTCGGCCATCACGTGCCAGTGCGCGAAGCGGCTCGACGCGTCGGTCACGAAGGCCGCGATGCCGACCAGCGACGGGCCGGGCCGCAGCGCGTGCGACGCGAAGAAGAGGTCGACCGCGAACACCGTCATGCCGATCGAGCCGAACGGGACGAGCCCGATCTCGACCCGCCCGCGCGACAGCTTCTCGCACAACAGCGACCCGAAGCCGATGCCGATCGAGAAGATCGCCAGCAGCAGCGTGACGACCTGCGGATCGCCGCCGAGCACGTCCTTCGCGAAATTGAAGAACGACGTCAGGAAGGTCGCGCCGAAGAACCACAGCCACGAGATGCCGAGGAGCGACAGGAACACGGCGCGGTTCTGCTTCGCGAGCCTGAGATTCCGCCAGGTCTCGCTGAACGGGTTCCAGTTGATCTTCAGGTCGGGCTGGTCGGACGGTGCGTCGGGCACGAACGACACCGCCAGACGGCCGACGATCGCGACGCCCAGGCATACGGCCGCGACCACCGCCGGTCCCGTCACGCCGAGGTCCGCGAGCTCGCCGCCGACGATGGTGCCGACGAGGATCGCGACGAAGGTGCCCATCTCGATCATCCCGTTGCCGCCGACCAGCTCGTGCTCGTCCAGCTGCTGCGGCAGGTACGCGTACTTGACCGGCCCGAACAGCGTCGAATGCACGCCCATCAGGAAGGTGCCCGCATAGAGCAGCCGGACGTCGTGCAGCAGGAAGCCGGCACCGCCGATCAGCATGATCGCGATCTCGAGCGACTTCACGAGCCGCATCACTCGGGCCTTGTCGTACTTGTCCGACAGCTGTCCCGAGGTCGCCGAGAAGAGCACGAACGGCAGGATGAAGACGGCCGAGATGACGAACGCGGCGGTCTTCGCGTCGACCCCGGCGAAGAGCGCGGTCTGATACGTGACCAGCGACGTGAAGCCGACCTTGAAGACGTTGTCGTTGGCCGCGCCGCAGAACTGGGTCCAGAAGAACGGCGCGAAGCGGCGCTGTTTCAACAGGGCGAACTGGTTCGAATGGCTCATGGAGGTTGCCTCAGTGACGGTCGCGCAGATAGTCGGAGACGCTCGCCAGCGCGTCGAGGAGAGCCTCGGCCTCGACCCAGAACCAGACCTCCTTGCCGATCTTCTCGCTGCCGAGCACGCCGGCCTCGCGCATCACCTTCAGATGATGGGAGACGGCCGAGCGCGACAGCGTCGACACGTCGGCGATCTGCCCGACGTTGAGGCGCTCGCCCTTCTCGAAGGTCAGCAGGATGCGCTGGCGATGCGGGTCGCCCATCGCGACGAAGACCTTCGCGATGTCGCGCCATTCGCGCGGGATGTTGCGGGAGTAGTTCCTGTGCATGGACGTGCCGGCCGGCGATAACGCGTCGACATGTTTGGTTATGTCGATGCGTTTGTCAAGCCCGTGTCGAAGAGCGACGTCGTCGCGAGCAAACGTTCGCGGGGGTCCGCTGGAAGAGACGGCGCCGTCGACCGGCGACGTCCGTCAACCCGACGACGCGATGGCCGTCGCCAGCGCCACGCCGCTCAGCCACGCGTCCTCGACGCGATAGCCGCGGCACCAGTCGCCGCAGGCGCCGACGCGGCGCTCGTCGTCCCACAGGAAGTCCGACGACAGCGACTTGCGGGCCAGCGCGTAGCGCCAGCGATGGAGCGCGGCGTAGACCGGCTGCTCGGCGGTGCCGGTCGCGTCGTGGAAGGCCCGCAGCAGCTTCGACTTGACGTCCTCGGGGTCGTCGTCGAGATGCTCGAGGCTCCAGGCCGACTGCGCGTGCACGGTCCAGCGTTCGCCGGGACGGCGCTCCGGCTTGCTCGACTCGCGCGCGATCCATGCGAGACGGCCGCCGTCGACGAAGGCCGCGTCGCCGACCTTCGCGAGATCGGCGGCGATCGGCTCGGCGAAGCCGATCAGCAACGCCCAGCACGGCTCGAGATGCGCCTCCGCGGCCTTGCGGCCGATGCCGCTCGCGTCGCCGATGAAGAGACGCGCGGACCCGGCCGGCACGGCCGCCACCACCGCGTCGAAGAGGCCTTCGGTGACGGCGAGCACGTCGCTGTCGCTGTCGCGCCGCTGCAGCGACCAGCGAGGCGCGCCGCCCTGCCAAGCCGACACCGCGTCGATCCGCACGATCGACGCGTCGTAGCGGACGTCGAGTCCGTCGGCCATGCGTCGGCCGATCGCCGACATGCCGGGCACGCCGACCCAGCGCAGCGTGCGGCCCGTCGACGGCGCCCGCGCCGATGCCGTGCCCGCGATCGCCGCGAGGCCGTGGGTCTCGACCGGCCACGGCTCGATCACGCCGTCGTGGCTCCACGCGTCGACCTGCTCGACGAACGACGGATGGCGCGCGGTCAGGTACTGCGCGCCGTGGTCGAAGCCGCCGACCTCGGTCCTGCGCGTGGCCACGCGGCCGCCGGGGCCGGTCGACCGTTCGAAGACGACCACCGCGTGCCCGTCGTCTACGAGTCGACGCGCGCAGGCGAGGCCGGCGATACCGGCACCGATGACGGCGATCTGCATGGAGCGGCGGTTCTCGCGACCGACGTCGCAATGAGACGGGAGGGTCGGAGCCTACTCCGTGGCTTCGGCCGGCCAGTCGCGGATATAGGCCTTCAGCATCTGGTTCTCGAAGTTCTGCGCCTCGAGCACCGCCTTCGCGACGTCGAAGAAGGAGATGATGCCGAGCAGCGTCGCGCCGTCGAGCACCGGCAGGTAGCGCGCGTGATGCTCGAGCATCATCCGTCGCACCTCGTTGACGTCGGTCTTCGGCGTGCAGGTCAGCGGGTCCTTCTCCATCACCGGTCCGACCGTCGCGTCGCCCACGCCGCCGGCGTGCCGATGCAGCGTGAGGATCAGTTCGCGAAAGGTCAGCATGCCGACCAGCACGCCCTTCGACATGACGACGAGCGATCCGATGTCCTTCTCCGCCATCACGGTGATCGCGTCGAGCAGCCGGGTCTCCGGCGTCGCGGTGAAGAGCGTGCCTTCCTTCAGCTGGAGGATTTCGCTGACGATCATCCGGGTCTCCTCTTGTCGTCTCGAGCCTGACGGCGGTGCTCGCGCCGCGGCGCCTCGCCCCCGCGCCGGACCGTCACGGTACCCGCATCGAAGCGGCGCTTCAACCGTGGGTTTGTACGGAGCGGCGGACGCTCATGCGCGGATCGCGCTCTTCATCCGCTCGCAGGCGCGCACCAGCGCCGCCGTGTTGCCGGGCTCCCATGCCGAGTGGCCGGTGTCGGGCACGACGACGTAGTGCGCCTCGGGCCATGCGCGCGCGAGCGCGTCGGCCGTGACGATCGGACAGACCATGTCGTAACGCCCCTGCACGATGCTGCAAGGCAGGTGCCGCAGCCGCGAGAGGCCGTCGAGCAGGGCGTTCGGCCGCAGGAACAGGTCGTTGACGAAGTAGTGGGTCTCCATCCGCGCGATGCCGATCGCGACCGCGTCCTCCTCGCTGTGCGCCATCAGCGACGGGTCGGTCAGCAGCGTCGAGCACGAAGCCTCGAAGCTGCTCCAGGCACGCGCGAGCGGCATGTGGATCGACGGGTCGGGGTCCGCGAGCCGGTCGTGGAACCAGCCGACGACATCGTGCTGCTCCGCCTCGGGGACGTGCGCGAGCAGCGCGCGATGCGCTTCGGGGAAGACGTGGCGGATGCCCGAGATGAACCATTCGATCTCGTAGGGGGCGCCGAGGAAGATGCCGCGCAGCACGAAGCCGAGGCACCGCTGCGGATGCGCGATACCGTAGGCGAGCGCGAGCGTCGAGCCCCACGAGCCGCCGAACACCAGCCAGCGCTCGATGCCGAGCTCGCGGCGCAGTCGCTCGATGTCGTCGATCAGCAGCTGCGTCGTGTTCCGTCGCGTTTCGCCGAGCGGCGTCGAGCGACCCGAGCCGCGCTGATCGAAGACGACGATGCGGTAGTGCCACGGGTCGAAGAACTGGCGCGCCCGCGGGCTCGCGCCGCCGCCCGGACCGCCGTGCAGGAACAGCACCGGGACGCCGGCGGGCGAGCCGCACTCCTCCCAGTACATCGTGTGGATGTCGTCGAGGCCGAGCATGCCGGCGCTGCGGGCGTCGATCGGCGGATAGAGCTCGTGGCGGAACTGGCTGAGGTCGCGCATGAGGGACTCGGAGTCGAAGGATTCGGCGGCGTACGGCCGACCGCGGAAGCGTGCATCTTGGCACGATCGCGGCCGCGCACGGCGCCAGGCGGCGGGCAGGTCGCGCGCGAGGCCGGTGATAGCATCCGCCTCCTTCGGGCCCGCAGCGGCCGTGTCTTAGCGACCCCCTTCGCGACCCCTCATGAGCGACCCCGATCGCGTCCCGTCGAGAAGTGCCGGTCCCCGCGATCCCGGCTTCGACACGCTCGCCCTCCATGCCGGGACCGCGCCCGACCCGACCACCGGCGCGCGCGCGGTGCCGATCTACGCGAGCACGTCGTTCGTGTTCCGCGACAGCGACCATGCCGCCTCGCTGTTCAACATGGAACGCTCGGGGCACGTCTACTCGCGCATCTCGAACCCGACCGTCGCGGTGCTCGAGGAACGCATCGCCGCGCTCGAAGGCGGCGTCGCCGGTCTCGCCACCGCGAGCGGCCAGGCCGCGATGCATCTGGCCGCGGCGACGATCGCCGGCGCGGGCAGCCATGTCGTCGCGAGCCGAGCGCTCTACGGCGGTTCGCACAACCTGCTCGCGTACACGCTGCCGCGCTTCGGCATCGAGACCACCTTCGTCGATCCGCGCGACATGGATCAGTGGCGCGACGCGATCAGGCCGAACACGAAGTTCCTGTTCGGCGAGACGCTCGGCAACCCGGGACTCGACGTGCTCGACATCCCGACGGTCTCGACCATCGGGCACGAGCGCGGCCTGCCGCTGCTGGTCGACTCGACCTTCACGACACCGTGGCTGATGAAGCCGTTCGATCACGGGGCCGACCTGCTCTTCCACTCGGCCACCAAGTTCATCGGCGGGCACGGCGTCGCGATCGGCGGCCTCCTGGTCGACGGCGGCCGCTTCGACTGGGAAGCGGCGCACGCGAGGAACGGCCACTTCGGCGAACTCGTGAAGCCCTATGCCGGCTTCCACGACATGGTGTTCAGCGAGGAGTCGACGGTCGCGCCGTTCGCGTTGCGCGCGCGTCGCGAAGGGCTGCGCGACTTCGGCGCCTGCATGAGCCCGCAGGTCGCGTTCCAGTTGATCCAGGGCCTCGAGACGCTGCCGCTGCGGATGGCGCGGCACGTGGACAACGCGCGCGCGGTGGTCGCGTTCCTCGCAGCGCATCCGATGGTCGCGGCGGTCGGCTATCCGGAAACGCCCGACCATCCCGACCGTGCGCTGGCCGCGCGACTGATGCCGCGCGGTTGCGGCGCCGTCTTCAGCTTCACGATCGCGGGCGGCCGCGCGCACGGCATCGCGTTCGTCGAGGCGCTGCAGCTCTTCTCGCACCTGGCCAACGTCGGCGATGCCAAGTCGCTGGTGATCCATCCCGCGTCGACGACCCACTTCCGCGTGCCCGAGAAGGACCTCGCGGCCGCGGGCATCGGCGCCGCGACGATCCGCCTGTCGATCGGCCTCGAGGACATCGACGACCTCGTCGCCGATCTGGCGCGCGGCCTGAAGGCCGCCTCGAAGGTGCGGTGACGTGACGGAGCGCTCGCGATGCTGATCACCGTCGATGGTCGTCCGGCCTACGCGTACACGGGCGGCAAGCCCTTCGACGCGCGCCTGCCGGTCGTCGTGCTGCTGCACGGCGCGCAGCACGACCACAGCGTGTGGATCCTGCAGTCGCGCTATCTCGCGCATCACGGCCATGCGGTGCTCGCGGTGGACCTGCCGGGTCACGGTCGCAGCGAAGGGCCGCCGCTCGCGTCCGTCGAGTCGATGGCGACCTGGACGCTGGCGCTGCTGGCCGCGGCAGGCGTCCGCCACGCGTCGCTGGTCGGTCACAGCATGGGCTCGCTGATCGCGCTCGAAGCGGCGTCCCGCGACGACGGCGACGTGGCGATCGACGCGATCGCGCTCGTCGCGACGGCCTATCCGATGCAGGTCTCGGACGCCCTTCTCGCGGCGACGCGCGACGACGAGGATCGTGCGATCGAGATGATCAGCCTGTGGTCGCTCGACACCGCGCACGGCGGTTACTCGCAGAAGCCGTCGGCGCCCGGACCGGGCTTCGCGGTGATGACCGGCGGACGGCGACTGATGCACCGGCAGAAGGCCGGCGTCCTCCATGTCGACTTCGCCGCCTGCAACGCCTATCGCAACGGCGACGCGGCCGCCGCGGCGATCCGCTGCCCCGCGCTCTTCGTGCTCGGCGCCAACGACGCGATGACGGCCGCGCGATCGGGTCGCGCTCTCGCCGCGAAGCTGTCCGGTGCGAAGCTCGTCGAGCTGCCGCGCATCGGCCACTTCGTGATGGCCGAGGCCCCCGACCGGACGCTCGACGCGTTGAAGGACTTCCTGCCGGCGAAGGCGACCGCGTGAAGCAGTGCACGGAGACGATCCGCACGAGGGTGATGCCATGACCGAACGCTTCGCCAGCTTCGCCGAGTTCTATCCGCACTACCTGTCCGAGCACTCGAACCGGACGTCGCGTCGACTGCACTTCGTCGGCACCAGCGGCGTCATCGCGTGCGTCGTCGCCGGACTCGCGACCGGCGTGGCGTGGTGGTTCGCCGGCGCGCCGGTCTGCGGCTACGGCTTCGCGTGGGTCGGCCACTTCTTCTTCGAGCACAACCGCCCCGCGACCTTCCGTCATCCGCTGTACAGCCTCATCGGCGACTGGGTCATGTATCGCGACATCTGGCTCGGCAGGGTCGGACTTTAACGGGCGTCGCGCCACGATCGGCGCGAAGCCTTTCGTGCTTCGACGACGGGCTCACGACATCGCGACAGGGTCTTCGCCCGCAGCATCCGCCGCGGCCGGCGCGCCGCTCTCGTCGAAGACCGACTCGAGCGACACGTCGCCGTCCGCGAGGTGCTGTCCCCGCACGAAGCGCGCGAGCGGGTCGTCGGCATCGAGCGCCATCCCGGCCACGTGCGCCGGATCGAACGCGAAGAGCCGGAAGACGCGCTCGAGCGACACCACCGACGCATCGGCCGCGAACAGCCACAGGTCGTCCTTGCGAAAGCGCGCGGCGCCGTCGGGTCCGACCTGCCGCGTCCGGATCACGATGCCGTCCTGTTCGAGCTTCTCGAGGATGACGTCGGTCGACTGGTAGTCGAGGCGCGCCTCGCGCCGGATGGCGTGGGCACGGAGGCCGGGCAGGCGGCCCGGACGATCGCTGCGACGCGCGCGATAGAGGACCCGCAGCACGCGCAACGCGTCGCCGTAGGCATCGCCCGGCGCCTGTCCGCGGTTCCAGTTGCGCCCGTAGATCGCAGGCAGGCTCGCCGCGATCAACGCGCCGCCGAGCGTGATGATCCAGATGTAGTAGATCCACAGCAGCAGCAGCGGCAACGCGGCGAGCGCGCCGTAGATCATCGTGTAGGTCGAGAAGCGCGTGATGTAGAGCGCGAAGCCGCGCTTGGCCGCCTCGAACGCGAGCGCCGCGCAGAAGGCGCCGATCAGCGCGTCGCGCCAGCGGACGTAGCGGTTCGGCACGTACACGTAGAGCGCCGAATAGGAGACCGTGAACAGCAGCAGCGGCGCGACCCCGAGCGCGGCCGCGACCAGCGGCGTCGGCGCCTGCACGAAGCCGGCCGCAGCCGACGCGAGATACGAGGTCAGCGTCAGCGACACGCCGAGCAGGATCGGTCCGACCGAGAGGATGGCCCAGTAGGTGACGAGCCGCTGCGCGAGCGGGCGCATCCGGTGCACGCCCCAGATCGTGTTCAGCGCGCCGTCGATCGTCAGCATCGTCGTCAGCGACGTGACCGCGAACGACAGCACCGAGACGACCGTCAGCGAACTCGCGTTCGCGGAGAACTGGTCAAGGTACTGGAAGATCGACGCCGAGATCGCCTCGGGCATCAGGCGCGACTCGAGGAACGCGTGCAGCGTGTCGCGCAGCCGATCGAAGACCGGCAACGCGGTGAGCACCGCGAACACGGTCGTCAGCAGCGGCACGATCGACAGCACGGTCGTGAAGGTCAGGCTCGACGCGACCTGGAAGAGGCGTTCCTGGTCCGCGCGACGGATCGCGAAGCGCGCCACGTCGCGCGTCGTGCGCCAGGCCTGCTGGCCCGTGCGTCGGGCGACGACGAGGAGTCGATGGGTCATCGATGGAAGCGAGGAGATGCGATGCGGGTCACGACGCCGCGACCGAGGCGGTCGACGACGTAGGCGGCCGACGTTCACGAAGGCCCGAAGGACCGCTCCCTATAATAGTCGGCGGCATCGTTCCATCCCGTCGCCGCCTCTCCGATGATCGAACTCCTCGTCCTCTACTACAGCCGTCACGGCTCGACCCGCACGCTCGCCGAGGCGATCGCGCAGGGCATCGACGCCACCGACGGTGCCGGCGCCCGGCTGCGTACCGTGCCGGCGGTGTCGACCGTCGCCGAGGCCAGCGCGCCCGACATCCCGGAGTCGGGCCCGCCGTATGTCGATCTCGCCGATCTCGAGCAGTGCGCGGGCCTCGCGCTCGGATCGCCGACCCGCTTCGGCAACATGGCCGCGCCGCTCAAGTACTTCCTCGACGGCACCGGCGCGCAGTGGTTCTCGGGCGCGCTGGCCGGCAAACCCGCCTGCGTGTTCACGTCGACCGGCAGCCTGCACGGCGGCCAGGAGACGACGCTGGTCTCGATGATGACGCCGCTCCTCCATCACGGCATGCTGATCGTCGGCCTGCCGTACACCGAGGCCGACCTGATGACGACGACGAGCGGCGGCACGCCGTACGGCGCGAGCCACGTGTCGGGACTCGACGGTCGGCGCGCGGTCGACGAGACCGAGCGACGACTCGCGATCGCGCTCGGCAAGCGGCTCGCGGTCACGGCACTGAAACTCGCCGCCCCGGTCGCATGACCGAGCGCGTCGACTGCGTCGTGATCGGTGCGGGAGTCGTCGGGCTGGCGGTCGCCCGCGCGCTCGCGACGGCCGGACGCGAGGTCACCATCGTCGAGTCGGCCCGGGCGATCGGCACCGGCATCAGCTCGCGCAACAGCGAGGTCATCCATGCCGGCATCCACTACGCGCCGGGGTCGTTGAAGGCGCGCCTCTGCGTGCGCGGCAAGGCGCTGATGTATGCGTACTGCGAAGAACGGCACGTGCCGCATCGGCGTGTCGGCAAGCTGGTCGTCGCGACCGACGAGTCGCAGCGTCGCGCACTCGCCCACGTGATCGACAACGCGGTCGCGTCGGGCGTCGACGACCTCGTCGCGCTCGACGTCGCCGGGACCGCGGCGCTCGAACCCGCGGTGCGCTGCGTCGCCTCGGTGTGGTGTCCGAGCACCGGCATCCTCGACAGCCACGCGCTGATGATCGCGCTGCTCGGCGACGCTGAGAGTCACGGCGCGACGCTCGCGTTGTCGAGCCGCGTCGAAGGCGGATCGGTCGCGGACGACGGCATCGTGCTGCGCGTGACGAGCGGAGGCGAAGAAGCCTTCGCGCTGCAGGCCGCGCTGGTCGTCAACTGTGCGAGCCTCGACGCGACGCGCATCGCCGCGGCGATCGACGGCCTGCCCGCCTCCGCCATCCCCACGGTCCATCGCGCGAAGGGCAGCTACTTCACGCTGATCGGCAAGGCGCCGTTCCGCCACCTGATCTATCCGCTGCCCGAGCCCGGCGGCCTCGGCGTCCACGTGACGCCGGACCTCGGCGGACAGGCGAAGTTCGGTCCCGATGTCGAATGGCTGCCCGCCGACGCGCCGCTGGACTTCGGCGTCGACGCGTCGCGCCGATCGTCGTTCGCCGAGACCGTGCGACGCTACTGGCCGCCGTTGCGAGACGACGCGCTGTCGCCCGCGTACGCGGGGATCCGACCCAAGCTGTCGGGACCCGGCGAGCCCGCCGCCGACTTCATGATCGCGGGACCCGGCGACCACGGCGTGCCCGGGCTGGTCAACCTCTTCGGCATCGACTCGCCGGGCCTGACGTCGTCGCTCGCGATCGCGGAGCACGTGGCGGCGATGGCGGCACACCAGGGATGAGGTCGATGGCCCGTCCGTCTCCCGCATCCGGACGATGACCTCCGTCCTTCTCCCGCGCATCCTTCGATCGTGAGTCCGCTCGTCCTTCGACGCGTCGCGCTGGCCGGCCTCGTCGCGATGGTCGGCGTGTCGGTCGCGTTCGCCGCGGTGCCGCCGCGCGGAGCGGGGTCCGGCTACGTCCTCGCGATCGCCAAGGTGGCGGTGCTCGCGTTCCTCTTCGTTCGCATGAAGACGCTCGACGTCTACACGATGCAATGGTCCTCGATGCTGATCCTGCTGTTCATGGCCGAAGGCACGGTCCGCGCGATGGGCGACCCGCAGCCTTCGGCGGGGCTCGGCGCGCTCGAGGCCGTGATCTCGACCGTCTACTTCGTCGCGGTGCTCGCCTACCTGAGACCGTTGAAGCGGATCGCCAAGCAGGCACGGCCATGAACGGCATCCCGCTCGACGGCGCCTTGGAACGCCCCATCGACGGCACCGTCGCCCGTGCCATCGACGGTATCGACAGCGCGGCCCTCGTCGCGGCCTTCGTCGACGTCGTCGGCGCGGCTAACGTGCTCGTCGACGAGCACGACCAGGCGCCGTACCTGACCGACTGGCGCAAGCGCTACCACGGTCGCGCGATCGCGGTCGTGAAGCCGGCCACGGTCGACGAAGTCGCGTCGATCGTCGCGATCTGCGCGGCGCGCGGCGTCGCCATCGTTCCGCAGGGCGGCAACACCGGACTCGTCGGCGGTGCGACGCCCGATGCGAGCGGACGGCAGACGGTGTTGTCGACGACGCGCATGAGGGCGGTGCGTCGCGTGGATCCGGTCAACGACACCATCACCGTCGAGGCCGGCTGCACGCTCGCGGAGGCGCAGGCCGCTGCCGTCGCAGCCGGCCGGTTGCTGCCGCTCAGCCTCGCGTCCGAGGGCACCTGCACCATCGGCGGCAACCTCTCGACCAACGCCGGCGGCACCGGCGTCCTGCGCTACGGCAACGCGCGCGACCTCTGCCTCGGCCTCGAGGCGGTCCTGCCCGGCGGCGACGTGGTCCGACGGCTCGACGGTCTGCGGAAGGACAACACCGGTTATCACTGGGGCGACCTGCTGATCGGTGCCGAGGGCACGCTCGGCATCGTCACGGCCGCGACGCTGAAGCTCTTCCCGTTGCCGCGCGCGAAGTGGACCGCCTGGGCCGCGGTCGCTTCCCCCGACGACGCCTTGCGGCTGCTCGGCATCGCTCGCCAGCGCTGCGGGCCGACGCTCACCGCGTTCGAGCTCGTGTCCGACTTCGCGCTCGGCCTCGTCGAGAAGCACTTCCCGCCGTCGCGCTCGCCGTTGCCGCAGCGTCATCCGCAATCGGTGCTGATCGAAGTGTCGGACCACGAGAGCGAAGAGCATGCCCGCGCGCTGCTCGAAGCCGCGATGGACGCCGGCATCGTCGCCGACGCCGCCGTGGCCGACGACGTCGCGAAGTCGCGGGCGCTGTGGGCGCTGCGCGAGAACATCTCGGAGGCGCAGGCGGCCGAGGGCCGGAACATCAAGCACGACGTCTCGGTACCGATCTCGCGCCTCGCCGCCTTCGTCGCGACGACCGACGCCACGCTCGCGGCAGCCTTTCCCGGCATCCGCATGGTGACCTTCGGACACCTCGGCGACGGCAACCTGCACTACAACGTGTCGAGGCCGGCCGCGCTGGACGAGGAAGCCTTCATCGCGTTGCAGCCCGCCATCAATCACCTCGTGCACGACGCGGTCGTCGCGCATGGCGGATCGATCAGCGCCGAACACGGAATCGGGCAGTCGAAGCGCGATGCGCTGGCCCATTACAAGAGCCCTGCGGAGCTGGCGATGATGCGGGCGATCAAGTCCGCGCTCGACCCGCAGGGACTGATGAACCCGGGAAAAGTGCTGTGATCGCGAGGCCGCGGCATGCGCTTCGTGTGTCCCGCCTCTGCGGCCTCGGCCTCGATGGCCTCCTGGCGCGTGTCGCTCGTGCCACTCGTGCCGCCCGCGTTGCCGGTACCGCCCGCGTCCTCCGCGTCGCCTTCGCAGCGACGTGCGCGCTGGTACCGTGCGTCGCGGCAGCGACCGGCACCACGTACAAGTGTCAGGTCGACGGCAGGACGGTCTACGGCGACGTGCCCTGCGCGGTGGGACGGCAGAGCGAGGTCCCCATCGATGCGACGCCGCCGCTGCCCGCCGATCGCGCCTCGGCCGCGGCGCGCGCACGCGACGAGAAGAAGGCGCTCGATGGGCTGGAGCGCGATCGCGCGCGCCGCGAGCGCATCGAACCGGTCTCGACCCGTGCCGGCTCCGACCGCGACAAGCAGGTCAAGGGCTGCGCGAAGCTCACGCTCCGCGCGAAGCGAGCGCACGAGGACTACGACCGCGCGGCCGGCAAGGACCGCTCGAAAGCCGAACTGCGCATGCGGCGCGCGGACGAGGACTTCGCGTCGTTTTGCAGGAAGCGCTGAGGGCGCGCTGCGGGCATCGACCTCGCTGCGTCGAAGGTCGAACGTCGAACGTCGAACGTCGAGCACCGAGCACCGAGCACCGAGCACAAGCACTGAGCACAAGCACCGAGCACCAAGCCTTGCGCACCGAGCCTTGCGCACCGAGCCTTGCGCACCGAGCCTTGCGCACCGAGCCTTGTGCACCGAGCCTCGAGGACCGAGCCCCGAGGACCGAACCTCGATGATCGAGCCCGAGCTTCGCGCATCGAGCTTCGAGCTTCGAGCTTCGGACATCGCACGCCCTGAAAGCGGCGGCTTCTACTGATCGACGGCGAGTCGCCGATCCTGGTCATGCGGCGGACCGGGGCAGGCCCGGCTCGGGATCGAACGGACGGATCCGTCAGGCGCGCAACAGCGCGGCAGCGCCCGTCGAACGCGAAGTCTCCGATGGGCGTTCGACCGCGGCGAGCGCCCGCCACAGGAGCGCGACATCGGCCTGCCGCAGCAGCTTGGCATCGCTCAACAGGCGTCGCCAGGTCCGTGCGGCCGGCTGGCCGTGATAGAGCCCGAGCATGTGGCGCACGATCGATCGCAGCGGCACGCCGCGCGACGCCTGCTCTTCCGCATAGGTCGCCATGCGCGCGACCACGTCGGCGCGGCCGTGCGGACGCGACGTCCCGTCGGCCGACGACGACGGGTCCAGCATCGCCAGCAGCCACGGCTCGTGATACGCGGCGCGCCCGAGCATCACGCCGTCGAAGCGGTCGAGCGCCTCGCCGATCGCGGGGACGGTCGCGAGGCCGCCGTTGACGATCAAGGTCGTCGAAGGGAAGTCCCGCTTCAGCATCGCGACGACCTCGTGGCGCAGCGGCGGGACCTCGCGGTTCTCCTTCGGTGACAGGCCCTTCAGCCAGGCGTTTCGCGCATGGACGACGAAGAGCCGGCAACCGGCTTCCGCGACCGTGCCGACGAAGTCGCGCACGAAGCCGTAGTCGTCGTTGCGGTCGAGCCCGATGCGATGCTTGACCGTGACCGGGACGTCGACCGCGTCGATCATCGCCTTCACGCAGTCGGCGACCAGCGCGGGCTCGGCCATCAGGCAGGCGCCGAACGCGCCGTTCTGCACGCGCTCCGACGGGCAGCCGCAGTTCAGGTTGATCTCGTCGTAGCCCCAGGCTTCGCCGAGCTTCGCGCAATGCGCGAGCGCGGCCGGCTCGCTGCCGCCGAGTTGCAACGCGACCGGATGCTCGGCCTCGTCGAAGTCGAGATGGCGCGGCACGTCGCCATGCAGCAGCGCGCCGGTCGTGACCATCTCGGTATAGAGCCACGCGTCGGGGGCGAGCTGGCGATGGAAGTAGCGGCAATGCCGGTCCGTCCAGTCCATCATCGGCGCGACGCATATCCGGTGGGATCCGGGTTTGCTGCGAAGTGGCATTTGCTTGCGGATTTTCTGCGATGCCTGCGAGTTGCTCGGGGCGATCTCGATGCCACCAATGTTGTCGGGCGACGATGCATGTGCTGCGAGCCGCCTCGTGGATCGGGCATTTCCACGCTGGCCATACAAGCTTATGCCAGAGGAGAGGCAGTTGACGGGATATAACGAACGGTCAGCCCGTCGGCTGGTCACGTATCACCTGCGGCCCTTGGGCCGACGTGATCGGCTCACTGGCGACGGCGATGACCTCGGCAACGGGATGTGAGTTGCCGCAGAAGTCGATCTCGATCCCCGCCAGGTATCCGTTGGAACGAGCAAAAAGATGAACTCGAGCGATCCCTGCCGATCCGGCGGCCCTCCGTCACGAGCTTCGAAGGAGATCTCGAAGATCGAGCCAGGGGCTCCTTTCGCCACCAGCGGCTCCGACCCTTCCTCCGTCGCGACCGAGATGTCGAAGGAGTTGCAGCGCAAGCGCATAGCCGTGTGCCTGCCTCGAAGGCTTGCCGCGACCGGCTGGCCCGGGGAATCTCGGGACGAGCCGCGAGGAATTCGACCCGCTTCCCCGCACGTTCTTGCGTATTCGACATCCGGTGTGAAACGCCCAGGGCGAGTGCCCAACGGTCGAAGCAGGACAGCATCGCTCGGCATCGTCCGCGTCGGCACGGTCGACGAAACGAGAGCCCTCATCCGAACAGCCCCGCGACCGACAGCAGCAACAGCAACAGCGTCCACAGCAGCATCGATCGCCACACGAGGCCCACCGCGCTGCGCAAGGCCGCGGGGCTGGCATCGACGCCCGGCATCGCGTCGATCGCCGGGTCGGCGCCCGGGTCGTCGTGGCTCACGGTCGGGTCGATCGTCGACGGCGGCGGCTCCATCACGCCGCGCGTCGCGGGTCCGAGCCGGACGCCGAGTGCTCCGGTGCCCGCCGCCAGCAGGATGCCGCGCGAGGCGTCGTCCCATTGATGGACGTGATTGCGCCAGCAGAACACCGCGTCCTCGAAGTTGCCGACGATCGCGAAGCCGATCGCGGTGAAGCGCACCGGCAACCAGTCGATCCACTGGAACGCACGTTGCGCGAAGAGGCCGAAGGGCTCGAGCGGCGCGCCCTTGATCGGCATGTTCCAGCGACGCGCCAGATAGTCGGCCAGGCGATACAGCACCGCTCCCGACGGGCCCGGCATCAGCACGAACCAGAAGAAGACGCCGAAGACGTGGCGATGCGACGCGACCAGCGCCTCGTCGATCGCGAGGCGGCAGATGTCGGACAGCACGAGGTCGGCCGCCGAGAACGACGGGTCCGCGGCGCGCTTCCATTCGGTCAGCAACGCGCGCGCCCGTTCGAGATCGTTGTTCGCGAGCGCGATCTGGATGTCGGTGTAGTAGTGGCTGAACTGGCGGAAGCCGAGCGTGAAGTACAGCACCAGCGCGTTCCATGCGAGGCCGAGGAAGGGATGGACGCGCAGCAGCAGATAGAAGATCAGCCACGCGAAGAGCGTCAGCGGCGCCACCAGGATGAACCATGCGAGGACGCCTTGCTGCTTCTCGCCGGCGTTGAAGTTGCGCTCGAGGACCTCGGCGGTCCCGCGCACCGCGTTGTACGCGACGTTGGCCGAATGCAGCGGTCGTACCTGCTCGAGGAGCAGCGCGATGATCAGGGAGAGGAAGCCCATGCGGGATGCGGTGGCGAGTCGGGAATGCAGCGTCGTGCGCGAGCTCGGACCGTGGAGCGGTCCGCGCCGTTCGCGAGCGGCCCGGCGCTCGATGCGAAGGCCGCGATTGTATCGCCCGCTTCCGGCGATCGAGCGGAGCGGAGCGACGGTCCTAAGCCCCGAGACGCTTGTGGAAGACGACGAGTTCGGAGACGACGGCCGCGTAACGATGAGGCTTGATCTCGCCGGTGGGCACGAAGCCGAGACGCTTCCAGAATGCGAAGACGCGGTCGTCGGTCCGCACGACGCCGAGGCGGACGCGCGAGCAGCCCCAACCCGCGATCAGCCCTTCGAGTTCGGCATAGGCGGCGCGCCCGATGCCCCTGCCCTCGAACGATTCGGCGACGAGCAGCAATCCGATGTGGGCGGTCCCGGTCTCGGGATAACCGCGGATGCAGTCGATGCAACCGACCATCGTCGCGCCTTCGAAGATGCCGAAGACGAACTTGTCGTCGTAGCTCCGGCCTTCGGGAAGGATCGTGTAGACGCTCTGCGCGTCGGCCGGTCCGGGAGGCAGGCCCGTGACGAGGTGCGCATGGCGGGGGGCGTCGTCGAGCACGCGCTGCAGCGCGAGCATGTCGTCCGTCTCGCCTTCCAGCGGACGCAGCGAGACTCGCTCCGAAGGCGGCTCGCGCGAGCTCACCGCGCGAGTTGCACCGCGAGGCAGAGGTAGAGATTGCGCAGCATCGCCGCGGTCGCGCCCCAGATGAAGCGGGGCCCGTGCGGCATCGCGATGAAGTGACGCACGAAACCGTCCATGACGATCTCGCGCCGTTGCTGGTTCGCCGGATCGAAGAGGAAGGTCAGCGGCACCTCGAACGCGGCCGCGACCTCGAACGCGTCGAGCTTCAGCGCGAACGGCGGCCGGACCAGCGCGACGATCGGAGCGACGTTGAAGCCGGTGACGGTCGGGTAGTCGGGCAGGCGGCCGATGACCTCGACGTGCGCGCGCGCGAGCCCGATCTCCTCCTCGGTCTCGCGCAACGCGGTGTCGACCGGATCGACGTCGTACGGCTCCGCGCTGCCGCCCGGGAAGCTGACCTGTCCCGCGTGGTCGTTGAGGTGCGCGGTCCGCTCCGTCAACAGCATGGTCATGCCGCCTTCACGGACCACCATCGGTACCAGCACCGAAGCCGCCACGAGACCGGTGGCTCCGCTGCGCAGCCGGGGCTTCCGCGACTCGTCGGCGGGTTCGGGCTGCCACGCGCGCGGCCGCGCGAACGCGGCCCGCAGCCGCTCGACCGTCAGCTCTTCGGCGGCGATCGCGCGACCGGTCGACGTTCCGACGACGGGCGCCGCCTCGGGATCGAAGGGCGGACGCAGGGTCGGTTCGGGGATCGGCGCGGCGCCGTCGTGGATGCCGGTCATGAGGACGAAGGCGCGCCATCGGCGCGCCTTCGAGGATCATCGGTCGAGGTCGGCTCTCCGGTCGATCGGGGACGTCGCGCGGCGATCAGGCCGACGGCGTGTCGCTGCCCGTCTCGGGCACGACCGGCTGGCTCTTGGCGGCTGCGCCGCGCGTGCGCGTGGTGAGCTTCTCCTTGATGCGCGCCGACTTCCCCGAGCGTTCGCGCAGGTAGTAGAGCTTGGCCCGGCGCACGTCGCCGCGGCGCTTGACCTCGATCGACGCGATCGACGGCGAATGCGTCTGGAAGGTGCGCTCGACGCCTTCGCCGCTCGAGATCTTGCGGACGATGAAGTTCGAGTTGATGCCGCGGTTGCGCTTCGCGATGACGACGCCTTCGTAAGCCTGGACGCGCTTGCGCGTGCCTTCGACGACGTTGACGTTGACGATCACGGTATCGCCGGGCGCGAAGTCGGGGATGGTCTTGCCCAGACGGGCGATCTCTTCTTTTTCCAGCGTTTCGATGAGGTTCATCGGAGACTCCTTAACCATCGTGCGCGGGCCTGATCGATCGTTATGGCCGCGTAGAGGATGGGGTTGATGATGCGGCGCGCGTCGACTGCACTCGCGCCGCTCCTTCCTGCAACTGCAATCACTGTCTACCGCAACCGCCGCCCTCCTGCCGCAACCGGCCGAGCACTTCCTCGTCGTGCTTCGAGAGGCGCCCCTCGGCGCGTGCCCTCTCGATCAGATCGGGCCGCTTGTTCCATGTCGCCTCGACCGCCCGCTCGCGCCGCCACTGCACGATGCGGGCGTGATGACCGGACATCAGCACCGCGGGCACCGCGACCTCGCGCCACACCTCCGGCCGCGTGTAGTGCGGGCAGTCCAGCAGTCCACCCGCGTCGCCGTCCGCGAACGAGTCCTGCGCCGCCGAGTCGGCTCCGCCGAGCACGCCCGGCAGCTGCCGCACCACCGCGTCGATCAGCGCCATCGCGGCGATCTCGCCGCCCGACAGCACGAAGTCGCCGAGACTGACCTCCTCGTCGACGACGCGCTCGATCAGTCGCTCGTCGATCGCCTCGTAGCGCCCGCAGAGGACGACCGCACCCTCCGCGTCCTTCAGTTCCATCACCCGGCCGTGCGTCAGCGGCCTGCCCTGCGGCGACATCAGCATCACCTTCGGCCTCGGCAGACCCTCCTTCGCATGGCCGTCCAGCGCTGCCTCGATCGCGGCCTCGAGAGGCTCGGCCAGCATCACCATGCCGGGGCCGCCACCGTAGGGCCGATCGTCGACCGTCCGATAGTTGTCGCTCGTGAAATCGCGAGGATTCCAGGTCCGCAACGTCCACCGGCCCTCTTCGAGCGCCCGACGCGTGATGCCCGACGCGGTCACCGCGGCGAACATCTCGGGAAACAAGGTCACGACATCGAACCGCATCATCGCTCTCCGATGTCCCAATCCGATCCTTCGACTTCCGGACCCGACCCTCCGGCTCAATAGTCCGCCTGCCAGTCCACCACGATGCGACGACCCGGCAGGTCGACCGTCCGGACGTACGCGTCGACGAACGGGATCAGCCGCTCGACCTTGTCGCTTCCTTCGGCCTGCGTGCGCACCACCAGATTCTGGTGCGCGCCGTTCTCGGTCAGGTCGGCCACGGCCCCGAAGGACTCGCCCGACTGGTTGACGACCTCGAGACCGATCAGGTCGACCCAGTAGTACTCGTCGTCGTCGGTGACCGGGAAGTAGCGTCGCGACACCGAGATGCGCGCGCCCTTGAGGGCTTCGGCCGCATCGCGGTCGACGATGCCGACCAGCTTCGCGGTGACCGTGCTGCCGTGGACCTTCGCGGTCATCACGTCGAACGAGCGGACCGCGCCCTTCACGTCGAACCACCATTCGCGCGCACCGAGCAGGGCCGACGCATCGCTCGAATAAGGCGCGACCTTCACGCTGCCGTCCAGTCGCCACGCGTCGAGCACGTGTCCGACCAGCACCAGGTCGGCCGGGACTTCCATGCCGACCCGTATCGCGACGCCGCCTAGGCGCCGGGCGCCGCCGCGACGGCGGGAGCCTGGACCTGGCCGTTCTTCTTCGCGAAGTCCTTCACCAGGCGGGCGACGGCCGGCGACATCTGGGCACCGACGCCCTGCCAGTAGCTGACGCGATCCAGCGCGATGCGCAAGCCTTCTTCCGCACCGGCCGCGACCGGGTTGTAGAAGCCGACGCGCTCGATGAAGCGGCCGTCACGACGGTTGCGCGAGTCGGTGGCGACCACGTGATAGAAGGGACGCTTGTTCGCGCCGCCGCGGGTGAGTCGGAGGATGACCATGACCGAATACTTTCCTGATGTGCTTCGTTATGAAATCGGGGCGGGAGCGACAGCTTCCCCGCCGAGTGGCAGGCGACCGGAGCGACCGAGGCAACGACGAGGCCGCGTGGACCGGAGGTCGACGTCGCGCTTCGGGCATTGGATGTCGCCATCGGCATCGTCGGGCGGCGCCAGACCAAAAGCTCGCGATTATAGCCGGCGGACCCGAGCTCGGCAATCCCGATCGCTGCATCGACTCGCCGTCTCCGCTCGCGCGTCCCGATTCACGCGTCCCACCTCACGTGTCCCACCTCACGCGTCCTACCTCACGCGTCCAGACTCACGTCTTCGTCCCCATCAACCGTCGCGGGTGGACCTCGATGGTGTTCGCCGGACTGCTGAACCACACCAACCCGTCCTGGATCGTGACCTGCAGGTCCATCGACCGCTCGGCGAACGCGGCGAGGGCCTTCGATTCGGCACCGTCGATGCGCAGCACGTCGAGGTTGCGGGCACGGGCGAGTCCCGCCTCGATCCCTTTCCACCAGAGGTCGACGCCGTGACCGTAGGCCGTCACCACGACGCGTCGCGCACGGCCACAGGCCTTGAGGATGGACCTCTCGTCCGGCAGACCCACCTCGATCCACAGGTCGATCGAGCCGGTGAGATCGCGATCGATCAGGTCGGGCTCGTCGACGTCGGACAGCCCGCGACCGAACGCGAGTCGCTCGCTCGAGCAGAGCGCGAACATCAGCACGCGGATCATCATCCGCTCGTCGGTCTCCGACGGATGGCGCGCGATCGTCAGCGGATGGATCGCATGGCGATCGCGATCCATGTCGGCGACCGCCAGCTGTGCCTTGAAGACGGTTGCGCGAAGCGCCATGCGGGGCTCGGTCGTTGGAAGGAGGCGAAGAATACGGGACGGTCCGATGCGCCGTGCCGCGCGTTTCGTGCACGCTGCGGAACGACGCCGACGCGAGCGCTGCCGGAGAGCGTGCCGCGCGGGTCCTCCTCCTCCAACGAACTTCCTACGGATGCCCATGACCTCTTCCCTTCGTGCCCCGGCCTCGCGTCGCGCTTCACTCTTCAATTCCTGCCAACTCTGGAACCGTCTGGCGCTCGACAACGCGCGGATGCTGTGGGGTGCCGGCGAGGTGATCGGCCGTCGCACGACGCGGATGGCTGCCCACGGCATGACACCCGACGCGAGCGAGCAACGGGAGATGCGGCGGATGGTCGAGGAGAAGCACTCGGCGATGCTCGAAGGCTCGCTCGCCGCGTGGACCGAATGGATGCGGCTCGCGCAGACCGGCTGGCTCGAGGGCCTGAGCATGACGA
>CALMOR010000167.1:0-361 GCA_937872165.1 uncultured Burkholderiales bacterium | reverse complement strand
GCGCGCCGCTGATGACGGGAGTCGGAACGCGCGGCGCGATGGTCCGTGGCCGGCGGCTTGCCCGTACCGCCGCCGCCCGCTCGCTAGCTTCGCATCCGTGGACCCGCTCGCTCGACACCCAGCTGCGGGTCACCGACGCGGCGCTGAAGCCCGTCCGGCGTCGCGTCGCCGCCAACCGCAAGCGCCTCGCCGGCTGAACCTCGGTCATGGTCGCGCGCCCCCTCGTCCGGTCGTTCGCCATCCGCCCCTTCCTCTCGGTTCTCGTCTTCGTCTGCGCGGCCGCGAAGGCGGCGCCGCCCCGGGCACCGCTGCCGCCGGTTCCGACCGTCGGCGAGAAGTCCTTCGACGGCCGGACCGGGAC
>CALMOR010000166.1:4797-5808 GCA_937872165.1 uncultured Burkholderiales bacterium | reverse complement strand
ACACGGGTCGATGTCGATGTCGCCGCGACGGCGCATCGACATCGTTGCCGGGTCGAACGCGTGGCTTTCGCCACGCGTTTTTTTTGCCCGTGGCCCCGGCGTGGGCCACGCATCCATCGGCTTGACACCGCATGACTCGCATTGCTTAATGTTCGCTCGCCCGACCTCGGCTCGAGTGGCGCATCGACGACTGCGAGCGGGGCCCGAGCCACTGATCCGCGCGCGCGTCGCGTCACCGAACGAACCCAGAAGGGGAACTGATGAACAAGTCGGAGTTGATCGATCACATCGCCAAATCGGCTGACATTTCCAAAGCCGCTGCAGGTCGCGCCCTCGAGTCGGTGGTGGGCGGCATCAAGACCACGCTGAAGAAGAACGGCAGTGTGACGTTGGTCGGCTTCGGTACCTTCACGGTCGGCAAGCGTGCGGCGAGGACGGGGCGCAATCCGCAGACCGGCGCGTCGATCAAGATCAAGGCGGCCAAGGTGCCCAAGTTCCGCGCTGGCAAGGCCCTGAAGGATGCAGTAAACTAGCGCGCTTTCTGCAAGTGACAGCGCAGTGAGAACGGCAGGAAGCGATGACCGGTTGCGAGCAAGGCGTGCAGGGTGCTTAGCTCAGTTGGTAGAGCGGCGCCCTTACAAGGCGTAGGTCGGGAGTTCGAGCCTCTCAGCACCCACCAGACCGCTCCGCAACGTGCGTCCGCAAGGCAGTGTCGAGGTGCGGTACCGAAGATCTGGAGTGGTAGTTCAGTTGGTTAGAATACCGGCCTGTCACGCCGGGGGTCGCGGGTTCGAGTCCCGTCCACTCCGCCAGCATCCCCATGAAGAGCCACCGTTCAGGTGGCTTTTTTCTGCCCGTTTTCCGCCCCGGACCGGCGCGCCGATCGAGCGACGTGCGAGCCGCTCCCGAGCCTCGGTCCCGGCGGCGAAGTCGCGTTCCGTCCGGGTGGTGCCGATCGACGCCGCGATGCGAGGCGGCTCGGCGAAGGTGGAAGCGAGCGTTATGTTCATG
>CALMOR010000166.1:0-4787 GCA_937872165.1 uncultured Burkholderiales bacterium | reverse complement strand
GACGTCGACCCGTCGTCCGAAGGGCGACCGGTCGGGCGCCGGCCGCGGCGATCACGCGACGGATGCCTCGACGCGTCGCGTGCGCCTTCGGCTTCGTCGCAGCGGGCTCCGGGATTCAGCGACGTGCGCGGCCGCTTGATCGGGGGCGCTGCGTCGTACGAGCTCTTCTCACCGTTCGTCGTCCGCGATGACGCCACCGACCCGATGCGCGCGATGGCCGAAGGCGCCTCACCTCCGAGCGCCTGGTGCGCCTTTGCCCCGCGCGCATCGACGCGATCGATCGCCGGGGTCCGCGACTCAACAGTGTGTCGCGAAGCGCCTGTGCGACGCGGGCGCGGTCCTGCTCGGCAAGACCGATCTCGGGTTCGAGCAGCCCACCCGTCATCGACGCGCACCGACCTACGCGCGACGCAGCGTGCCGGTCCGGGCGTGTTGCCGCGACCCGGCCGGCACTGTTAGGATGCGCACCGGTCTATGCAGCGAACAAGGCGAACGCGTGTTCGCCTTTTTTTATCGGCGTCCGCGGTCGAGCGTGCGGAAGCCTCCAGCCGGAACCCAGTCCATGTTCGATTTCATCCGTTCGCATCAGCGCCTGATGCAGTTGGTGTTGCTGGTCCTGATCGTGCCTTCGTTCGTCTTCTTCGGCGTGCAGGGCTACGAGCGCCTGAACCAGAACACGCAGAGCGTCGCCAAGGTGGGCGGCCAGATCATCAGCCAGGGCGAACTCGACAACGCCCAACGCGAACAGGTCGCCCGTCTGCGGCAGACGTACGGCGCCGCGATCGACGCGGCGCTCTTCGACACGACCGAGTCGCGCGCGCAGACGCTCGACGGCCTGATCGCGCAGCGCGTGCTGATGCAGCAGGCGCAGAAGCAGTCGCTCGGAACGAGCGACCGTCAGCTTCAGGCGACGATCATGGCGATCCCCGCGCTGCAGGACAACGGGCGCTTCAGCTCCGACCGCTATCAGGCGCTGCTGGCGCAGCAGGGCATGACGCCGGTGGTGTTCGAGCAGCGGTTGCGCGAGGACCTCTCGATCCAGCAGATCAACGCGGCCATCGAGAACTCGGTGATCGTCCCGAAGGCGGTCGTCGATCGCTTCGCATCGCTCGTCGCCCAGCGTCGCGACGTGCGCTCCCACGTCGTCAAGGTCGCGGACTTCGCGCCGAAGGTTCAGCTCGCCGCGGACGCCGTGCAGAAGGACTACGACGCGCATCCGGACGCGTACATGAACCCCGACAGCGCGAAGGTCGAGTACGTCGTGCTGAGCGCGGACGCGCTGGCCAGGCAGGTGACCGTGCCCGAGCAGGACGCGCGCGACTTCTACGCGCAGAACATGCGTCGCTACGAAGTCCCCGAGCAGCGCCGCGCGAGCCACATCCTCGTCGCCGTGGCGAAGGACGCGAGCGACGCGGACAAGGCGAAGGCCAGGGCCAAGGCGCAGGGACTCCTCGACAAGGTCCGCGCCAACCCGGCGGACTTCGCGAAGATCGCGAAGCAGAGCTCCGACGATCCGGGCTCGGCGGCCAACGGCGGCGACCTCGACTTCCTCGGCAAGGGTGCCACCGTGCCGCCCTTCGAGGCGGCGCTCTTCGCATTGAAGGACAAGCAGATCAGCGATCTCGTCGAGACCGACTTCGGCTTTCACATCATCGAACTCACCGCCGTCAAGGCGGGGCAGACCCGGTCGTTCGAATCGGTCCGGCCGGAGATCGACGCCGAGATCGGCAAGCAGCTCGCGCAGAAGAAGTTCACCGATGCGGCCGAGGCCTTCGCCAACGGCGTCTACGAGCAGGGCGACTCGCTCGCGCCGACGGCGCAGAAGACGGGGCTGACGGTGATGACGGCCGATCAGGTCATGCGGACCCCGGCGCCCGGTGCGGACGCGAGCGGCCCGCTGGCCAACACCAAGCTGCTCGCCGCGTTGTTCTCGGCGGACTCGCTCAAGAACCGTCACAACACCGAAGCCGTCGAGACGTCGCCCGGCACCCTGGTCTCGGCCCGCGTGCTCGACTTCAAACCGACGTCGCGACGGCCGCTCGCCGAGGTCGCCGACTCCATCAGGGCCCGACTCGTCGACGTCGAGGCCCGCCGCCTCGCCGCGGAGGCGGGCAAGGCCCTGCTCGAGCAGGTCCGCGCGGGCGGTGGGAAGGCGCTGGACTTCGGGCCGGTCGCGTCCGTGACGCGCGTCGATCGCTCGACGGTACCGGCCGATGCAGTGACCGAGATCTTCCGTACCGATGCGTCGAAGCTGCCCGCCTATGCGGGGCTGCTGCTGCCCTCGGGCGACTATGGTCTCTACGAGGTCACCGGTGTCGGCGCGGCCCCGGACGTCGACGCGAACCGTCGCGCTTCGTTGACGCAGGGCCTCGCCAAGCAGATCGGCGCGATCGAATTCGGCGCCTATCTCGCCGACTTGCGCAAGCGCACCAAGGTCCAGGTCTCCGCACCGTATGCGGACCTGATCGACCGCAAGGACGTCGCACCGGCCAAGGCGTCCTGAGCTTCACGCGAGATTCGCTAGATCGACGACGCGGTTTCGTCGCACCAGCACCGCCGCGCACTCGTCCGCCGACCGAGGAGGACCCATGTTCAAGAGGATCTTGCTGGCCTACGACGGTTCCGAGTCGGGTCGGCGCGCGCTGCTCGAATGCGGCGAGGTGGCCAGCCTGACGAAGGCCGACATCAAGCTGCTCGCGGTGACGCCGTCGATGCCGCCGGTCTATGTCGGCGAAGGCTTCGTGCCGACCGACAGCCTCGACGCCGAGAAGGAACGCTACCGCGAGGTGCTGGAAGACGGCATCGCGCAGCTCGCCGCACGGGGCTCGATCTGCCAGGGGCAGCTGTCGTTCGGCGAACCGGTCGACGAGATCGCACGGGTCGCGCGCGAGTGGGGCGCCGACCTGATCGTGATGGGCCACCGCCGCGCGAGCTCGTGGGCAGAACGCTGGTGGCGCGGCTCGCTCAGCCGGTCGCTCGTCGAGATCGCGCCGTGCAGCGTACTGATCGCCGTCATCACGACAGCGGCACCGACAGGCCGCTGACGATTCAGGCCGCGCGCTCGAGCAACGACTGCTGCTCGAGCCACTCGGCTTCGAGCTGCTCGATGTCGCGGATCAGGTAGGCCTGATCGATCAGCTGTCGGCGGAGCCGCTCGCGGTGGACATCGTCGTAGGCGTCGGGCGATGCGAGCGCTTCGTCGATCGTCTTCTTCGCCGCCTCCGCCTCGGCGAGCTTCGTCTCGATGCGGCGGATGCGCTGCTCGATCGGCTTGCGCTGCTTCGCCGCCGCGTCGCGGCCGCTCGCATCGACCCGGCGACGGTCTCGCGACTTCGTCTCGGGCTCGTTCGTCGCCGGAGCCGGGGTCGGCGGTGCGACGGCCTTCGCCGCAGTGTCTCCACTCGACGACTTCTTCAACGACCACGCGCGATAGTCGTCGAGATCGCCGTCGTATTCGCTGCACCGGCCGTCGCCGACCAGCAGGAAGCGGTCGGTGGTCGCGCGCAGCAGCGCGCGGTCGTGCGACACCAGGATCAGCGCGCCCTCGAACTGCGCGAGCGCCAGCGTCAGCGCCTCGCGCGTCTCGAGGTCGAGATGGTTGGTCGGCTCGTCGAGCAGCAGCAGGTTGGGCCGCGTCCAGATGATGAGAGCCAGCGCGAGGCGTGCCTTCTCGCCGCCCGAGAACGGCGCGACCGAAGCGGTCGCCATGTCGCCGCGGAAGTCGAAGCTGCCGAGGTAGTCGCGCAGCTCCTGCTCGCGCGGTGGCGCGGCGCCCGGCTTAGCGGCCGCCGCGATGCGCTGCAGCTGCAGCAGCGGCGAAGCGTCGAGGTCGAGCATGTCGATCTGGTGCTGCGCGAAGTAACCGATGGCCAGTCCCTTGCCCGGCGTCATCGTCCCCGAGAGACGGGCGAGCGTCCCGGCGATCGTCTTGATGACGGTGGACTTGCCCTGTCCGTTCGCGCCCAGGAGGCCGATGCGCTCGCCGGCCGTCAGCCTGAGATCGACGTCGCGGACCACGACGCGCGGGGCGGGCTCGGCCGGATAGCCGCAGTCGACGTCCTCGAGGATCAGCATCGGGTCGGGCGACGCGACCGGCGAGCGGAACGCGAACGTGAACGGCGACGACTCGGTCACCGGCGCGAGCAGCGTCATCCGCTCCATCGCCTTGACGCGGCTCTGCGCCTGCTTCGCCTTGCTGGCCTTCGCCTTGAAGCGGTCGACGAAGGACTGCAGGTGGGCGAGGTCGCGCTGCTGCTTGCCGTACGCGCTCTGCGCGAGACGGATGCGTTCGGCGCGCTGCAGTTCGAAGGCCGTGTAGTTGCCGGTCCAGCGAACGAGCTTGCGATGTTCGAGCGCGAGCGTGACGTCGCAGACCGCATCGAGGAACTCGCGGTCGTGCGAGATCACGACCAGCGTCCCTTCGTAGCGCCGCAGCCATTGCTCCAGCCACACGATCGCGTCGAGGTCGAGGTGGTTGGTCGGCTCGTCGAGCAGCAGCAGGTCGGACGGGGCCATCAGCGCCTGCGCGAGTTGCAGCCGCATGCGCCAGCCGCCCGAGAAGGTCACGACCGGTTGCGCGGCTTCCGCCAGCGTGAAGCCGAGGCCGAGCAGCAGCGACTCGCCGCGCGACACCGCGGTGTAGCCGCCCGCATCGCCGTAGGCCATGTACAGGTCGCCGAGCGCGTGGTCGTCGGTACCGTGCGCGGCGTCCAGCGCCGCCTCGACTTCGCGCAGCCGACGATCGCCGTCGATCACGAACTCGAGTGCGCTGCGGGTGCTGGCGGCGG
>CALMOR010000165.1 GCA_937872165.1 uncultured Burkholderiales bacterium | reverse complement strand
CGTACCAGTCGCAATACTCGTCCCATGCGAACTGATAGATGGCCGACGCCGACTGGTCGAAGCGATAGTCGGCGAAGCCCTTCGCGACGTCGGCCTCCGCGCGCTGCAACCGGCCGACGATCCATCGATCGGCCTGCGAGAAATCCAGGTAGCCGTCGGGGCCGCAGTCGTGCGCGCACGGGTCGAGGCCGCGCGCCGAAGCGTCGAGGCCTTCGACGTTCATCAGCACGAAGCGCGTGGCGTTCCACAGCTTGTTGCAGAAGTTGCGATAGCCCTCGCAACGCGAGAGATCGAAGTTGAGCGTCATCGACAACGGAGCGAGCGCCGCGAACGTGAAGCGCAGCGCATCGGCGCCGAAGGCCGGGATGCCGTCCGGGAAGTTCTTCCGCACATAGGATGCGGCGCGGCTCCTGTGCGCATCGAGCATCAGGCCCTGCGTCGACTTGACGAGCAGCGAGTCGAGGTCGATGCCGTCGATCAGGTCGAGCGGGTCGAGCGTGTTGCCTTTCGACTTCGACATCTTGTTGCCGTCCGCATCGCGGACCATCGCGTTGATGTAGACGTCTCGAAACGGCACCCGATCGGTGAAGTGCAGCGTCATCATGATCATCCGCGCGACCCAGAAGAAGATGATGTCGTTGCCGGTCACCAGCACGTCCGACGGCAGGAAGGTCTCGAGGTCCGGCGATGCGTCGGGCCAGCCGAGCGACGCGAACGGCACGAGCTGCGACGAGAACCACGTGTCGAGCACGTCGGCCTCCTGCAGCAGAGGCCCGACGTAGCCGGCGGCGCCCGCCTTCGCGCGCGCCTCGTCGGCATCGCGAGCGACCACGTAGTCCCGGCCGTCGATCGGCGTGCCGTCGGTATGCCATGCAGGAATCTGGTGGCCCCACCACAACTGCCGCGACACGCACCAGTCCTGGATGTTCGACAGCCAGTGGTCGTAGGTCGCCTTCCAATGGTCGGGATGGAAGCGCACGTCGCCGCGCTCGACGGCCGCGAGTCCGCGTGCGGCGAGGCCGTCCATCCGCAGGAACCATTGATCGGTCAGCATCGGCTCGACGACGACGCCGGTGCGGCCCGACTTCGGCTGCGCCATCGTGTGCGGCTTCGCGTCGACCAGATAGCCGTCGCGCTCGAGCCGCGCCACGACGGCCTTCCGCGCGACCTCGCGGTCCATCCCTCGGAACTCGACCGGTCCGTTCTCGTTGATCTTCGCGTCGAGCGTGAAGATGACGATCAGCGGAAGGTCGTGACGAAGCGCGGCGCCGTAGTCGTTGAAGTCGTGGGCGCCGGTGATCTTCACGCAGCCCGACCCGAAGGCCATGTCGACCATCGTGTCGGCGACGATCGGGATGGTCCGGTCGCAGAGCGGCAGGACGACCTGCCGCCCGACCAGGTGCCGATAGCGCGGGTCCTCGGGATGCACGGCCACGGCGCCGTCGGCGAGCATCGTCTCGGGTCGCGTCGTCGCGATCGTGACGCCGCGCAGGGTCTTCGTCGCCCCATCGTCGACGATGTCCTGGGGTCCGTCGACGAACGGGTAGACGATGTACCACATCGTCCCGGCGACCTCGTCGTTCTTGACCTCGAGGTCCGACAC
This sequence comes from uncultured Burkholderiales bacterium, assembly GCA_937872165.1. Lineage (GTDB taxonomy): Bacteria > Pseudomonadota > Gammaproteobacteria > Burkholderiales > Burkholderiaceae_D > CAHJXF01. The sequence goes on along the minus strand of CALMOR010000165.1, from coordinate 570 downwards.
CGCGGTCATCATCACCGGGTCCCAGTTGACGAGCCGCTTGCCGCGGTAGATCAGGCCATCGTCGTGCAGTCTCACGAAAGCCTCGACGACCGCGCGGTTCATGTGCGCGTCCATCGTGTAGTAGCCGGCCTCCTGTCCCTCGGCATCGGCATACCGCCAGTTGGCGGAGTCGCCGAGCCGTCGCATCTGCCGCGTGATGGTCGCGCCCGAGACCTGCTTCCAGCGCCGCACCTCGTCGACGAAGGCCTCGCGCCCGAGCGCCGCGCGACTGGTGCCGCGCGCCTCCAGCTGGCGTTCGACGACGATCTGGGTCGCGATGCCGGCGTGGTCCGTGCCGACGACCCAGTTGGTGTTGAAGCCGCGCATGCGGTGATAGCGCACCAGCACGTCCATCAGCGTCTGCTGGAACGCATGGCCCATGTGCAGCGTGCCGGTCACGTTGGGCGGCGGCAGCTGGATGCAGTACGCGTTCGACGGATCGTGCTCGTCGGGCCGATGCCCGAAGTAACCGCGCGACTCCCACAGCGGATACCAGTGCGCTTCGATGGCATGGGGCTCGAAGCTCTTCGC
>CALMOR010000164.1:9173-10260 GCA_937872165.1 uncultured Burkholderiales bacterium | reverse complement strand
GACCGATCTGCTCGGCGAACGCGGGAGCGTCGCCGACCATGCGGATCTCCAGTCCGACGGTCGTGCGTTTCAACAACCAGGCGGCGAACGCGGCCGCGGCCGGCAGCAGCAGCACGAAGGCCGAGAGGTCGGTCCCGGCGACGAGGGCCGGCAACGTCGCGCCCGACGGCACGAGAGGGGTCACGATCAGATTGGCGTCGGCGTCGTTGAACCACAGCGTGATCACGAGTCGGTAGAGCTGGATGGCGACGACGTTGAGCATCAACGACGAGACGATCTCGTTGACGCCGAAGCGGCCCTTCAACAGGCCCGCGATCCCGCCCCAGACGAATCCGACCGCGACGGCGGCGAAGGCGGCCAGCACGAGGGCCAGTCCCGGCAACGACGAGGACCAGGCGCTGACCAGCGCCGCGGCCAGCGCGCCGAGGAAGAACTGGCCGTCGGCTCCGATCGAGAACTGCCGAGCCCGGAAGCCGAACAGCACCGCCAGTGCCAGCAGGGCCAGCGTGACCGTCTCGTCGAGCGCGGCCCCGAAGCGGGCGAGCCGGCGCACCGTGAAGCCCGTATCGAACGACCAGCGCACCTCGGGCAGAGCGCCCGTGACCAGCAGCCGGAAGGCGTTCAGGGGTTCTTCGCTGACCAGTGCGATCAGGACCCAGGACAGGACGACGGCGACCGCCAGCACGAGCCAGATGCGGCGGCGACCGGCACGAACGTTCATGCCGCCTCCTTCCGGTCCACGGCGGTGAACGGCGCGTCGAGCGTGGCCCGCGCCGCCGGATCGGAGGCAGCGCCCGTCATGAACAGCCCGAGCGTGCGCGGCGATGCACGGCCGCCGGCGAAATGACCGACGAGACGTCCTTCGAACAGCACGGCGATGCGGTCCGCGAGGGCGACGAGTTCGTCGAGATCGGCGGTGATCAACAGGATCGCCGCGCCGCCGTCGCGCAGGTCGAGCAACGCGCGCCGCAGGCCTTGCGCGGCGCCGATGTCCACGCCGCGCGTGGGCTGGCTGGCGACGAGCAGGCGCGGCCGCGATTGCAGTTCGCGGCCCAGCACGACCTTCTGCATGTTGCCGCCGCTGAGC
>CALMOR010000164.1:0-9163 GCA_937872165.1 uncultured Burkholderiales bacterium | reverse complement strand
AGCGTGCCGAGGGCGACCTCCTCGTCGCGGCAAGCGACGCCGTAGCGCGCGATCAGGGCGCGGGCGCGGGCGCGCACGACCGCCCGGTCGATCACGAAGCCGCGCGACACCGGCCTACGGAAATAGTCGATCGCCGCGCAGTTCTCCGCGACCGACAACCCGCCGGCGATACCGTTGTGGAGCCGGTCTTCCGGAATGCAGGCGACGCCCGCTCCCCGCGCGTGACGGACGCCGCGACCGCCGGTCGCCACGCCGTCCAGCGACACGTCGCCGCTCGTCGGCGCGAGCAGTCCGCTGAGGATCTCGGCGAGCCGGTTCTGGCCGTTCCCCTCGACCCCCGCGATGCCGAGGATCTCGCCGGGCGCGATGTCGAGATCGATGTCGCGCAATTCGGCGCGGCCCCGTCCCGACGAGAGGCCGAGACGGCGAACCGCGAGGAGCGGCTCGCGTCCGGCCGCGTCGACGCGCGCCGCTTCGGTGGTCACGATGTCGCGCCCGACGATCAGCGCCGACAGCTGCTCGCGCGTGAAGTCGGCCGACGCGCCGCTGCCGACGACCCGCCCGGCGCGCATCACGGTGAAACGATCGGCGACGTCGAGCGCCTCGCTCAACTTGTGCGTGATCAGCACGACCGTATGCCCGTTCGCCACCAGCCGACGCAACGACAGGAAGAGGTCGTCGGCTTCCTGCGGGGAAAGCAGCGCGGTCGGCTCGTCGAGCAGCAGGACGCGCGCGCCGCGATGCAGCGCCTTGAGGATTTCGACCCGCTGTTGCTGGCCGACCGAGAGATCGCCGACGAGGTCTTCGGCTCCGACGTCGAGGCCGTGCTCGCGCGTCAGTGCCCGCGTCGACGCCTCCGCGGCGCGGCGGTCGAAGCGGCGGAAGGGTCCGCGCACGGGCTCGGCGCCCAGCACGACGTTTTCGGCGACCGTCATCGACGCGACGAGCTGGACGTGCTGCGGCACGAGCCCGATGCCGGCAGCGATGGCTTCCGCGGGCGATGCGAAACGACGGGGGCGACCGTCGAGGACGATCTGTCCCGCGCTCGGCGTCTCCAGTCCGTAGAGCAGCTTCATCACGGTCGACTTGCCCGCGCCGTTCTCGCCCACGACCGCATGGAATCCGCCGGCCGCGACTTCGAAGGAAACGTCGTCGGCGGCGAGTACGCCGTTCGCGTAGCGCTTGACGAGGCCGCGGACGGCGAGGCCGCGCGTCGCGCCGGCGTCGATCGCGTTCATCGCGCCACCGCGCCGAAGACGCTCGGCACCACGATGTCGCGCGCCACGATGCGTCGCTGGATCGTGTCGAGTTCGGCCAGCAGCGCCGGCGACGCATGGCGCATCGCGTCGGACGACCGTGCGAGCGAGATGCCGCCCTCGGCGAGACCGATCGAGTCGGCGCTGCCGTAGGCGAGCCGATGCCCGAGGTCCGCGCCGATCGCGCGCTCGAGCGCAACGTCGACGTCCTTGATGACCGAGGTCGCGATGTACCGGGCCGCCAGCGGATCGGACAGCGCATAGACCGCGTACTGGTCCGAGTCGACGCCGATCACGTAGCGATGCGCCTCGGCGGCAGCTTCGATGATGCCCTGCCCCGACGCGCCGGCGGCCTGGAACAGGACCGTCGCTCCTTCGGCGAAGACCGCCTTGGCGATCTCCTTCGCGGCAGCGGGGTCCTTGAACGAATTGACGTACTGCCGCGTCACGTCGACCTTGCCGTCCGCCGCTTTGGCGCCGGCGGTGAAGCCCACGATGAAGTCGTCGATCACCGGGATCTGCATCGCGCCGATCACGCCGACGTGGCGCGAGTCGCCGGCCAGCCGCGTGGCCAGCCAGCCGGCCAGATAGGCGCCTTCGCTCTGCCGGAACAGGACCGAGTAGACATTCGAACAGCGGCACGTCGCATGGTCGACGGCCGCGTCGTAGAGGATGAAGCGCATCGACGGATAGCGCCCCGACAGCTTCTGCACCATCGGCACCATCGTGAAGGTGCCGGCGACGACCACGTCGAAGTCGCCGCTGTCGACGAGGTCGGTGAACGACGCTTCCCAGCGCGTGGGATCGTAGCCGCCTTCGACCACCCGGGCACGCAGGTTCCAGCGCTTCCGCGCGGCGACGATGCCGCGTGCCGCCGAATCGTTGAAGCTCTTGTCCCCGAGCGTACCGGCGATGAATAGCGCGATGCGTGGCGTCCGCGATCCGTCGGTCGTCGAAGGACCGTCGCGTCGCCCGCTCGAACCGAACGCCAGCAGTCCGACGACGATCGCGATGGTCAATGCCCCGTCGACCGCGACGGCGCGCCATCGCCCGCGAGCGACGAAGGTCCGCCCCGGCGCCGACTCGTCGGCGAGCGGATCGCTTCCGGGCGCGGTCATGGCGACGACCCCGCGCGCGGCCATCCGTCCGGCGCCGGCTCGAAGCGTCGCGGATCGACGACGCCGTGCGCCGCGATGTAGTCCTCGAGCACCGCGGCGTCCGTGAGGCCGGTGCGCTCGAAGCCGTCGTGCGACGCGAGGACCGGATAGCCGTCGCCGCCCTTCGCGACGAAAGCGTTGAGCGCGAGTCGATAGGTGCGCCGCGGATCGAGCGCTTCGCCGGCGACCAGGAAGCCGGCCGTCCCGGGAGCGGACGGGGCATCGACCCGCCGCACGCCCGAGACCTGCGCATAGGCGCCGGAGCCGGCGGTCATGCCGACCGCGGTCGACAGATAGGCGGCCAGTTCGTCGCCCCGAAGCGGAACCACCACGATCTCGGCGCCGAACGGTTGCACCTTGACGATGTCCCGATGGGTGATCGGTCCGTCGGGGAGCGAGTCGCGGATGCCGCCCGAGCTGACCAGCGCGAGGTCGGCCGCGGTCCGCTCGAGCATCGCCGTCGTGATCAGGGTGCCGAGCGCCGTCGGGCGATTGCGGACGGCGCCGCGGCTCCCGTCGAAGCGACCCTGCGCGCGGCCGACGACGACCGATGCCCGGCCGGACGCCTTCGCTTCGAAGGTCTCGAGCTGCCGCCGCAGCGAGGCGTCTTCGGGGACGGAAGCCGTGCCGCGCAGGTTGACCGGCAACAGCGCGTAGCGGACGAGCGTGGCGTCGATGCCGGGACGCACGACGAAGTCGGCGCGACCGACGTAGCGCCCCCAGTCGCCGGCCTGGACGATCCACGCGCCGTTCTGACGGTCGGGGACGCACGGTCGACCTGCGAGGTCGTCTTCGATCCGGACGTTGGGGCTCGCCATGCAGACCAGGGTGTGGGTGTGCCCTCCGACGATCAGGTCGATGCCCGGGACGGTCCGTGCCAGTTCGACGTCGCCCGGAGCGCTGACGCCATGTGCTCCGTCGACATAGTGCCCGAGGTGCGTGAGGAGGATCGTCATGTCGGCCCGGCGTCGCAGCGCCGGCACATCGTCGGTCGCTTCGTCGATGGCACTGCGGAAGGCGACCTCGGGATAGCGCCCGGCCACGTCCATGCGCACCGTGTCCTCGGTCGTGAGGCCGAGCACCGCCACCTTCGCGCCGCCGAGTTCGAAGATCCTCGACGGCTCGAAGAGCCGTCGCCCGTCGCGGTAGACGTTGGCGGACAGCCACGGGAACGAAGACCATTCGAAACGCTGGCGGTCCTGCGTGGCGGGAGGGCGATCGAACTCGTGATTGCCGATGGCCATCGCGTCGTAACCGATCGCCGACATGCCGCGGAAGTCCGGTTCGGCGCCCTGCGCATCGGATTCGGGGACGCCGCTGTTGACGTCGCCGGCATCGAGCAGCAGGACGTACCCGCCTTGCGAAGCCACCTCCGCCCTCACGCGGTCGACGACGGTCTTGCGCGCCGCCTGTCCGTACTCGCCGTCGAAGCTCGGCCAGAAATGGCCATGCTGGTCGTTGGTGTGCAGCACGGTGATCGACACCGGACGGGACGAGGTCGCCGAGGGCGTCGACGGGGCAGTCGTGCATCCGGCGATCGTCGCGAACACGAGCGCGGCGACACCCCGGCGGCGGCGGACCGACCGCCCCCACGTCATCGCGGGCGAACGGCACGATGCGGCCATCAACTCCCGGACGGCTTTCACCGGATCAACGCGCTTCCACGGCGAACGCGATGAACTGATTCACCTGGTTGGACGCGAAGTTGTCGTCCGACGCCAGGACCAGCGTCGCGCGGCCGTCCGGCAAGCGGGGGCCCCAGCTCGCAGCTTCGATGTTGTCGACGCGACCGGGCACTGCCCGGTTCAGATCGCAGAGCAGACGCTTCGTCATCGGCCGGTACGAGGCGCCGACCAGCGAAGGGACGGCCGCGATGTCGGTCGCGTCGTCGATGCGTGCCACGTAGAGCCGAATCGAGAAGTCGAACAGCAGGTCGCCGACTTCGTGCCCCGCGCGCTCGACGACCAGCAGCGACCCGTCGCCGATCGCGAGGATCTCGCTGACGCCGTTGTCGCTCAGGCGATGCCCCGCGACACCCGGCAGAGGAACCGGATCCACCGGATAGGCGTACTGCGCGACCAGAGCGCCGTCGCGCGCGACGCGGCTGAACCGCGCCATCGCGCCGTGGTCCAGCGTCGGCACCGGTCCGTCCTCGTAGAGCGGCGCTTCCATCGCCATCCACAAGCTGTCGCCGTCCGGTGAGAACGCCAGCCCCTCGAGACTCAGATTGCGGCGCGAGCCCGATTCGACGTCCCTGTGGACGGCGAGGTTGGACGGCACGCGCCACTCGCCGAGCATCCGGCCGTCGAGACCGGCACGGCGCACCCAGGGATCGAGTCCGAGCCGACGATCGCCTTCGCTGGACCAGACGAGGGTTCCGTCCCGCGGGTCCAGCCGCATCGCCTCGCCGTCGGGAACCTCGCCGCCCTCTCGCGGACCCGGATAGACGCTTCCGTCGGCCCGACGCAGCGTCACGACCCGGTCGATCCGGATGTCGGTGAATCCATTCACCCCGACGTCGATCGTGCCGGTATAGAAACGGGCCGGCGCCACTTCCGACTTGTCGTCGCTGAGCAGGTACCAGGCGCCGGTCCCGGCGTCGCGCTCCAGCCCGGAGATGCCGCCGAAGGCCTGAAGCACGCCGGTCGCGGTGCGCGCGACGGCCGCGGTACCGAGCAGGGTCAGCGAGGCCGCCGATGCCGGCAGGTCGACGGCCGACGACCGCGTGGACAGCCGGGCATCGGGCGATCGGCCGGCCGTGCACGCGCTCGACAAGGCAGCGACGAGCCAGAGAGCGGCCGTCGCCCGGGTCAGACGTCGTGAAGCGAACGAGGTCAAACGATGTCCGACTCAGATCTGCGCACGGAGCGTGAGGAAGAACGTGCGCGGGCTGCCGAGGAAGTAACGACCGCTCGTCAACGGGTTCGACGTCGTGAGTTCGGCGCCGATGCCGCCCAGATAGTGCTTGCCGAGAAGGTTGTCGATGTTGAATGCGAGCTCGACGCCCTTGAGCAGGCCGGCAGTGCCGAACTTGTAGGCGCCCGACAAGCCGACGAGTTCGTATTGCGGCAGGTATTCGCGGGGATAGGTCAACGGCCCGCCGACGACGATCGGCCTCACCGCCGTGCCGTTGGGGACGACGTCGTAGGTGCCGGCGGCGCGTCCGACGTACTTGACGTTCGCCGTCAGGCGCAGCGGAGCGATCGGATGCCAGTTGACCTCCGCGAACGCGTTGTGACGCGACGCGCCCAGCACCGGGTCGCCGGACAGGATGCCTTCGGCCGGCGTGTCCGACGTGTAGTGCGCGTTGTTGTACGCGTAGTTGCCGTAGAAATCGATGAAGCCGAGGTTGTACTCGCCGGTCAGCTCGACACCCTTCGAGCTGATGCCGCCCTGGTTGAGGAAGGTCGTCGTCACGTCGCGCGAAAAGATGTCGCCGTCCGGTACGCCGTTCTGGATCGAGATGCGGTCGCGGTACTTGATCGAGTAGAGCGTCAGCGCGACGCCGCTGGCCCCGCGCGTGTAGCGGATGCCGCCGTCGACGTTGATGGACGTCTCGGGCTTGATGCCGGCGTTGGGCACGGCGCTGGTCCCTTCGAACACCGTATCGGGGATGGCGCTGAAGTTCTTCGAGCCGCTGGTGAAGACTTCCACGTCGCCGTTGATCTTGTACAACGCGGCCACCTTCGGCAGCGGCTTCGAACTGACGCCGAGCGATCGATAACCGTAGAACTCGACGGGCGACGTGTAGGTTTCCCTGAAGCGCTGCCCGGTGACCCCGACGTCGAGCTCGACGCGGTCGTCGAAGAGGTGGAGGCGGTCCTGCACGTAGCCGAGCAGCGTGCTCGAGCGGTAACGTCGGTCCTGCGTGATCGAGTAGAGCGAATCCGGGTTGAACGAATCGTCCACCGCCGGGTTCGCGGCGAGATACCAGTCGCGCGTCTTGGAGCGCTTGATGTGCTCGAGCCACGCGCCGACGCGCACGTCGTGGATGTCGAAGAAGGTGTTCGAGATCTCGGCCAGCGTCCCGGCGCGATCGGTCTCGTAGCCGCCGCGTCGCGCGGAGGCCTCGCGGGCGCCCCAGGCCGACTGCGGGTTCAACCGGAAGGCCGCCGCGGCGGGACAGCCGAGCGCGCTCAACGTGGCCGCGTTGACGCCCGTCGGGAACACGACGCCCGCGGTGGGGATGAGGGCGCCGGTCGCCGTGCGCTGGTACTGGTTGTCGTAGCACTCCTGGACGGTCGACACCACGCGCCCGCCCGGCGGCACCTGACTGTAGACGACGCCGTTGGTGGGCACTTGCCGATAAGGTACGTAGAAGCGGCCGATGCCGTTCTCGTGGTGGTAGTAGGGATTCAGCGTGGCCTTGCCGGAGTCGCCGAACAGCAAGGTGCCGTCCAGATGCAGGAAGTACTCCTTGCTGTCGATACCCCGCGTGCGGCGATTGTTCTGATCGATGTTCGGATTGCCGGTCCAGTTGTCCGTCAGGCCGTCCGAGTTGGGATTGGATTCGAAGTTGGCCTTGTAGAACGGCGCGCTGATCGATCGCAGGGCGACAGCGTCGTAGTCGTTGTCGGAGAGGTCGTTGTAGCTGGTCGTGAAGCGCAGCGAGTTGCCGTTGCCGAAGTCCTGCAGGATGCGCAGATCGGCATGGTTCTTCAGGCTTCGGCCGGACTGCCCGCTGGGCCAGGTGCGGACGTGTTCCTGCGACGCGTCGACATAGGCCGTGGTGCCGTTTCCGAACTCGCCGGTGTCGATCCGTACGAACTCGCGCGAGTAGCCGAAGTTGCCGACCGACAGTTCCGTTTCGGCCCCCGCCGTCTTGCTCGGATTGCGCGTCTTGAAGTCGATGAAGCCGCCCAGGGCCTGGTTCGAAGGCGTGCCGATCTCGCCTGCCGTCTGCGAGACGTCGATCTTGAGCAGGTTCGCCGTGTCGAGCAGGCGGTTCGGCAGCGTGCCGCCGTTGGACAGCGTCGATCCGTTCGGAATGCCGTCGATCGAGATGCCGATCTGTTCCTTGTTGAATCCGCGCAGCGAGAGCCGAAGGGAGAAGCTGCCGGTCAGTGCGTCGCTGGAGCTGACCTGCAGGCCGACGACGCGGTTCAGGATCTTGAGCGCGTCGATCCCCGCGGGCTGCTCCTGGATCTTGGCCTGGTCGACGACGCTGTTCGCTCGTGCCTCGCCCTTCCCCAGGGCGCTGCCGGTCACGGAGACGGCGTCGAGCGTTTCGGTTGCGTTGCGCCGGCTGCCGCCGACGGCGGGCTGGTCGGCTGGCGATGCAGGCTGCGCATCGGACGGATTCTGCGGTGGTGACACCGTCTGTGCCGGACAGACGCCGCCCTGGAGGACGAGGATCGAGCCGGTTGCCCAACAACATAGCTTGGTGCGCATGCAAGACTCCCAGAAGTTGGCCGAGATGCTGCGGAGGAAGGACTGAAACGTTTCACCACAATCTTAACCGTCGGTCTGTCAAAATGCGTGACGAGTAGTGGGAAACCGCTCGAAAAAGGGCGCGTTGTGGCGCCGATACCAATAACGACAGGAGAGGCTAGCAGCCACGTGATGACATCTTCGGACTCCAAGCGAAACGGCCGGGTCACCCTCAAGCACGTCGCCGAAGCGGTCGGCGTTTCGCTCGCCACGGTCTCGTATGCGCTCAACAACGGCGGCTCGGTCGGACGCGAGACCCGCGACCGGGTCATCGCGATGGCGGAACAACTCGGCTACCAGCCAAACCTCAGCGCCAAGGCCATGCGGACCGGGCGGACCGGAGCGCTCGGCATGGTCCTGCCGGACCTGACGAATCCTTTCTTTCCGCTCCTCGCGCAGACGGTCATCCACGCCGGACGTGCGGAGGGCTATAGCGTCTTCCTGACCGATACGCAGGGCAGCAAGGAAGCCGAGAGCCAGTCGATCGACGCGCTGATCCAGCGCGGCGTCGACGGGATCGTGTGGTTCCCGATCAACGACGCGCCCGACTCGCAGCCCAACCTGCAAGGCGTGCCCGCGGTCGTTCTCGACCGGAACATCGAAGGGTTCGACAGCGTGTGCGCGGACTACGCGACCGGCGGGGCGGCGGCGGCGAAGTACCTGATCGACGCCGGGCACCGACGGATCGGCATCCTCGCGGGACCGGGCGATGTCTCGAGTTCACGCATTCGCACCGACGCGGCACGGGCCTATGTCGAGGCGCATGCGCATCTCGCCTGGCAGCTCGAAGCGGCCTATTCGGCGGACCTCGACCAGGAGATCGTCCATGCGCTGACCCGCGGCAACGCGACGGCCATCGTCGCCGGCTCGGACCTGATCGCGATCGGAGCCATCCAGGCGCTGCAACGAGCCGACAAGCGGGTACCGGAGGACGTCTCGGTCGTCGGCTTCGACAACATCGCCTGGGGCGAGTGGTGCGTGCCCGGACTGACGACGATCGACATGCCCGTCACCGAGATCGGCGTCGAGGCCGTGGCCCTGCTGCTGAGGCGCATACGGGCGCCCGATGAACCCCGGCGTCGCGTCGTGTTCGACGTCGCCCTGGTCGAGCGCATGTCGGTCCTTCCGCCGACCCGGACGCAGGCGGCCCGACGCGCGAGCTCCGCGGCTCGTTGACGCGGCCTGCCTCGAAGCCATGCTGGCCGTGCTGGTCGACGGGACCGAATGGCCCTAGGGTCTGGTTGGTTCAGGCGCGACGGGGGATGTCGGCCGATGGGGCGGCCGATGCCGTGGTCGTTGCGGTGGTCCAGGCGTCGAAGA
>CALMOR010000163.1:957-3907 GCA_937872165.1 uncultured Burkholderiales bacterium | reverse complement strand
CCAACACCCCACGATGGATGAAACGGATCGGACGCACTTGCGCCCCCTCACCGCCCAGCCCCTTCAATTCCCCGTCACGAGAAGGGACGCGGCTATCGCCCATCACGTCCTCGGACATCGGCAAAGACGCGGTCCACGCGGTCCACGCGCAGCAGGTCGAGCGCGTCGCGGATGTAGTCGGGCGGTCCTTCCTCGCCGGCATGCGCGACGAGATGGAAGCCGAGCTCGCCGCTGTCGAGGCCGATTCCGACGATGCGATCGCGCCACGGCAGCGCGGCCTCGAGCGTGCGGGACGCCGCCTCCTCGTCGAGGTGGCGCAGGAAGCGGAGGATCAGCGCCGCGTCGATGCCGAAGCGCTCCTTCGCGACCGCGACCGCGCGGCCCAGGCCTTCGATCACCGTTCCCATCGGCACGCCGCGATCGGTATGCGTCTGCGGATCGAAGAACATCTCGGCCCGCACGACGGGGTCGTGCGCGGCACGCTCGAGACAGGCCATCGCCATGTCGAAGAAGTCCTCTTCGACGAGCAGCACGCCGGCGCCCGCGTAGTAGATGTCGAGGAAGCTCTGCAGGTCCGTGAAGGCGTAAGCGCGCCGCAACGCCTCGACGTCCTCGTACGGCAACGCGACGCCGTTGCGGGCCGCGAGCGCGAAGATCAGCTCGGGCTCGAGCGTCCCTTCGATGTGCGGATGCAGCTCGGCCTTCGGCATCGCTCGCACGAGATCGAGCAGCTTCGCGCGCCCGGCGGCGCCGCCGGTCGTCGTCGCGCTCCCGGGCTGCTTCTCGGCGAGGTGGTCCGCCGTCACCGGAACGCCACCTCCGCGAAGCTGCGCAGCTTGCGGCTGTGCAGCTGGTCGAGCCGCTGGTCTCGCAACAGCTCGACGGCGCGGATGCCGACCCGCAGATGCTGGTCGACGCGTTCGCGATAGAACTGGTTAGCCATGCCGGGCAGCTTGATCTCGCCGTGCAGCGGCTTGTCGCTCACGCACAGCAGCGTCCCGTACGGAACGCGGAAGCGGAAGCCGTTGGCGGCCAGCGTCGCGCTCTCCATGTCGAGCGCGATCGCGCGGCTCTGGCTGAAGCGCCGTTCGGGTCCGGGGTGGGGCAACAGCTCCCAGTTGCGGTTGTCGGTCGACGCGACGGTGCCGGTGCGCAGGATGCGCTTGAGATCGAAGCCCGACAGTCGCGTGACGTCGGCCACCGCCCGCTCGAGGGCCTGCTGCACCTCGGCCAGCGGCGGGATCGGAATCCACAGCGGCAGCTCCTCGTCGAGCACGTGGTCCTCGCGGACGTAGCCGTGCGCGAGGATGTAGTCGCCGAGACGCTGCGTCGTCCTGAGCCCCGCGCAATGTCCGAGCATCAGCCACGCATGCGGTCGCAGCACCGCGATGTGGTCCGAGATGTTCTTCGCATTGGCCGGGCCGACGCCGATGTTGACCATCGTGATGCCGGTCCCGTCCGGTCGCTTCAGGTGATAGGCGGGCATCTGCGGCAGACGCACCGGCACCGGATGCGGCGCATCGCCGCGACCGTCGCCGTCTTCGCGCATCGTGACGACGTTGCCCGGCTCGACGAAGGCCGTGTAGCCGCTCCGATCGAACGAGGCCGGCGCCGGGTGCTGCGACTCGCCCGTGCCGCGGACGACGTCCATGCCCATCTGCACGAACTCGTCGATGTAGAACTGGTAGTTGGTGAAGAGGACGAACTTCTGGAAGTGCTCCGCGTCCGTCCCGGTGTAGTGGCGCAGGCGTTGCAGCGAGTAGTCGATGCGCGGCGCGGTGAAGAGGGCCAGCGGTCGCGCGTCGCCGGGCCGGCTCTCGTGGGTGCCGTTGGCGATGCCGTCGTCCATCGCAGCCAGGTCGGGGAGGTCGAACAGGTCGCGCATCAGCGTGCGCCGGTCGGCCGCCATCGTCACCTCGATCGGGTCGATCTGCGAGATCGCGAAGTGGATCGGGATCGGCTGGTCCGACACGCCGACCTCGAGCACGCCCTGATGGTTCTTCAACAGCAGCGTCAGCTGCTCACGGAGATAGTCCGCGAAGAGATCGATGCGCGTCAGCGAGGTCTCGAAGGTGCCGGGTCCGGACACGAAGCCGAACGAGAGCCGCGAGTCGGCACGCGCGACGGTGTTGGTCGTGATGCGCACGAACGGATAGAAGGCCCGTACCTTCGCGGCCGGCGTCGTTCCCTGGACGAAGAGCTGGAGCTGATCGCGCAGGTAGGCCACGGCGCTCTCGTAGATCGCCAGCGCACGAGAGACCGCGGCGTCGGCGTCGGCGAAGCTTTCGGTGCGATGGCTGTGCGGCTCGTTCATCGAATCTTCGTGGAGGGTATAGGCTCGCGAGGCCGGTCGATCCACATCGTCTCGCCGGAAGCAGGGCCATGCAGGAAATATGCCGTGGCGCCGTCGTGCTGTCGATCCGGGCCTTCCGAGACGTCGTCCCGACGCGGCGCCGCCGATCGCTCGACGCGACCGACTGCCGCGGGGATCGCATCGGGCTCACCCGCCCCGTGCGATCAATGATCGTGGTTCGACGCCGCGAAGCCGGCGCGGTTGAGCACCGCGATCACGTCGGCCACGTGATCGTGGCCGCGCGTCTGCATCACGAAGTCCACCTCGACGCTCTGGACCGGCAGCGTCGTGAACGCCCGTTGATGATGGACCTCCTCGATGTTCGCGCCCGCGTCGGCGATCAGTGCGGTGGCCCGCGCCAGCGCGCCGGGCAGGTCGCGCAGGTCGACGCGGATGCGCGCGAGGCGCCCGGCCCTCACCATCCCGCGTTCGACGATGCCGGCGAGCATCAGCGGATCGATGTTGCCGCCGCACAGCACGAGCCCGATGCGCCGCCCGACGAAACGCGTGTCGCCCCGGTCCTTCGCGCGAAGGAGCGCGGCGAGGCCCGCGGCGCCGGCACCTTCGACGACCGTCTTCTCGATCTCGAGCAGCATC
>CALMOR010000163.1:0-947 GCA_937872165.1 uncultured Burkholderiales bacterium | reverse complement strand
TCACGATCGCGTGCTCGATGTCGGACTCCGACACGAGCACGATGTCGTCGACCAGCGACTGCACCAGCGGCAACGTGATCGCACCGGGCGACTTCACCGCGATGCCTTCGGCGATCGTGTTGGTGCCGCTCGGAATCGGCTCGTTCTTCACCGCCGCGTACATCGCCGGGAAGCGTTCGGCCTGCACGCCGACGATGCGGATGTCCGGCTTGATCGCCCGCGCCGCGATCGAGATGCCGGCGATCAGTCCGCCGCCGCCGATGGCGATCACCAGCAGGTCGAGCGACGGCTCGGCCTCGAGCATCTCGAGGCCGCAGGTGCCCTGCCCGGCGACGATGTCCTCGTCGTCGTACGGATGGACCATCACGAGATTTCGTTCGGCGGCGAGCTCGATGCCGCGCGCCTTCGCATCGTCGAAGGTCTCGCCGTCCAGCACGACCTCGGCGCCGAAGCGCCGCGTGTTGGCGACCTTGACGGCCGGAGCGAAACGCGGCATCACGATCACCGCGGGGATGCCCATGCGCGACGCGTGATACGCGACACCCTGCGCGTGATTGCCCGCCGAGACCGCGATCACGCCGCGTGCGCGCTCGTCGGGCGTCAGCGCCTTCAGCCGGTTGAGGGCACCGCGCTCCTTGAACGATGCGGTGAACTGCAGGTTCTCGAACTTGAGCCAGATCTCCGAACCGAGGATTTCGGACAGGGTGCGCGAATGCACGAAAGGCGTGTTGAGCACCTGACCGGCGATGTTGTCGCGGGCGGCTCGGATGCGGGGGAGGTCGATCACGGCGAGGAAGATGGGAGTCGGGAGCGTCGCGCGACGCGAGGAGGCGCAGCAGCAGGCTGGCGAGGGCGCGCAGCGTCGGATTGTAGGGGATGAGGGTTTGGCTGGCAGACGATGTGAGCCCCCTCGTGCACTCTGGCGCGCGTGTCCGGCCCGTTTCCAG
>CALMOR010000162.1 GCA_937872165.1 uncultured Burkholderiales bacterium | reverse complement strand
GACCGGCCGCCGTCCCGCGCGAGCGTGGCGAGCATCTCCTGCTCGTTCGAGATCTCGCCGTCGGGCAGGAAGATCACCTGCCGCAGCGTCGCGGCATCGCCGCTCGCCGCCGCATCGGCAAGCGCCGCCTCGAGCGCCGGCAGCATCTCGGTGCCGCCGTTAGCCTCGAGCCCCGCGGCGAAGCGCCTCGCCAGCGCGACCTGGTCCGGCGTCGCGGCGACGCTGGTTCGCGCGCACGCCGATCTGATACGGTGCCGTGTCGCGTCCTGCGTGCGGAGAGACTTCGATGAACCACCGGCCGTCCCTCGTCGAACGGGTCACCCGGCGGATCCGCGACAACCCCGTCGTCGCGGCCGGCATCGTCGTCGGCGTGACGGTGGTGTGGCTGGCGAGCTTCAGCGAAGCCGTACGGAAGCTGTGGAGCGCGTTGCCCGACGCCAGGCCCGCGGCCGTCGCGGGCCTCTGGCAGTCCGACGCGTTGAAGGATGCGCGGACGCGGATCGAGTATCGCTACGTGTTCGATCTCAAGGCCGAGGGCAGGCGCGTGTACGGATCGGCCGAGCGCCGCGTGCCGTGGTGCGACAGCCATCCGGACTCGGGCCTGTGCGCCGACCATGCACGCAAGGTCGCGGTCGTCGACGGCACCGTCGACGCGAAGGCACTGGCGTTCGCGATCGACTGGGGCGAGCTGCCCGGCGGCGGCCCGTGGTCGTGGGTCCGCGTGAAGGAGACCTTCAAGGGATCGATCGACGGTCCTTCGATCCGCTTCGTCGTGCAGGACGACCGGAACGATCCGCCGACGGAAGTCGTCGCGCGGATGCAGGGCAGCGGCGGCACGAACCCGTGACGTCGCGGACGATGTCGAACCAGGAGTCTCCATGAAGCCGTCGCTGTCGCTGCGCCGTCGTGCGCGCATGTTGCTGTCGCTCTCCTTCGTCGCGGTCGCTGTCGCCGCCTGCGGTCCGCTCGCGCCGCAGCGCCAGGCGACGGTCGACCGGATGTACGTCCTCTATTGCGGCGAGGCGCACATCCCCGACATCTCGCCATGGTCGCCCGGCGTCGACGTCGGCAAGCCGTTCGACTTCAGCGACAACTGCTATCTGATCCGGCACGGCGACGACTGGATGATCTGGGACACCGGCTTCGCCGACGCGCTGGTCGACGCGCCCGACGGGGTCGCGGGAGCCCGCGGGATGCGGGCCCGCCGCACGCGCACGCTCGCGTCGCAGCTCGCCGAGATCGACGTCTCGCCGACGCAGGTGCGCTACATGGTGTTCTCGCACACGCACGGCGATCACGTGGGCAACAGCCGGCTCTTCCCGACCGCGACGGTGTACATGCAGGAGCCCGAATACGACGCGGCCTTCGGCCCGGAGCCGGAGCGATACGGCTTCGTGCCATCGACCTACGAGACGCTGCGCGCCAACCCGATCGTCAAGCTGCATGGCGACTTCGACGTCTTCGGCGACGGGTCGGTACGCATCCTGTCGACGCCGGGGCACACGCCGGGACACCAGTCGCTGCTGGTGCGACTGCCGAAGTCGGGCGCCGTGGTCCTGAGCGGCGACGCCGCGCATTTCACCGAGAACTTCGTCGCGCGCCGCGCGCCCGGCTTCAACTTCGACGTCGACCAGACGCGTCGCTCGATGGACCGGCTCGCCACGATCGTGGAGGCGGAGCATGCGCGGCTATGGATCAACCACGATCGCGCACAGAGCCTGACCATCGCGCACGCTCCGGCGTTCGTCGAATGAAGGTGCTGGTCACGGGGTCGACCGGGCGCGTCGGCCGGGCGATCCACGTCCGGCTGTCGCACGATCACGACGTCGTCGGCTTCGATCGCGCGCCGTCGTCGACCGCGCGCTTCGTCGGCGAGCTGTCGGACCACGCGCTGTTGCGCCGGGCCCTCGACGGCGTCGACGCCGTCGTACACGCGGCGGGGCTGCATGCGCCGCAGGTCGGCTTCGTCGCCGACGAAGCGTTCGAGCGCGTCAACGTCGACGCGACGCGCAGGCTCGCCGAGATCGCCGTCGACAGCGGCGCGAAGCAGCTGGTCTTCACGAGCACGACCGCGCTCTACGGCGCCGCGTCCGACCGCGGCGACGCGGCCGCCTGGATCGACGAAGCGACCGAGCCGTTGCCGACGACGATCTACCACCGCACCAAGCTCGCCGCCGAGACGCTGCTCGAGGACCTCTCGCGCACGTCCGGCCTCGCCGTCACGGTGTTGCGCATGTCGCGCTGCTTCCCCGAACCCGCGCCGGCGATGGCCGCGTATCGCCTGCATCGCGGCGTCGACGCGCGCGACGTCGCGTCGGCGCACGGGGCGGCGTTGAAGGAGCCGTCGGGCTTCCGGCGCTTCGTGATCTCCGGGGCGACGCCGTTCGCGCCCGACGATGCCGAGACCCTGATGCGCGATGCGCCGCTCGTGTTGCGCCGGAAGGCGCCGCTCCTCGTCGAGGCCTTCGTTCGGCGCGGCTGGCCCCTGCCGCCGTCGATCGACCGCGTCTACGCGCCCGCCGCCGCGATCGGCGCGCTCGAGTGGCGGCCGCGCTTCGGCTTCGACGCTGTGCTGCGGATGCTCGACGACGAGTCGTCGGAGGTCCTGCCTCCGCCGCGCGAGGGGCGCGCGGCCGATGCATGAATATTCATTGATACGATCGGCGCTCCTGCGATGTCCTTCGACCCCATGACCGCCACCCCCGCCGAGATCGAAGCCACCGGCAGCACGCTCGTCTACGAGAACCGCTGGATGCGGCTGCGCGAGGACACGGTCGTGCGGGCCGACGGCACGCCCGGCCTCTTCGGCATCGTCGAGAAGAACGACTTCGCGATCGTCGCGGCCGTCGGCGACGGACGGATCCATCTCGTCGAGCAGTATCGCTATGCGGTCGGCGGCCGCTACTGGGAGCTGCCGCAGGGCGCGGCCTACGACCCGGGCGTCGATCCGCTCGCGCTGGCGATCGCCGAACTGCGCGAGGAGACCGGTCTCGTCGCGGCGTCGATGCGGCACGCGGGCCGGCTCTTCCAGGGCTACGGCTATTCGACCCAGGCCTACGACGTGTTCCTCGCGACCGGGCTCGAGCAGCACGAGATGCAGCACGAGGTCGAGGAGCAGGGGATGGTGGTCGAGGCCTTCGAGCTGTCGGTCTTCGAAGCGATGCTGCGCGACGGGACCATCCGCGACGCGTCGACCGTCGCCGCCTTCGGACTGTTGCGCCTGAAGGGGATGCTGTGAGCGTCGCGGTCGCGCCGCTGACCGGGTCGCCCGCGATCGTCGCGGCGCTCGGCGAACTGATGATCGAGGTCGTCGCCGGCGGCGGATCGGTCAGCTTCCTGCATCCGCTAGACGCGGCCGACGCCCACGCCTTCTGGAGCGGCTCGCTCGCGGCCGCGGACCGCGGCGAACGCGTCGTGCTCGGCGCCTGGGACGGCGCGACGCTGGCCGGCACCGTGACGCTGCAGCTCGATTTCCCGCCCAATCAGCGGCATCGAGCCGAACTCGCGAAGATGATGGTGCCCGTCCGGCATCGCGGTCGCGGCATCGCGACGGCGTTGTGCCGCGAGGCGGAACGCCGCGCGATCGAGCACGGCAAGTCGCTGCTGGTCCTCGACACCGCGAGCGACGGAGGTGCGTCGGACCTGTACGAGAAGCTCGGCTTCACCTTCGCGGGGGAGATCCCCGACTTCGCATCGAAGCCGCACGGCGGAATGACCGGCACGCGTCTCTACTGGAAGCGGGTCGGCGCTCTCGCATCGGGCGCGTGACGTAAGGACCGCGTCGCTGCGACGACCTCGAAGACCCCGCCTGCTCACCTACGCCCCCATGTCCTCCACACCATCGCCCGCCTCCCGCCTCTTCACCTTCGTGGCCGGCAGCAGCGGACCATGGACCGTGGATGCCGTGCTTCCCGTGGTCGGCGACCCGATCGCCGCCGCCCCGAAGCTCGCGGTGATCGCGGGACCCCGCGCCGATCCCGATCGCGACGCCACCTGGTCGCTGCGCGGCACCACCAGCAACGAGCGCTATGTCGAACACGACGAGAAGTCGACGCTGGTCGAGAAGCAGGAAGGCCTCGGGCGCCCGGCCGCATCGCGCGCGGCGCTGATCCCGATCCGCAAGAACGCCGCGTGGTGGGCGCTCGCGCAGGACGAGCGCCGCGCGATCTTCGAGGCGCAGTCGCATCACATCGCGATCGGGCTGCGCTATCTGCCGGCCGTGGCGCGACGGCTGCATCACTGCCGCGACCTCGGCAGCGACGAGCCCTTCGACTTCCTGACATGGTTCGAATACGCGCCGGAGCACGAGCCGGTGTTCGACGAACTCCTGGCCGCGCTGCGCGCTTCGCCCGAGTGGCGCTACATCGACCGCGAGGTCGACATCCGGCTCGTGCGCACGGAAGGCTGACCGCTCGACGAGAGGAGACGCATGGGCGCAGCGATCACCTACTTCGACATCGCCGGTCCGGACGAGGCGCAGCTGAAGGCTTTCCACGCGTCGGTGTTCGACTGGGACATCGACACCACGATGACGATCTGTCCGGCTTCCACCGGCGGCCTCCGCGGCGGCATCCGGCAGGACCCGGCCGAGAAGGTCGCCTACATGGGCGTGCCGTCGATCGACGACGCGCCGGCGAAGATCGCGGCGGCCGGCGGCGCGACGGTCCTGCCGCGCGCGGTCGTCCCCGGTGTCGTCGCGTTCGCGCTCTTCGTCGAC
>CALMOR010000161.1 GCA_937872165.1 uncultured Burkholderiales bacterium | reverse complement strand
CGGGGCGGCGGGCACGCTCCGGGCCCCCCCGCCCCCGGGGGCTCGATGGGGGCGGCCGGCGGCCGCCGCGCCCGTCCTCCTCGTCGCATCCTCTCCGCGTGGTGGTTGCCGCTTCATCGCCGGTCGATCGTTCCAGCGCGGCGTTGTGGTCGCTCGCCTTCGGCAACGTCGCGATGGTCGCGATCGGCGTGCTGTCGTCATGGGCGCGATGCTCGTGTGGTGGCACCTGCCGGTCGGCCTCTTCGTCGGCCGCATCGACCGCGCCGCGTGAAGGCGATCGGCGCGCATCCCGCGTTGCTGCGCGTCGTGTCGGTGACGCTCGTCCATGCGAACGCGCAGTTCACGCTGTTCTCGTACCTCGTCGTCGCGTATCGCGACACGCTGGGCGTATCGCCGCCGGGACTGACCGCGCTGCTGTCGCTGAACGGACTCGCCGGCTTCGTCGGCAACCTCGCGGCCGGCCGCATCGCCGACCGGCGCGGGCCGGCTCTCGTGATCCACGCGGCGCTGCTGGCGACGGCGTCCGCGTTCGTGCCTTGGATCGCGCTGTTCGCCGTCGGATCGGGACCCGTCGGCATCGCGATCGCGATCGTCGCGGCGATCCTGTGGGGCGCCGGCAACTTCGCGAGCAACAGCATGCAGCAGGTGCGGCTCGTGAACCTCGCGCCGACCTTGTCGTCGGTCGCGCTCGACGCGTCGGCCATCTACCTCGGGCAGTTCGTCGGCGCGGCGGTGGGCGGCCCGGTGCTCGCCCATGCGGGTACGGATCCCGCGTCGCTCGCGTTGCCATGGGTCGGGCTACCGTTATTCTTCGTGGCGATCGGCGTGTCGGTCGTCGCGCAACGGCGCATCGAACGCCTGCCCGTCGCCGTCACCTGAACTTCCGACCCATGCGCATCCTCGCAGTCAGTACCGGCAAGGCCGCTCCGCTGTTCGTCCCCGCGGCCAATGGCCAGCGCGAACAGGTCATGAGCGGCATCCGCAAGACGCCGGTGTCGACGCTGGCCGATCCGCGACGCATCGCCCTTCGCACGCTCGGGTTCGACGGCGACGAACAGGCCGACCTGACCGTGCACGGCGGCCGCGACAAGGCGGTCTACGCCTATCCGATCGAGCACTACTCGACGTGGCACACGATCCGCGAACAGGCGACCCGGATCGACGAACCGTTGCCGCCGGGCTTCATGGGCGAGAACCTGACCATCGAGGGACTGGCCGAGAACCGCGTGTGGATCGGCGACGTGCTCGTGCTCGACCCGGTCGAAGCCGTCGATGCACGGCCCGTCCGCCTGCGCGTCGACGGGCCGCGCCAGCCGTGTTTCAAGTTCAACGCGCGCATGGGCTTCAAGCACGCGTCGAAGATGATGGTGCAGTCCGGCTTCACCGGCTTCTATCTGGAAGTGCTCGAGACCGGCACGGTCGCCGCCGGCGACACCATCCGCGTGATACCCGGCTCGCGCGAGGTGACCATCGAGGAGCTGTACCGGCTGATGACACGCGGCCGGCAGAAGGATCTCTTCTAGGGCCGCGCTGCGGCTCGCGCCGGCGAGCCGTCGTCGCATCGAGCGCCACCCGTGTCGCGAGTCGCCTCGTAGGGATGGAGCTAGCCTTCGGTCTCGCTCGCCCGGTCGCTCGCGCGACGCAGCGCGCGCACGTAACCGTGATGCGCCCAGCCGTCGGTCCATCCGGGCGGCCACGGCAACGCGGACCCCGCATAACGCGGCACCCCGCGCTTGACGGCCATCACCGGCAGATGGATCGGCATGCCGCGCGGTCCGCTGGTCTGCAGGCGCAGATTGCGGTTGGCCGCTTCCCAGCCGAGGCTGTACGCATGGTCGGGCAGCAGGGACTCGCAGACCTCGGCGAACCACGCGGTGTGGTCGGCGTCGCGTCCGAGCGCCTGCGCGAGACCTTCGGGGTCGTGGGACGCGAGCGCATGGACGAGCTGGTCCGTGGTCGCGCCCGGTGCGTCGCCCCATCCCATCACCGGATTGAAGTTGTAGTCGGAGCCCGAGCCGTACCAGCCGGGTCGCAACGGTCGCTGCACCCAGAAGCCGTCGCGATCGCGGCGACCGGTGAAGAGATGCCAGCGCCAGTGCAGGCCCGAGGGCTTCGGCCACGTGTAGAGGTAGAGCCGCTCGTATCCCGCGCCGTGCAGCGCGCGGACCATCGCCATCAGCCGCGCGTGCGGCATGTAGTCGGGCGCGGCCCGACGGAACAGGATCGGCGTGCCGTCGGCGTGCGCGATGCAATCGTCGCCGAGCGAAAGGTCCAGCGTGTTGACCTCGTTGCCGAAGCGCGCGCTGACCCAGCCGGTCAGGAGGTTGACGCCGGTCAGCACGCCGTACCCGCGTGCCGGATGGAACACGATGGTGCCGGGAGCAATGGGTTTGTGGTCGCTCATGGCCGTGACTGTAGCAGGCACCGTCGGCCGGACGGCCAGCGCCCGGGTCGAACTCCGCACGACCGCCGCGCGACCCCGTGCGACCCCTTACCATCGCGCACATCGACGCCCGCGATCCCGAGCAAAGCCATGTCCGCCCCGACCGTCGCGCTGATCTTCGCGCATCCGTATGCCGAGCGTTCGCTCGCCAACCGCGAGCTGCTGAAGGCGATCGACGACCTGTCGTTCGTCGAGCGACGTCCGTTGTACGACCTCTATCCGGACTTCGACATCGACATCGAGGCCGAGCAGGGCCGGCTCGAGACCGTCGACACGATGGTGCTCCAGCATCCGGTGTACTGGTACGGCATGCCGGCGCTGATGAAGCTCTGGATCGACGAGGTCTTCACGATGGGCTGGGCCTACGGCGAGGGAGCCGCGGCGCTGAAGGGCAAGCGCCTGCAGTGGGTGGCGACGACCGGCGGCGACTTCGACGCGTACTCGAAGGACGGACCGCACGGCCATCCGTTCGAGGCCTTCGTCGCGCCGATGCGGCAGACCGCGCTCTTCTGCGGCATGGACTGGCTCGAGCCGATCGTCGTGCACGACGCGCATTCCGATCAGGCCGAGGTCGCCGCGGCGGGACAACGCTATCGCGCACGGCTGCTGACGTTCGAGACCGCACGTAAGCGCCTGCCGGCATGATCGTCGACCTGATCGTCTATCTCGCGGCCGCCGTCATCGCGGTGCCGCTCGCGAAGCGACTCGGCCTCGGCTCGGTGCTCGGCTACCTGATCGCCGGCTGCGTCATCGGCCCGTGGGGCCTCGGCCTGATCTCCGACGTCGAGAGCATCGGACAGGTCTCCGAGTTCGGCGTCGTGCTGATGCTGTTCCTGATCGGCCTCGAACTCGACCTCGACGAGTTGTGGAAGCTGCGCGGCGCGGTCTTCGTGGGAGGCGGCGTGCAGATCGGCCTCACCGGCGCGCTGCTCACGGTCGGCCTGATGGCACTCGGCCTCGCGCGGGCGCCGTCGCTGATCGCCGGCTACGCGCTCGCGATGTCGTCCACCGCGATCGGCATGCAGGTGATGGGCGAGCGCAACATGACCGCGACGCCGGCGGGCCGCACCGGCTTCGCCATCCTGCTGTTCCAGGACATCGCTGCGATCCCGTTGATCGCGGTGATCCCGCTGGTGGCGCAGATGATGGGCCTCGGCAAGCATGCGGCGAGCGACCAACCGGTGTGGCAGAAGGCGCTGATCGCGGTCGCGGCCATCGTCGTGGTCGTCGTCGCCGGCCGCTATCTCGTCAAGCCGATCCTGCGCATCGTCGCGAAGGCCGACGTGCGCGAGGTCTTCACCGCGTTCGCGCTGCTGCTCGTGGTCGGCATCGCGGAGCTGATGAGCTTCGCCGGGCTGTCGATGGCGCTCGGCGCCTTCATCGCCGGCGTGCTGCTCGCGAGCTCCGAGTATCGCCGCGCGCTCGAGACCGACATCGAGCCGTTCAAGGGGCTGTTGCTCGGCCTCTTCTTCATCGGCGTCGGCATGTCGATCGACTTCGGCGAGGTGTGGGCCAGTCCGCTGCTGCTGCTCGCGCTCGTCGTCGGGCTGATCGCGATCAAGTTCGCGGTGCTGGTCGCGATCGCGAAGCCGCTCGGCGTGCCGGTCCGCCAGCGTCTCGCGTTCGGAGCCCTGCTCGGTCAGGGCGGCGAGTTCGCGTTCGTCGTCTTCAGCGTCGCGTCCGAATCGAAGGTGCTCGACGGCCAGTGGATCCCGTTGCTGACGGCCGCGGTCGCGATCTCGATGGCCGCGACGCCGCTGGTGCTGATCGTCGCCGACCGCCTCGTCGCGCGCGTTGCCCGCGCCCAGCGACGCGAGGCCGACGTGATCGACGAGCGCGCGCCGGTGATCATCGCGGGCTTCGGCCGCTACGGACAGATCGTCGCGCGGATGCTCGGTGGCTCGGGCTATCCGGTGATCGTGCTCGAACACGACCCGGACCAGATCGAGCTGTTGCGTCGCTTCGGCACGAAGGTCTTCTACGGCGATGCGACGCGGCTCGACCTGCTGCAGGCCGCCGGCGCGCGCGACGCGGCGCTGCTCGTGATCGCGATCGACGACGTCGACGACAGCATGCAGCTCGCGCGCGCGGCCACCGAGGCCTTCCCGCGTCTGCGCATCCTGGCGCGGGCGCGCAACGTGCGCCACTGGCTCGAGCTGCGCGAGGCCGGCATCGAGCACGTCGAGCGCGAGACCTTCGAGTCCGCGTTGCGGACGGCGCGCTCGGCGCTCGAGGTGATGGGCGTGCGGCCCTTCGAGGGTCGTCGCATCGCGGACCGCTTCCGGCGCTCGACCATCAAGACGCTCGAGGAAATGCTGCCCGAGTTCCGCGACGAGCAGAAGCTCGTGGCCCGCGTGCGCAGCGGCCGCGACGAACTCGAGAAGATGCTGACCGACGATCGCGTGCGGCGCGACGCGGACCATGGCGTCGGCTGGGGACGCGCGGCGGGCGGAGCCGGCACCGCCGACGCCGAGGTCAGCGGCCCGGGGTCGACGTCGCGGTCGGCGTCGTAGCAGTCGGGTTCGGCGTGTCTTCGGGCGCGAGCCGCGGGTCGGCCTGCCGGATCTCGCGGCCCGAGACCTCGTCGCCCGCATCGGCCGGCAGTCGCAGGATCAGCAGCAACGACGACGCCGACACGAGGCCGACGACGAGGAACGCGACCCGGAAGTCGCCCGCGACGACATCGGTGCGACCCGCGGCCAGCGTCATCGACTCGAGCGCGGCCGCACCGAGCGTGACGCCGGTCGACAGCGACATCTGCTGCGCGACGTTGGCGAGGCCCGAGGCCGCGCCCATGTCGCGCTTGTCGACGTCGGCGTACGACAGCGCGTTCAGCGACGTGAACTGCAACGAGCGGAAGAAGCCGCCGAACAACAGCAGGCCGAGCATCCACGCGATCGGCGTGGACGACGAGAAGGCGCCGTAGCCGACGATCGTCATCGACGCGATCAGCGCGTTGGTCGACAGCACCGTGCGAAAGCCGTAGCGCTTGAGGATCGTCGTCGCGAGCGTCTTCATGAACATCGCGGCGGCCGCGGACGAACAGGTCAACAGCCCCGACTGCAGCGCGGTGAAGCCGAAGCCGACCTGCAGCATCAGCGGCAGCAGGAACGGCGACGCACCGACGCCGATGCGGAACAGCGACCCGCCGACGACGCCGGCGAAGTAGGTCTTCACGCGCAGGAAGCGGAAGTCGAGTACCGGCTTCCGGCCCGCGCGTGCGAAGCGTCGTGCATGCGTCACGTAAAGCACGAGGCAGGCGGTGCCGACGACGATGCAGGTCGCGGAGCCGGCCGCCGACAGCAGATGCTGGCCGAGCGTCGCCGCTCCGAGCGTGAGCGCCGACAGGCCGACGCCCGACAGCAGGAAGCCGACCCAGTCGAGCGGCGTGCGCGCGTCCTCGACGATCTCGGGCACGTACCGGCCCGCGAGCAGCCAGCCGACGAGACCGATCGGCACGTTGACGAAGAAGATCCAGCGCCAGTGCAGGTAGGTGCTGATGAAGCCGCCGAGCGGCGGACCCATGATCGGGCCGAGCAGCGCGGGCATGGTCAGGTACGAGAGGACCTTCACGAGCTCGCGCTTCTCGACGCTCTTCAGCAGCACGAGGCGGCCGACCGGGACCATCATCGCGCCGCCCATGCCCTGCACGAAGCGGGCGAGCACGAAGCCGCCGAGCGTGCTCGAGAAGCCGCACGCGAGCGAGCCGATCACGAACACCGCCATCGCCGAACGGAACACGGTGCGCGAGCCGTGGCGGTCGGCCATCCATCCGCTGACCGGGATGAAGACCGCGAGGCTGACCAGGTACGACGTGAGCGCGAGCTTCAGCGCGATCGGGTTCTCGGCGAGGTCGGTCGCGATCACCGGCAACGACGTCGCGATGATCGTGCCGTCGAGGTTCTCCATGAACAATGCGCAGGCGATGATCAGCGGGAGGGTGAGCTGGGCGGGCAGAC
>CALMOR010000160.1 GCA_937872165.1 uncultured Burkholderiales bacterium | reverse complement strand
CCGGCGGGGCAGCCCTCCGCGGGCTATCCGCCGCTGACCGGCTGGGCCAAGATCGTCGGCACGATCTCGCTCGCGCTCGCGACTTTCATGAACGTGCTCGATACGTCGATCGCGAACGTGTCGCTCTCGTCGATCGCCGGCGATCTCGGCGTCTCGAGCTCGCAGGCGACCTGGGTCATCACGTCGTTCGCGGTCGCCAATGCGATCGCGCTGCCGCTCACCGGCTGGCTCACGCAGCGCTTCGGCGCGGTCAAGCTGTTCACCGGCTCGGTGCTGCTGTTCGTGCTGTCGTCGTGGCTCTGCGGGCTCGCGACGTCGCTGCCGATGCTGATCGCCTTCCGCGTGCTGCAGGGCTTCGTCGCGGGTCCGATGATTCCGTTGTCGCAGGCACTGCTGCTGTCGAGCTATCCGAAGGCGCAGGCCGGCATGGCGCTGGCGGTGTGGTCGGTGACGACGCTGGTCGCGCCGGTGATGGGACCGATGCTCGGCGGATGGATCACCGACAACATCTCGTGGCCGTGGATCTTCTACATCAACCTTCCCGTCGGCATCGCGGCCGCCTGGACGACGTGGACGATCTTCAAGAACCGCGAGACGCCGATCCGCAAGCTGCCGATCGACGGCGTCGGGCTCGGCCTCCTCGTGCTGTGGGTCGGGGCGCTGCAGATCATGCTCGACAAGGGCAAGGAGCTCGACTGGTTCAGCTCGGGCTTCATCATCGTGCTGGCGTCGGTCGCCGCCGTCTCGTTCGCCTGCTTCCTGGTCTGGGAGCTGGTCGACAACGACCATCCGGTCGTGGACCTGCGCCTGTTCAAGATCCGCAACTTCTGGACCGGTGCTCTGACGCTCGCGCTCGGCTACGGGGTGTTCTTCGGCAACGTCGTGCTGATGCCGTTGTGGCTGCAGCAGTACATGGGCTACACCGCGACCGACGCGGGCCTCCTCACGGCGCCGGTCGGGCTCTTCGCCATCCTGCTGTCCCCCATCGTCGGCAAGTTCGTCGGCCAGGTCGATCCGCGCAAGTTCGCCACGGTGGCCTTCGCCATCTTCGGCGCGGCGCTGTACTGGCGCACGTTCTACAACACGCAGGCGAGCTTCTCGGTACTGGTCAAGCCGATCATCCTTCAAGGTGCGGCGATGGCGTTCTTCTTCATCCCGCTCGTGACGCTGACGCTGTCGGGACTGCCCCCCGACCGCATCGCGGCGGCTTCCGGCCTGTCGAACTTCGCCCGCATCACGGCGGGCGCGTTCGGCACGTCGATCGCGACGACGATGTGGGAGGACCGCGCGATCCTCCATCACGCGCGGCTGACCGAGGCGATCGACAACGGCAGCAGCAGCGCCGCGCAGTACATGCAGGGCCTCCAGGCCGTTGGGCTCTCGAGCGACCAGGCCATGCTGGCCATCAACCGCACGATCGACGTGCAGGCCTACATGCTCGGCGCCAACGACATCTTCTACGTGTCGGCGATCCTCTTCGTGCTGCTGATCGGGGTCGTGTGGATCGCGCGTCCCGCGAAGGCCGGGGGCGGCGGCGCCGAAGCGGCCGCCGGGGCGCACTAGGGCGTCGACTATGCGCGCTTGCGCACGGCCGCGAGGAACTCCTCGAGGATCGGCGCGCAGTCCATCACGCGGGGATCGCTGGCGCGATGGAATTCCGGATGCCACTGGACGCCGAACACGTAGGTGTCGGCGTCGAGCCGGATCGCCTCGGGCAGGCCGTCGGGCACCGAGCGCGCCTCGACGCGGATGTGGCGGCCGAGTTGCCGTGCGGCCTGGTGATGGATCGAGATCACGTTGCCGGTCGCGCCGTCGGGATAGAGCTTCGCGAGTCCCGAGCCCGGCACGATCTCGATCGGATGCGCGTGCGCGTCGTAGGCCTCCTCGTGCCGATGGACGATGGCCTCTTCGTGCTGCGACGGGATGTCCTGGTACAGCGTGCCGCCGAACGCGACGTTGATCAGCTGCAGCCCGCGGCAGATGCCGAGGACCGGCTTGCGGGCCTCCACGAATTCCAGCAACAGCTCGCGTTCGAAGTCGTCGCGCGTCTTGTCGCCGGCCCACTCGGGCTTGATCGGCTCTTCGCCGTAGCTCGTCGGACTGAGGTCCGCGCCGCCCTGCAGCACCAGGCCGTCGAGGTGGTCGATGTAGTCCTCGAGCTTGATGTCGGAGCGCGAGAGCCGCGCGTCGCGCGTGATGACCGGCACCATGAAGACCATCACGTCGCGCGACATCACCCAGTACGCGACCGATTCCTCGAGGTACATGACGGACTTCGAGCGCAGTCCGACGCCACCCGCCTCGGCGTGGAAGAGGCGTGGCGAGATGCCGATCTTGAGCGGCTTGCGACGACGGGTACGGGCATTGAGCATGGGACTTCCGGTGAGTGGACGTCATCGTACGCCGTGCACCGCGGCCGACGCACAGCAACGCGGCGGCATCCGCCCCAAGTTGGACGATGCGCACGGAGCTGGGCTTGCTCGACGGGTTTCGAGGCCGGTGCGACACCTCGAGACGGGCGCCGCTCGTGGCACAGACCTTGCGAAGTGTCCGTCTCGTCTTCAGCCGGAGAACTTCATGGGTAACAGGAGTCTGGCCACTTGCTCGGGCCTCGCGATCTTCTTATTGAGCTCGGTCGGTC
The DNA here is from genome assembly GCA_937872165.1 of uncultured Burkholderiales bacterium. Classification (GTDB taxonomy): domain Bacteria; phylum Pseudomonadota; class Gammaproteobacteria; order Burkholderiales; family Burkholderiaceae_D; genus CAHJXF01. Next base: position 87 of record CALMOR010000160.1, on the reverse strand, counting down.
CCACCGCGCTCGCGCAGACCATCACGTCGCCGGCGGCGGCGGCGGAGACGGCGCCGGTGCCGCCGGGGCCGGGCACGACCTGGGGGG
>CALMOR010000159.1:34796-37086 GCA_937872165.1 uncultured Burkholderiales bacterium | reverse complement strand
CATCCAGACCCGCCAGTTGATGGAGAACGGCTCGTCCATCAGCACGATGTCCGGATCGAGGATCAGTGCCTGCGCGAGCGCGACGCGCTTTCGCATCCCGCCCGACAACTGATGCGGATAACGATCGTCGAAGCCCGCGAGTCCGACGCGCGCCAGCCATTGGTGCGCGAGCGCCGTCGCCTCCTGTCGGCGAACGCCCCGGAACTCGAGGCCCGCGGTCACGTTGTCGAGCGCGTTTCGCCACGGCATCAGCGCGTCGGACTGGAACATGTAGCCGCTGCGCCGGTTGACTCCGCGCCGCGCATCGAGCGGCTCGCCGAAGACATGGACCGCACCCGACGACGGCGCGAGCAGGCCGGCTCCGACGTTGAGCAGCGTCGACTTGCCGCAGCCGGTCGGCCCGACGACCGAGACGAACTCGCCCGGCGCCACCGCGAGCGAGAGGCCTTCGATCGCGACATGGCGCAGCGACGGATCGTCGTCGGACGAGAAGACGCACGTGACCGCGTCGAAGGCGAGCGCCGCCTCCACGTCGAACGAAGCGGCGAGGACGTTCACCGCGTCACGGATACTTCTGATCGGCGCGCTTCGCGAAGTCGTTGGTGTACGTGTCGTCGAGCCGGATCTTCGCGGGATCGAGCCGGGCGTCGAAGCTTCCGAGCGCCGCGAGCGCGGTCTTCGGACCCGACTCCGGCATCAGCCCGTCGGGCGAATAGGCGTCCCTCTGGCTCGCGAACGCCGCGAGGTACAAAGCCTTGTCGCCGAGCTGATAGTTCTCGGGAACGGCCTTCAGCACGTCCGACGGACCGGCCTTCGCGAGCCAGCGATCCGCGCGGACGATCGCGTTGGCGAGCGCCTGCGTCGTCTTCGGATACTTGCGGACGAAGTCGTCGAACGCATACAGGGTCGCGGCCGGCATCGCGCCGCCGAAGAGGGCCTCGGTCCCCTTCGCGGTTCGCGTGGTGACGAGCGTCTTCACGTCGTTCTTCTGCTCGAGCATCGTCATCACCGGCTCGATGTTCGCCATCGCGTCGATCTGGCCGCTGCGCAGCGCGGCCAGCGAGCCCGCCCCGGTCCCGACGCCGATGACCGACACGTCCGACGGCTTGAGGCCGCCCTTGGCGAGATACGTGTTGAGCGCGATGTTGGTCGACGACCCCGGCGCGGAGACGCCGACCTTCAGGCCCTTGAGATCCTTCGGCCCGGCGACGCCCGCGGCCTTCGACGAGGCCACCGCGATGGTGATCGCGGGCGACCGGCCCATCAGCGCGAACGAGCGGATGTGCTGCCCCTTCGACTGCATGTTGATGGTGTGTTCGTAGGCCCCGGCGACGACGTCGACGCTGCCGCCGACCAGGGCCTCGAGCGCCTTCGCGCCACCGGCGAAGTCGCTGATCTCGACGGTCAGGCCTTCGTCCCTGAAGTAGCCGAGACGCTCGGCGACGGTCAGCGGCAGGTAGTAGAGGCCGGCCTTGCCGCCGACCGCGATCGAGACGTTCGGCTTCTCGAGCGACTGCGCGGCGGTGATGCCGTTGGACGCGACCGCCGCGATCGTCGAAAGCGCGACGACGGCGAACCGGAGCACGCGGCTCCGGGCACTCGTATCGTTCATCCCCGGGTCTCCGAAGGGCCGGCGTCTCGACCTGCCGCGTGGCATGGGACCACGCGCACCGGACCGGCTCGTCGGACGATTCTAGATCACGCCCGCGCGTCGGGACGGCTTCAACCGCCGAGTTCGACGAGCGCGCCCAGTCCGAGGACCTTCGTCGGTTGCGGCGAGCCGCCGGCCGGCTCGAGCGACAGGCCGAAGGCCTTCGCGCGCGCGAGGGTCGCCCGATCGATGTAGGGAACCTTCTCGAGCGCCTTCCGCGGATCGCCGGGCAGCACGCCCATCGACTGCAGGCCGACGGCGTCCTTCGGCGCCATCCACAGCTGGAGGACCTTGCCGTCGGGAACGTCGACATCGGCAGCGACCTTGATCGACACCGCCTCGTCGCGTCGCGACGTGAGCACGAGCGCGACCGGCTTGCTCGACTTCGCGTCGATTAGCATCGCGATCGCACCGGGCACCGCGTCGACTTCGACGACGCGCGTCTCGACCCGGGTCTCTACGCGCGCCTCGACGCGCGGCTCCGCGCCCCGCACCCGCCCCCGCCCCCCGGGCCCCGGGGCCTCCCGACGCGCCGGCCCCGCATCCCCAGAGGTGATGGACGCGGCGGCGACGAGCCGCCCGCGGGCGACGACCGCGGGCTGTCGCGAGGCGCGGGAGGCGTTCCGCTCGGTGGCCCAG
>CALMOR010000159.1:33193-34786 GCA_937872165.1 uncultured Burkholderiales bacterium | reverse complement strand
CGCGGCCGACAGCCCTCGCCATACCGCGATGCGATCCCAGAAGCCGACGACGGGCGACCTGCCCGCATGTCGCGCGCCGAAGCCCGGCAGCCGGGCCTCGATCGCTTCCCATACGCGCTTCGGCGGGACGCGCGACGGGATGCCGTCGACGAGCGGCGCGAGGCGCTCGCTCCATTCGAGCGCGAGCGCGCGCAGTTCGTCGTCGGTCCTGCTCCAGCGCTCGAAGCGGCGTCGCGCGCCCCCGCGCAGCGTGCCGAGCGCGTACTCGGCGGCCAGCATCTCGCGAAGGGGCGTGTTGCCTCGGGTATCCATTCGCGGCTCGCGTCAGGCCAGCACGCCGTCGAGGCAGCGACGCATCTTCTCGAGCCCGCGACGGATCCACGTCTTCACGGTCCCGATGGGAATCTTCAGGGTCGCTGCGAGTTCGGAATGGGTCAGCCCCTGGAAGTACGCGAACGCGATGGCCTGGCGCTGGCCTGCATCGAGCCGCTTCAGGCAGCGCTGCAAGGCGACGGCGTCCTGGGCGCCGCTCGCCAGGTCGACCGGCGTCGGTCGATCGGACTCGAGCACGGCCTCGAGGTCGTCGTCGAGCTCGACCGTGCGATGGTCGAGCCGGCGGATGTAGTCGAGCGCGCGGTTGCGCACGATCGTGACCATCCAGGTCATCGGCGCCGACAGCGACACGTTGTAGCTCGCGGCCCCGTTCCACACGTTGACGAAACTGTCCTGCAAGACATCCTCCGCACGACCCTCTTCACGCAAGATACGCAGAGCGATCGCGAACAGTTTCGGCGACGTCGCATCGTAGAGGCGACGATAGGCCTGACGGTCCCCGAGCGCGACGGCCGAGATCCACTTCGCGAGGGTCGCGGGATCGGCGGCGGTCTGGGCGGGCTTCGGGTCGGGGGCGTCCATGGCAGCGTCGGTGGGTGCGGTACGGTCGCGAGTTCGGGGGACGGGGTCGATCGACGGGCTTCGGTCGACGGGCTTCAATCGATCAACGCAGCGAGCCGGTCGCCGCGAACAGGAAGAGCGCGACACAGCAGGCGAAGCCGATGCCCCACGCCGTCGAACGCAGCCGCGGCAGGTCTGCGACGTAGCAGGCGATATACGCGATGCGCGCGACGACGAAGATCACCGCGATCAGGTCGATCGTGTCGATCGGCACGTGCTGGAGCACCGCGATCACGACGCCCGCCGCGAAGAGGGGAAAGGCCTCGAAGCTGTTGGCCTGTGCCGCGTCGGCCCGGGCCGGCCGTCCGCTCAGTTGCGCGAGCCAGGCACGCGGATGGTGGTTGTCGAAGCGCCGGGTCGAGCCGTCGGGCGAGGCCACGCTGCCTTCGAACTTCGCGAGATAGGAGCACGCCATCGGCAGGCAGGCCGCGATCAGCACGCACCAGAAGGCGATGATCATGCCGACCTCGACGCTCGTTCGACGCGCTCACGCATCGGTATCTCCGACGATCGCATCGATGCGCTGCTTGATGCCGGCATCGATGCGACCGACGATGTCCATCGCCTTCATGTTCTCGACCACCTGCTCGGGTCGCGACGCGCCGGTGATGACGGTCGAGAAGGATCTCATTCTGACCG
>CALMOR010000159.1:17624-33183 GCA_937872165.1 uncultured Burkholderiales bacterium | reverse complement strand
GAGACGTCGCGATTGCTGGCGCACCAGGCGAGCGCGAGCTGCGCGAGCGAGCAGTCGAGGTCCGACGCGATCGCGTCGAGCTCCGCGACGACCGCGTTCTTCCTGCCGTCGAGCAATCGCTCCTTCAGAAAGGCGTAGTTCTGCAACGTGGCGCGGCTGCCCTCCGGAGCACCGCCCCGGTACTTGCCGGTCAGCAGACCCGACGCGAGCGGGCTCCAGGTGGTCAGGCCGAGGCCGATGTCCTCGTAGAGGCGGGCGTACTCCACTTCGACCTGGGTGCGGTGGAAGAGGTTGTACTCGGGTTGCTCGACGACCGGCTTGTGGAGGTGATGCTTCTCGGCGAGGTCCCAGGCGGCGCGGATGTCGGCCGCCGGCCACGACGACGTGCCCCAGTACAACGCCTTGCCGCGCGCGATCATGTCGTGCATGGCCCGGACCGTCTCCTCGATCGGCGTCTCGGGATCGGGACGATGGCAATAGACGAGGTCGACGAAGTCCAGATCCAGGCGCTTCAACGACGCGTCGATCGCGTGATGGAGGTACTTGCGATTGAGCGTGTTGCGCTCGTTCGGTCCCTTCTCGAGACCCCAGAAGAACTTCGTCGAGACGAGGTACTTCATGCGCGGCCACTTCAGCTCCTTCAGCACCTGACCCATGATGGTCTCGGACTGACCGAGCGCGTAGACCTCCGCGTTGTCGAAGAAGTTGACGCCCGCGTCGAAGGCGGCCGCCATGCACTCGCGGGCGAGCCTGCTGTCCATCTGGTTGCCGTAGGTGACCCACGAGCCGAACGACAGCGCGCTGACCTTGATCCCCGCACGGCCGAGACGTCGATATTCCATTCGTGTACTGCTCCGTCGATGAGGGTCAGGAGGAACGTCGGTCGAGCACCGCCTGCGCGATGGTACCGGCGTCCACGTATTCGAGCTCGCCGCCGACCGGCACGCCCCTGGCGAGACGCGTCACGGCGAGACCGCGGCTCTTCAGCATCTCGCCGATGGTATGCGCAGTGGCCTCGCCTTCGTTGGTGAAGTTGGTCGCGAGGACCACCTCGCGCACGACGCCGTCGGTCGCGCGCCGCAGCAGCCGGTCGAGATGGATGTCCTTCGGACCGATGCCGTCGAGCGGCGACAGCCGCCCCATCAGCACGAAATAGAGGCCGCGATACGCGAGCGTCTGTTCGATCATCAACTGGTCGCCGGGCGTCTCGACGACGCACAGCAGCGCACGGTCGCGTCGATCGGATGCACAGACGTCGCAGAGTTCGTCCTCGGTGAAGGTATTGCAGAGCGCGCAATGACGGATCGCCGCGACCGCCCGGGTCAGCGCGTCGCCGAGTCGGGTCGCGCCGTCGCGATCGTGTTGCAGCAGGTGATAGGCGATGCGCTGCGCCGACTTGGGCCCGACTCCGGGCAGACGCCGCAGCCCTTCGATGAGGTCGTCGAGTCGGGACGGTGTTCGAGAAGAGGGCTTCATGGCAACAGCCGCGGATTCTACTGTGCCCCGCCTGACGATGACGGTCGCAAGGCGTCGCGAGACCGCCCGACGCGACTTCGATGCCCTCCGATCGTGCCGAGCCGGAGGCTCGCGATCGTCGCGGCCGGTGGGCCGCGGCGCAGGCGGGCGAGACCGATGGTCCGCTCGCCCGCCTCGCGGTCACCGCACGGCTAGGTGCCGAGACGGTACTGGTCGCCGACCGCCGTGCCGGACATCGCCGGATCGCTGATCGAATCGACGCCGGTCTCCATCCGTCCGGCGAAGCGGCGACTGAAGTCCGCTTGCCCGTCGACGCGGACGGTGAAGTCGTACCAGCCTCCGCTCGCCGCGAGCAGCTGCGTCGCGACGGTCTCGCCGCGGGCGACGACCCGATAGGAGGTCGGCGTCGTGGCGTAGTAGGCGTTGGCCGTCAGCGTGAACGTGGCCGCGACCGGCCCGCTGTTGACGAGCTTGACCAGCAGCAGCTGCGCTCCGGTGTCGTAGCTCACGACGACGGAGGGATTGGGCTGGCCGGCCGCGGCGACCCGTCGCGCATTGCCGGTGAAGTGTCGGTGGAATCCGTTCGGGCCGAGCACCCAGAGGTCGTACGAGCCGGTGGAAGAAGGCGTCCACTGGTCGCTCAGCTGCTTGCCCGGTTCCACCGTGTAGCGCCGCGGGACCTGGGTCAGGTTCAGGCGGTCGTAGACATGGAACACCGCCGCGCTCGCACCGGTGCTGGCGAACGTCAGCCGCACCTTCGTCGCGTCGAGGCTCGTCGTGCCCGGCACGACGACGCTGGTGGCGTGGAGCTCGTAAGGAAGCGCACGCGACGGCTTGGTGCCGCCGGCCTGTACGGGCAATACCGGCATCGGCGCGATCGGCGGCGTGGTCGTCCTCGTCAGTGTCCGGCTGCGAGCGTCGAGCGCGATCGTGTCGGGCAGCACCGGAGTGCCTTCGTTCGGCGACGCGAAGTTGAAGCACGAGGTCAGGTCGCCCGAGACGGCACGGCGCCACGGGCTGATGTTGGGCTCAACGACACCGAAGCGCTTCTCGACGAAGCGGATGGTCGACGTGTGATCGAACACCTGCGAGTTGACCCAGCCGCCCTTGCTCCAAGGCGAGATGACGTACATCGGCACGCGGGGTCCGAGCCCCCAGGGCCGGTGCTTGTAGGGATCGACCGCCGGGAAGCCACCGTCGTCGTCGCCCAGGTAGTCGTCGGAGACGTCGACGGTGCTGGCGCCCGCGAACACCGCGACGGCGGGATCGGGGCTGTAGGTCAGATACGAAGGCGGAGCCGGCGGGACGGCGTGATCGAAGAAGCCGTCGTTCTCGTCGAAGTTGACGATCAGCACGGTCTTGCTCCACACGTCCGGGTTGGACGTCAGCGCATCCAGCACCGACGAGATGTACTTCGCTCCCTGTGCGGGACTCGAAGCGCCCGGATGCTCGGAAGTCGACGAGCCGGGGCAGACCCACGAGACGGACGGCAGCAGCCCCGCCAGCACGTCGGCCTTCAGCAGGTCGACGTCCCGCGTCTTGATGCCCTTCTCGTAGATGGCCTGCTGGCGCGGCGTGCGGTTGGGCGACACGGTCGGCACGCTCGCGTTGTAGGCGTCGCGGAAGCTCTTGAAGCCGAGCGCCGAGTTCATCCCATACTGCTCGATCTCGAGGTTCTGGTAGATGCGCCAGGAGACGCCCGCGTCCTCGAGGCGTTCCGGATAGGTCGTCCACGTGTAGCCGCTCTTGATCGTCCCGCCCGTCAGCGTGCCGCCGTAGCTGTTCTCCACCGCGGGGCCGTTGTAGACGCCCGGCTTCGACGGATCGTCGCGGCCGTGGTTGGTGCCGGTCCACTGGAAAGTGCGGTTGGGCGCTGTGCCTCCGAAGAACGACGCGTGGTTGGCATCGCAGATCGTGAAGGCGTTGGCGAGCGCGAACTGGAACGGGATGTCCGCCTCGGTGTAGTAGACCATCGACGCGTTGGACTTGTACTGCGGCCAGTTGGTCATGCGGCCGTGGTCCCACCCGTTCTGGGTATCCGGATAGAGATGGACCGTGTCCGCGGTGCGCATCAACGGGAAGTTGAGGACGGTGTCGTTGTGCTGCATCGACAGCAGCCTGGGGCTGGTGCCGGTCGCGTTGTCGTTGCGTTGGTACCAGACGGTCTTGCCCTGCAGCAGCCCCGGCACGTCGGCCACCGGGATCGGAAAGCGGTCGGCGAAGCCGCGAACGCCGTTCATCGAGCCGAAGTAGTGATCGAAACCGCGGTTCTCCATCATCAGCAGCACGATGTGCTCGACGTCCTGGATGGTGCCGGTGCGGTCGTTGGCCGCGATCGAGAGAGCCTTCGCGATCGCGGGAGGAAGCGCGGAGAGAGCGGCGGCGGAGCCCGCGGCGGTCGCCGCGGTCCGAAGGAACTGGCGACGGTTGATGGTCTTCATGGTGTGGATCTCCAGGGTGTTCGTTCAGGTTCCGCATCGCCCGGTCGGTCTTGCCGTTCGGTCGCCGGTCTGTCGCCGGCGTCCGTCGTCACGGCGATGCGGGAGTGGTCTCAGCCGCTCGTGCGCGTCCGATCGCCGCGGCGCCTCGTGACGGCGCCGGCGGCGCACAGCCCGGCCAGCATCAGCGCGCCGATCGCCGGTTCCGGGACCGCGCGGGTGAAGGTCAGGTCGTCGAGCACGTAGAAACCCTGGTCGGGGCTCGAGACGACCAGTCGGTCGACGAGGCCGCCGTAGCCGCTCGAGAGGAACTGCGGCGTCGCCCCCGGATCCAGCGTCGCGGACGTCGCGACGAGGACGCCGGCGTTGTAGAGGAGGAAGGTCACGGTCGCCCCGGGCACGCCTGCGAACCAGGCGCCCTGGAAGACCGAAGGCGCGGCGAAGCGGACCGACGTCGCGACGTCGGCGTCGCCGAATCCCGTCGCGATGCGGTAGCTGCCCGAGTGCGGCGTGTAGGGGTCCTGCGCTCCGGAGAACGCGAACCAGTCGCTGTCCGACCAGTCGAGTCCGCCGTAGTGGACCGGAACGAAGTCGTCGCTGCCGAGATCGTCGAAGGTGAGCACGGTCGCGGAGGCCTGCGACGCGCCCAGGCTCGCGGCGGCGACCAGCAGGGAAAGGGCCAGTTCTTTCATGAAGCTCCTCGTGGGTGATGAAGGACGTCCGGCACCGGCCTCGCGTTCGAAGCGCAGGCGTCGGGATCGCGGACCATCGCCGGCGGTGAGCCGCTCGAGCGACGGACCGATGACCGCGAAGGCCGCATCGTAGGAAGCGCAGGTGACAGCTCGATGGCGTGTCGATGACGAACCGTCGATCACGCGGTCTCGCGTCGTTACCCGGCGGGGCTTCCGTCGCGGGCTCGAAGAAACGCGACTCGTCATAAAATCGCTTCCTCCTTCCGGCGGTCGGCGTCGGCCGCACCGATGCCCGCATGCCGACCCGCCAGCCAGAGAGTCCCCGATGCAATCACGCTCCAACGCCGAAGAAGTCCGGCGCAGACGAACCTTCGCGATCATTTCGCACCCCGACGCCGGCAAGACGACGCTGACCGAGAAGCTGCTGCTGTTCTCCGGCGCGATCCACATCGCGGGGTCGGTGAAGGCGCGCAAGGCGAGCCGCCATGCGACGTCCGACTGGATGGAGATCGAGAAGCAGCGCGGCATCTCGGTCGCGTCGTCGGTGATGCAGATGGAATATCGCGACTGCGTCATCAACCTGCTCGACACGCCGGGACACCAGGACTTCTCCGAGGACACCTATCGCGTGCTGACCGCGGTGGACGCCGCGCTGATGGTGATCGACGCGGCCAACGGCGTCGAAGCGCAGACGCTGCGGCTCCTCGAGGTGTGTCGTGCGCGCGGCACGCCGATCATCACGTTCGTCAACAAGATGGACCGCGAAGTCCGCGAGCCGCTCGACCTGCTCGACGAGATCGAGCGTGCGCTCGGCATGACCGCGGTGCCCTTCACGTGGCCGATCGGGATGGGCAAGAACTTCGGCGGCGTCTACGACCTCGCGGCCGACCGCATGCGCGTCTTCCAGCCGGGCGCCGACAAGGCGGGCCAGGCCTTCGAGACCATCGAAGGCCTCGACGACCCGGCGATCGAACGGCGCTTCGACGCGGGCACCGGCTATGTCGCGAAGGCACGCGACGAGATCGAGCTCGTGCGCTCGGCATCCGCAGGCTTCGACGAAGCGGAATTCATCGCGGCGAAGCAGACGCCGGTCTTCTTCGGGTCGGCGGTCAACAACTTCGGCGTGCAGGAAGTCCTCGACGCGGTCGTCGATCTCGCGCCGCCGCCGCTCGGTCGCAACGCCATCCAGCGCGCGGTCGGACCGGACGAGAGCAGGTTCGCCGGCGTGGTCTTCAAGATCCAGGCGAACATGGACCCGGCCCATCGCGACCGGATCGCGTTCGTGCGCGTGTGCGCGGGCCACTTCGAACGCGGCATGAACCTCAGGGTCACGCGCTCGGGCAAGGCGATGAAGCCGAACAACGTCGTGACCTTCCTGTCGCAACGACGCGAGATCGCCGAGGACGCCTACGCCGGCGACATCATCGGCATCCCCAATCACGGCACGCTGCAGCTCGGCGACACGCTGACCGAAGGCGAGCCGCTCCAATTCACCGGCCTGCCCTTCTTCGCTCCCGAGATGTTCCAGGCGGTCGAGGTCGCCGACCCGCTACGGGCCAAGCAGTTGAAGCACGGACTCGCTCAGCTCGGCGAGGAAGGCGCGATCCAGGTCTTCCGCCCGCATCTGGGCGGGTCGCTGCTGCTCGGGGCCGTGGGCCAATTGCAGTTCGAAGTCGTGCTGCATCGGCTCGAACACGAGTACGGCGTGAAGGCGCGCCTGATCGGCACCAGGCAGCGGCTCGCGCGCTGGGTGACGGCCGAAGCGGACGGCATGAGCGCGGCCGACGGCGAACGCGAGCTGAAGCGCTTCATCGACTTCAACTCGGCCCGCATCGCTTACGACGCGGTCGACGCGCCGACCTACATGGCGACCCACTCGTCCGAGTTGCGCGTCGCACAGGACGAGTGGCCCAGGATCCGCTTCCACGCGTTGCGCGAGCACGCGGGACTGGTGTTCCAGTCCGGGCTGGCGGCCTGAACCTCCGCGACGCGCGCGGACGATGCGAGCGGAAGACTCGTTCAGGCGGCCAGTGCGTCGATCACGGCCTCGTTGAAGGCCGGCAGATCGTCGGGCTTGCGGCTCGTGATCCACGTGCCGTCGCGCACGACTTCGCGGTCGACCCAGGTCCCGCCCGCGTTGCGGATGTCGTCCTGCAGGCTAGGCCAGCTCGTCATCGTGCGTCCCGCGACGAGGCCGGTCGACACCGCGAGCCAGCCGCCGTGGCAGATGATGGCCACCGGTTTCCTCGCGGCGTCGATGTCCTTCAGGAACGCCTGCGCTTCCTTCACGAGGCGCAACGCATCGCCGTTCGCGACGCCGCCCGGCAGCACGAGTCCGTCGTAGTCGGCTGCGCTCGCCGCATCGAGCGTCGAGGCGACCTCGAACGCATCGCCCTTCTCGTGATGGTTCATGCCCTGCACGGTGCCGCTCCTGTCGGACAGGATGTCGACCCGGGCGCCCGCGTCCTCGAGCGCCTGCTTCGGAGACGTGAGTTCGATCTGTTCGAAGCCGTCGGTGACGACGACCGCGATGCGCTTGCCTTCGAGCGAGGCCATGGTGGCTCCTTCAGTGACGTGAGTCACCGTGGAGCCTCGTCCGATCACGAAGTTCGATGCGGAGCGCACGATCGGAATCAATCCGACGCGCGCCTGCGAGAGGCCCTCAGAACGGCAGCTTCATCCCCGGCGGCAACGGCATCCCCGCGGTCACGGCCGACATCTTCTCGCTGGCCGTGGCCTCGGCCTTGCGCACCGCGTCGTTGAACGCGGCGGCGACGAGATCCTCGAGCATGTCCTTGTCATCGCCGAACAGCGAAGGATCGATCACGACGCGCTTGACGTCGTTCTTGCAGGTCATCGTGACCTTGACGAGCCCGGCGCCCGACTGACCCTCGACCTCGATGGTCGCGAGCGAGTCCTGCACCTTCTTCACGTTGTCCTGCATCTGCTGGACCTGCTTCATCATTCCAGCGAGTTGGTTCTTCATCATGAGGAGTACTCCGACCTTCGGGAAGTTGGGTTGTCGAACTGCGGTCGCTCAGACCGGCTTCACCGATCCGGGCACGATGGTGGCGCCGCCGAAATCCCGGACCACCGCCTGCACGAACGGGTCGGCATCGATGATCGCCTGCGCGTCGGCCTGGCGCGCGGCGCGCTCGTCGCTGCGGACCGCGGCGACGGTCACGCCCTTGACGGCGCCGACCTCGACGATCACCGCGACCGGCCGGCCGAAGTACTGCGAGACCGCGAGCTTGAGCTTGTCGTAGGCGCCGCCGCCGGCGAGCGCCTTGAGCGGAGCCCGCAGCGTGATCGAACGTTCGTCGTGCGCGACGAGCTCGGTCTGCTGGACCAGCTCGCGCGTGAGACCGGTCAGCTTCAGCCGGCCGACGACCGCGACCCAGTCGTCGATGACGAGCGGCTCGGTCGACGGCACGGCCGACCGGGTCGCGTTCGCCGCCCCGGGCTCGATCGACGCGGCCGGCGGCGCCGGCGCCGGAACGACGGGCGGCGGCATCGAGGGCGGACGGGCGGCCTCGATCGACGCATCGGGCCGCGCCGCCACTGCCGGCCGCAGGACGCGAGGAGCGGACGGTGCTGCGGAAGTGGTCGAGGCGGCGGACGCGGTGGACGCATCGTCGGCCCGGAAGGCCAGCATGCGCAGCAGCGTCATCGCGAAGCCGGTCGTCTCGTCGGGTGCGAGCGGCAGATCGCGACGACCGTGGGTCGCGATCTGGTAATGGAGCTGCACGTCGTCGGGCGCGAGGCGCGCGGCCAGCGCTCGCAGATGCGCTTCGTCGGCGTCGACCGCGTCGTCGGTATCGCGCGCGATCAACTGGATCGTCGCGATCCGGTGCAGCAGTCCGGCGAGCTCCTGCAGCGCGTTGCCGAACGACAGGCTGCGCGCGGCGATCTCGTCGACGACCGTCATCAGCGTCGCACCGTCGCCGTCGGCGAGCGCATCGAGGATGCGCAGCAGATAGGTCTGGTCGAGCGCGCCGAGCATCCCCCGCACCGTCGCCTCGGTGACCTGTCCCGCGCTGTAGGCGATCGCCTGGTCGGTGAGCGACAACGCGTCGCGCATCGATCCGGCCGCGGCCCTGCCCAGCAGTCGAAGCGCGCCGCCTTCGAACGCGATGCCCTCCTGCCCGAGGACGTCGGCGAGATGGGTCGCGATGTCCGGCAACGGCATCTGCTTCAGGTTGAACTGCAGGCAGCGCGACAGCACCGTCACCGGGATCTTCTGCGGGTCGGTGGTCGCGAGGATGAACTTGACGTGCTCGGGCGGCTCCTCGAGCGTCTTCAACATCGCGTTGAACGCGTGACTCGTGAGCATGTGCACTTCGTCGATCATGTAGCCCTTGAAGCGCGCGGTGGACGGCGCGTAGACCGCCTGCTCGAGCAGCTGCGCCATCTCGTCGACGCCGCGATTCGAGGCGGCGTCCATCTCGATGTAGTCGACGAAGCGGCCGGCGTCGATCTCGGTGCACGGACGGCAGACGCCGCAGGGCTTCGACGTGATGTCGCCGGCGCCGTCGCTCCCTATGCAGTTGAGGCACTTGGCGAGGATGCGCGACAGCGTGGTCTTGCCGACGCCGCGCGTACCGGTGAACAACCACGCGTGATGGAGCCGCCGTTCGTCGAGCGCATGACGCAACGCGCGCACGACGTGCTCCTGACCGACCAGCGTCTCGAAATTCCGGGGACGCCACTTGCGAGCGAGGACTTGATAGGCCATGGATGAGGGAGGCGAGCCGGGTCCTCGGCACTTGCGGTGGGTGACTATGGCTGCTTCGTTCCCGACCTGACCAGGTTCGCCACGCCGCAATGCGAGGGGGCCCGCCGACGCGAAGTCTATCAGGCACCACGGCTCGCCGGAGGCGCGCGCCGGAGCCGGGGGGGGCGCCCGGCCCCCGCGCGGTAATTAGGGGCGCGGCCGAAGGCCGCGCGCTCTTGAAGTCGGCGTTTATGTCATCATCTGCCGCCTTTCCAGCGGGGCCGCCCGCTCTTCAACACACACCGTGATCCCGGGCCGCGACTTGCTCGCAACTCGCGCCCTTCACATCGAGGCATTCATGAGCGAATCCATCAAGACCGTATCGGACGCATCGTTCGAGACGGACGTTTTGAAGTCCACCGGTCCCGTGCTGGTCGATTACTGGGCCGAGTGGTGCGGACCGTGCAAGATGGTCGCGCCGATCCTCGACGAGGTCTCGAAGGACTACGCGGGCAAGCTGACGATCGCGAAGCTCAACGTCGACGAGAACCAGTCGGTGCCGGCCAAGTACGGCATCCGCGGCATCCCGACGCTGATGCTGTTCAAGGACGGCGCCATCGTCGGCACCAAGGTCGGAGCGCTTTCCAAGTCGCAGCTGACGCAATTCATCGACAGCAACATCTGAGGCGAAGGCGAGTCGGCATGCGCCCACGGGGTGCATGCTGACGTATCGACGCAACACTGAAAGAGAACGAGGGAGCGAAGTCCACGCCGGGTCTTGTGGAACGAGACCGGCGGGTCGCACAATCCAGCGGTAGTCTCGCTGAACCCAGATGGACAGGCCGCTTCAGATGGCCCCGACGTGCGGTACGCCCCCAGCGGGCGCTCCCACCGCGTCAAGCGCAGCACCGTTCCAGGTGCACCGCGCCCTCCCACGAACCTGCGACACCGTCTTCCATCGCGCCCGGGCCGTGCCCGCACATTCGCTGTAATCCCTCCCGCTTCCCGCTCCGCCTCCCGGCCGGCATTCACCGCAGCAGTCGCTTCCACCTTCCCATCAGGGAACGCCCCATGCACCTTTCAGAACTCAAAGCCCAGCACGTCTCCGCGCTTCTCGAGATGGCGAACACGCTGGAAATAGACAACGCCAACCGGATGCGCAAGCAGGAGCTGATGTTCGCGATCCTGAAGAAGCGCGCCCGCACCGGCGAGCAGATCTTCGGCGACGGCTGCCTCGAGGTACTACCCGACGGCTTCGGCTTCCTGCGTTCGCCCGAGGCCAGCTACATGGCGTCGCCGGACGACATCTATATCAGCCCGTCGCAGATCCGTCGCTTCAACCTCCACACCGGCGACTCGATCGAAGGGGAAGTCCGCACGCCGAAGGACGGCGAGCGTTACTTCGCGCTCGTGAAGGTCGACAAGGTCAACGATTTCCCGCCGGAGGCCTCGAAGCACAAGATCATGTTCGAGAACCTGACGCCGCTCTTCCCCGACGAGCCGCTGGTGCTAGAACGCGAACTGAAAGGCGACGAGAACATCACGGGCCGCGTGATCGACATGCTGGCGCCGATCGGCAAGGGCCAGCGCGGCCTCCTCGTCGCTTCCCCGAAGAGCGGCAAGACGGTGATGATGCAGCAGATCGCCCACGCGATCGCCGCCAACTATCCGGACATCGTGCTGCTCGTCCTGCTGATCGACGAGCGTCCCGAGGAGGTGACCGAGATGCAGCGTTCGGTCCGCGGCGAGGTCGTCGCATCGACCTTCGACGAGCCGGCCACGCGCCACGTGCAGGTCGCCGAGATGGTGATCGAGAAGGCCAAGCGCCTGGTCGAGATGAAGAAGGACGTCGTCATCCTGCTGGACTCGATCACGCGTCTCGGCCGCGCGTACAACACCGTGATACCCGCGTCCGGCAAGGTATTGACCGGTGGTGTCGACGCCAACGCGCTGCAACGCCCGAAGCGCTTCTTCGGCGCGGCCCGCAACGTCGAGGAAGGCGGTTCGCTGACGATCATCGCGACGGCGCTGATCGAGACCGGCAGCCGCATGGACGACGTCATCTACGAAGAGTTCAAGGGCACCGGCAACATGGAAGTGCACCTCGAGCGTCGCCTGGCCGAGAAACGCGTCTATCCGGCGATGAACCTCAACAAGTCCGGCACGCGCAAGGAAGAGAAGCTGATCAAGCAGGACCTGCTGCAGAAGATCTGGGTCCTGAGGAAGCTCCTCTACAGCATGGACGAGATCGAGGCGATGGAATTCATGCTCGACAAGATGAAGCAGACGAAGAACAACAACGAGTTCTTCGACCTGATGCGGCGGGGCAGCTGACGCGCCGGATCCACGGCGCGTTCGCATTCGTTGCGACGCGGGCGTAAGGATCGCGCGGGCGTGACGACTGGATCGGGATGCATCCACTTCCCGAGACCTATAGACCGATCGAGGACTACGCGATCATCGGCGACTGCCGATCGGCCGCGCTGGTATCGAGCCACGGTTCGATCGACTTCCTCTGCTGGCCGCGCTTCGACAGTCCCGCGCTCTTCGCCGGGCTGCTCGACTCCGAACGCGGCGGCTCGTTCTCGATCGCGCCGCGCGAGGCGTTCACCACCCATCGCAGCTACGTCGGCGACACCGCGGTCCTGCGCACGACCTTCGAGACCGCCGAAGGCAGCTTCGTCCTCACCGACTGCATGCCGATCGCGTCGCCCGACGATCGACGTCGCGCTCTGTTGCCCGAGCGCGAGCTGGTCCGTCATCTGCGCTGCACCCGCGGCGGCGGCGAGGTCGAGCTGCGCTTCGAGCCGCGGACCGGCTTCGCGCAGGCCAACGACCGGCTCGTCGATCGCGGACGGCTCGGCATCCGCGTCGACACGGCGCACGGCCTGCTGACGCTGCGCACCGACGTCGCGTTGACGCTCTCGAAGGACGCGAGCGGCGCGAGCGCCCGTCGCTTCCTTCGAGAAGGCGACGAGTTCCACGTCTGTCTGACCTGGACCGACGACGCGGCGGCGGTGCTTCCACCTCTCGGCGAATGGACGCGCGACACGATCGCGCGCACGGTCGCGCACTGGGACGAATGGTCCGGCCGCAGCGCCTACGAAGGTCCCTATCGCGCGGCGGTCCTGCGCAGTGCGATCATCGTTCGCCTCCTGACCTACGCGCCGAGCGGCGCGACCATCGCCGCGGCGACGACTTCGCTGCCCGAGACGCGCGGCGGCTCGAACAACTGGGACTACCGCTTCTGCTGGTTGCGCGACGCGGCCTTCACGGTGCGCGGCATGCTGGCCCTCGGACATCCCGAGGAGGCCGAGGCCTTCACCAACTGGCTGCTCCATGCGACGCGCCTGACGCAGCCGAAGCTGATGGTGCTCTACGACGTGTTCGGCCGGCCGACCGGCAAGGAAGCGACGGTGCGAGGCCTGCGCGGCTACCAGGGCGCCTCGCCGGTGCAGACCGGCAACGGGGCCGACGGCCAGGTACAGCTCGATTCCTACGGCGAGGTGATCGACGCCGTCTGGCGCGTCGCCCGCGCCGGCCAGCGGCTCAGCCGCGATACGTCGCACGTGCTCGAAGCCTTCGGTCGCTACGTCTGCGAGCACTGGCGCGATGCCGATGCCGGCATCTGGGAGCCGCGCGGCGAGCCCGAACGTCACACGCATTCGCTCGCGCTCTGCTGGACCGCGCTCGACCGGCTGATCGACCTGCAGGACCGCGGGCAGATGCGGCCGGCGCTGCGCGAGCTCTTCGACAGGAACCGCGCCGAGATGCGGGTCGACCTCGATCGGCACGCGTACAACGAGGCGCTCGGTTCGTACGTCTCGGTGCTCGATGGCGACGAGCTCGACGCGACCGCGCTGCTGTTCGGCTGGTGCGGCTTCGAGGACCCGTCGTCGCCCCGCATGCGCAGCACCTTTCGCGCCCTGATGGCCAAGCTCTCGCCCGAACCGGGCCTGCTGTTCCGCAACGATACCGCGGGCGACCATGGCGCCTTCGGCATCTGCTGCTTCTGGATCGCCGAACACCTGGCGCGGGGCGGCGGCACGCTGCCCGAGGCGCGCGCCGCGTTCGAGGCGACGCTCTCGCACGCGAACGACGTCGGCCTCCTCGCCGAACAGATCGAGCCGGTCACCGGCTTCTCGCTCGGCAACACGCCGCAGACCTTCACGCACGTCGGCCTGATCAATGCGGCGATCTCGATCGCCGACCGCGAGAAGGCCGAAGCGGCGACGGCCACGCCGCCGCCGACCCCCGACACCCGACTCGAAGAGGTCACGCGATGATGATGATGCTGGGTACCACCGTCTTCTGGGGCGTGTTCGGCTCCATCGTCTTCACGACGATCCTGGCCGCGAGCCAGGGCTTCGGCTTCACGCGGATGAACATCCCCTTCCTCCTCGGCACCATGTTCACCGCCGACCGCGACCGCGCGAAGGTCTACGGAGTGCTGCTGCACCTCGTCGTCGGCAGCGTGATCTCGCTCCTCTACCTGTCCGCCTTCCACGTGTCGGGCGGCACGACGTGGTGGAAGGGCCTTCTCTTCGGTGCGGTGCAGGGCGCCTTCTTCCTCACCTTCGGCGTGTCGTTGCTGCCCGCGCTCCATCCGCGCATGGCGAGCGAGCACGAGGGCCCCACCGTGGTCCGGCAGCTCGAACCGCCGGGCTTCCTGGGCCTCAACTACGGCGCCCGCACGCCGGTCTCCATCTTCGTGTCGCACCTCGTGTGGGGCCTGCTGCTCGGGGTGACGCTCGCCTGAGGGGTCCGTGTCGCGCAGATCCGACGAAGGATGCAAACGTCGCGACCGTCTGGCATAATCGCGTGCTTCACTTTTTGGCCACGGGCCCGACACCGCGCAAGTAGTCTGCCGAATCCGCCTCGAACACCGCACCGCGCATGACCATCGCGCCTCCGCGCAGACCGGCTACCGACGATAGAGATCACCATGAAGAAGAACATCCATCCCGAATATCGCGACGTCGCGTTCGTCGATCTGTCGAACGACTTCAAGTTCATCACCCGCTCGACGATGAACGCACGCGAGAGGATCACCATCGACGGCGTCGAGTATCCGCTGGTCAAGATCGAAGTGTCGTCGGAGTCCCATCCGTTCTACACCGGCAAGCACAAGGTCATCGATACCGCCGGGCGCATCGACAAGTTCCGCCAGAAGTTCGGCAATCGTGCCGGCAAGGCCGCCAGCTGACGGGATCGCATCACGGTCGCACCGAGCATCGCGTTGACACTCTCGCGCGGCGCCCCGGAGAAAGGCAGCCTCGGCTGCCTTTTTTGTTGACCCGACACCTCGCGCGTTCCCTCGTCCCGCTCCATGAGCTCGTCGTCCTCGTCGACCCGCGCCGCGCAGCCGTCGCCCGCCCGGCTCACGGCGTCGGCCACCCTGAAGCTGCCGCGCTGGGCGCTCGCAGCGCTTTGCCTGCTGTACATCCTGCCCGGCCTGATCGGACGCGACCCGTGGAAGAGCGAGGATGCCTCCGCCTTCGGCGCGATGTGGACCATGGCGACCGGCGCGGGATACGGCGGCATCACCGACTGGTTGCTGCCGAACGTCGTCGGCGCGCCGCTGTTCGACTCGGGTCCGTTGATGTACTGGGTCGGCGCCGCGTGCATCCTCGTCTTCGGCCCGGTGATGAGCACGGGCCTGGCGGCCCGCATGGCGACCGTCCTCTTCTTCTTCGTCGCGGTGACCGGCATCTGGTACGCGACCTATCTGACGGGACGACGCAAGGCGGCGCAGCCGGCCGCGCTCGCGTTCGGCGGACAGCCCGACCCGCGCGACTACGGCCGCGTGCTGGCCGACGGAGCACTGCTGATCCTGCTCGCGACCATCGGTCTCCTGATCCGCGCCCACGAGAGTTCGTCGGACGTCGCGATGCTGGCCATGCTGTCGGTCGCGCTGCACGGCATGGCGCGCGCGCTCGAGCAGGCGCGGGTCGGCGCGGCCTGGATCGCCGTCTCGCTGGTCGGCCTCGTGCTGTCGCGCGGCCCTGCGCCGGCGATCGCGATCGCGATCCTGTGGATCGTGCTGATCGCGTTCAACGCGGACTTCCGGGCCGCACGGAAGGCCAGCCTCACGATCCTGTTGCCCGCGACGATCGCGGGTCTCGCGGTATGGCCGCTGCTCACCGCGATCTTCGTCGCGGACGCGTCGACCCACATCGCCATGCAGCTCGCCGTGTGGCGCCGCTACTTCGACGGCATCGACGCGCAGGCCGCGAGCA
>CALMOR010000159.1:0-17614 GCA_937872165.1 uncultured Burkholderiales bacterium | reverse complement strand
TGCGTACGCTGCCCTGGTCCACCTGGCTCGCATGGCCGCTCGCCGCATGGGGCGTGTGGAGCTGGCGCGATCGCCTCGGCGACGCGCACCTCGCATTGCCGGGCGGCTTCGTGATCGCGATGCTGGCGATGCTGTGCACGACGTCCGATACGTCGGACGGCCAGCTGCTGCTCGTGCTGCCCGGCCTCGTGATGCTCGCGGCCGTAGGGCTGCCGACCCTGCGACGCGGCGGCGCCAACGCCTTCGACTGGTTCAGCCTCCTGCTCTACTCGATCGCGGCCATCCTCATCTGGTTCGCGTGGTTCACCAAGATGACCGGAGCGCCCGCGGGATTCGCGCGCAGCCTCGCGCGCCTCACGCCGGGCGCCACCTACGAGTTCCGCTGGATACCCTTCGTCTTCGGCATCGCCGCGACCGTCGCGTGGCTCGCGGTGGTGCGCTGGCGCATCGTCTCCCATCCGAAGGTCCTGTGGCGCAGCGTGGTGCTGGCATCGGGCGGGCTGATCCTGGCGTGGACGCTGACGTCGACGCTGTTCCTCGAGACCATCGATTACAGCCGTACCTATCGCGATGTCTCGACGTCTCTCGTCGGCGCGTTGAACGCGGCCCGCGACGAGGCTCTGCGCGGGCGACGCGGCAGGATCGAGCCTTCGTCGAAGAGCGATGCGAAGAGCGATGCGCGAGGGGACGCTAGAGGGGACGCGATGCGGGCCGCGTCGCCGGGCGGGTCGTGCGTGGCCACCGACGGGCTCGGGCTCGCGCAGCGTGCGTCCTTCGCGTGGTTCGACGGCATCCGCTTCTCGCGCGTCGACGACGACGGGCACAACGTCGACGAGTGCGACTACCTGCTGCGTCAGGACCTCGCGCGCACGCCGCGCGACGAAGGCCTGCCGGGCGGGCGCTGGAAGCTGCTATGGGAAGGCCGTCGACCCGCGGACCGCGACGAACGCTTCCGTCTCTTCCGCAAGCTCGGAGCCGCGACGACGCGCGGCGCGAGCGACGCGATCGATCGCAACGACGGCCGCGACGCGAAGCGCGATCCGACCGCGGTACCCGTCACGCCGACCGTCGACCCCGTCGACGCGCAGCCGTCTGCGCCCGCCCCTGCCTCGCGCAAGCCCGGCGACCCGGCACGGAGGACGCGCTGATCCGCTTCGGCCGCTGACCGATGGCCGAGATGTCGACGCGCCTGTCCGGCGCGCAGATGACCCGTCGCATCGCGACGCAGGCCTGGCCGGTGCTGATCGGCCAGTGGGCCTCGATCGCGTTCGGCGTCGCCGACACGATCATGGTCGGTCACTCCTCGCCGCAGGACCTCGCGGCCATGGCGCTCGGCTCCAGCATCTATGCGAGCGTCTTCGTGGGGCTGATGGGCGTCGTGCTCGCGCTCTCGCCGATCGCGGGTCAGCACTTCGGCGCCGGACGCCACGATGCGATCGGACGCACGTGGATGCAGAGCCTGTGGCTGGCCCTCTGGCTGACCCTGCTCGGCGACGTGCTGATGGGCTTTCCCGACGTATGGCTCGTGATGAGCGCGGTCGACCGGTCGGTGACGGAGCGGGTCGGCGCCTACCTGCACGCGCTGATGTTCGCGCTGCCCGCAGCCCTGGTCTTCCGCACGGTCTACGCCCTCAACGTCGCGGTCTCGCGTCCGAAGGTCACGATGGCGATCAACCTCGTCGGCCTCGCGATCAAGGTGCCGCTCAACTACGTGCTGGTCTACGGCAAGTGGGGCGTGCCCGCGCTCGGCACCGCCGGCTGCGGCTATGCGACGGCGATCGTCATGTGGCTTTCGTGCGGCATCGCGCTCGTCGCACTGTCGCGCGATCGGTTCTACCGGATCTTCGCGATCCGCTTCGACTGGCCACGATGGTCGCATCAACGCGAGCTGCTCCGCCTCGGCATTCCGACCGGGCTGTCGTACATCGTCGAGGTCACGTCGTTCACGTTCATGACGCTTCTCGCCGCGGGCCTCGGCACGACGGTGACCGCCGGCCATCAGATCGCGGCCAATCTCGCGGCCCTCTGCTTCATGCTGCCGTTGTCGCTGTCGGTCGCCACGTCGGCACTCGTCGCCCAGTCGATCGGCGCGCGCGAGCCGGCCACGGCGCGACGCTATAGCCGCGCCGGCCTGCGGCTGGCCGTGGGTCTGGCGCTGCTGGTATCGAGCGGCCTCTGGTTCGGACGCGCCTCCATCGTCGACCTCTACAGCGACGACGATGCCGTGCGACGCGTGGCGCTGTCGCTGATCGGCTTCGTCGCCCTCTTCCACTGCTTCGACGCCGCTCAGGGATTGTCGGGCGCGGTCCTGCGCGCGTACAAGCACGCGGTCGCGCCGATGCTGGTCTACACGGTCTCGCTGTGGGGAGTGGGCCTGGTCGGCGGATGGTGGATCGCGTTTCGTCCCGTCTTCGGGCACGCCCCGCTCGGAGTCGCCGGCCTGTGGGGCGCATCGGCCGTCGCGCTCGGCATCGCCGCGGCCGTCCTCGTCCTGTGGATGGTCCGCATCAGCCGGACAGCGCCCAGGGAGCCGCGACCGCCGATCGCCGATCGCTGACCGCGCGGCCAGCGCGATGTCGGAATAGTTGTCAGATACCATCGCAGCGGCATGCGTTCGTTCTTGCCAATGTCAATCTTGTCAACGACTTGGCGCCTCTGGTCTTCGTCTTGCTTAGTAGTGGATATCACTCAACGTTCAGGAAGCATCATGTTCAACAGCATCAAGTGGGTCGGAGCAGCGTTTGCACTTTCGTGCGGCGTCGCCAATGCGGGCGTCATCCAGGTCGGCGGCGTCGGCAGCCTCGCCAACGGCCAGACGTCGGCCAAGTCCGGTGTCTGCACCGTCGACTTCAACGGCCGCAACACGGTCAACACGTGCGGCGTCACGTACATCGGCGCGAACATCGTCAGCGGCAGCAACCCCGGCGTGTACGCCGCTCCCCAAGGCGACACCAGCGCCTATCTGACGGTCGGACCGAACAACCCCGTCACGATCAACCTCGCGACGTCAGCCAACTACTTCGGCTTCTACGGCGGCTCGCTCGACTCGTACAACTCGGTGGTGTTCGTGCTCAACGGCGTCGTCGTCGACTCGTTCAACGGAACGACGATCAACGCCGTGGCGTTCCCGAACACGGGGGCCAACGGCGAGAACGCGGCCTACATCAACTACTTCGCGTCGTCGTTCTACAACCAGATCCAGTACACCAGCAGCTCGTTCGCGTTCGAGACCGACAACCATGCCTTCGGCACGGCCTTCCCGGTTCCGGAGCCGACCTCGGTCGCGCTCCTCGGGCTCGGCGCGGTCGCGCTGTTCGCGGGACGTCGTCGCAAGAGCTGAGGATCCGCGCGAGGCCTCGTGAAGAAGCCGCCCCCGGGCGGCTTTTTTTTCGGGTCCGGGTCGCGTCGTCAGGCTTCGCGGATACCGGTCTCGACGCGAAGGAAATGCGTGCGGTAGTGCTTGAGTTCGTCGATGGACTCGTGGATGTCGGCGAGCGCCTCGTGCTTCTGATGCTTCTTGAACGACGTCGCGATCTCGGGCCTCCAGCGCTTGCACAGCTCCTTCAGCGTGCTCACGTCGAGGTTGCGATAGTGGAAGAAGGACTCGAGCCGGGGCATCGCGCGGGCCATGAAGCGGCGGTCCTGGCAGATCGTGTTGCCGCACATCGGCGACTTGCCCTTCTGCACGTGCGCACGCAGGAAGTCGAGCAGGGCCGCCTCGACATCGGCTTCGGAGAGCGTCGACGCGCGGACTCGCGCTGTCAGTCCCGAGCGCCCGTGCGTGCCGGTGTTCCAGCTGTCCATCCCGTCGAGGACCGCATCGGACTGATGGATCGCGTAGACCGGTGCCTCCGCGATGACGTCGAGCCCTGCATCGGTGACCACGACCGCGACCTCGATCACGCGGTCGTGGTCGGGATCGAGTCCCGTCATCTCCATGTCGACCCAGATCAGCGGGGTCGTGTCCCGCGCCGGCGGGCTTGCGTCTTGTGACATAATTTTCGGCTCTCGGAAGGACGGTCATCCAGCGACGATGCGCCGAACGATCGACCGCCGAACCGGACCGGATGTTCTCACATGTTCACCAGCCTCTTCATCGTCGCCCTCGTGCTGACCACGCTCGGAAAGCTCTGGCTGGCGACGCGCCAGATCGCCCACGTGGCCGCGCATCGGTCGGCCGTTCCAGCGCGCTTCGCCGAACGCGTTCCGCTCGCCGCGCATCGGAAGGCGGCCGACTACACGATCGCGCGCTCGCGCCTCGGCATGGTCGAGACGCTGGTCTTCGCGGCGTTGCTCGTCGCGCTGACCCTGCTCGGTGGCCTGCAGGCCATCGACGATGTCCTCGAGGCCGCGATGGCCGGCACGAGTGCGATCTGGCGGGAGCTCGCGCTGGTCGGCGTGGTGTCGTGCGTCCACGCTGTCGTCGATCTGCCCTTCGCGCTGTATCGGCAGTTCCACCTCGAAGCGCGCTTCGGCTTCAACCGCATGACGCCGCGCCTCTTCGTCGCCGATCTGATCAGGAACACCGTGATCGGCGTCGCGCTCGGCGCGCCGTTGGTGGCGCTGGTGCTGTCGCTGATGGCCGCTGCCGGTGGCCTGTGGTGGGTCTACGCATGGCTCGCGTGGATCGCGTTCAACCTGCTGATGCTGTGGCTCTTCCCGACCGTCATCGCGCCGCTCTTCAACAAGTTCTCGCCGCTCGACGACGCGGGTCTGCGGTCGCGCATCGAAGGCCTGCTGTCGCGCTGCGGCTTCGCATCGAAGGGCGTCTTCGTGATGGACGGCAGCAGGCGCTCGGCCCACGGCAACGCCTACTTCACCGGCTTCGGCGCGGCCAAGCGCATCGTCTTCTTCGACACGCTGATCAGCCGGCTCTCCGGCGACGAGATCGAGGCCGTGCTCGCGCACGAGCTGGGACACTTCGCGCGGAAGCACATCGTCAAGCGCATCGCCTGGTCGTTCGGCGTCAGTCTCGCGGCGCTGGCGCTGCTCGGCTGGCTGGTGGAGCAGCCGTGGTTCTACCTCGCGCTCGGGACCGACCCCACGATCGGCATGCGCGACGTCTTCGCGCTGCTGCTGTTCTTCCTCGTACTGCCGGTGTTCGCGTTTCCGCTGTCGCCGCTGTCGAGCTTCGCGTCGCGCCGCCACGAGTTCGAGGCCGATGCCTACGCGGCCGAGCACGCCGACGCCGGCGACCTGATCGGCGCCCTCGTCAAGCTGTACGAGGACAACGCCTCGACGCTGACGCCCGACCCGCTGCACTCGCGGTTCTACGATTCGCATCCGCCGGCGGCGCTGCGCATCGGGCGACTCGAGTCGATGGCGCCGCGTCGCGGTCCGCGGCTCGCCCCCCGACCGGCCGCGTGACGCGATGATCAAGACCTTCGCCGACCTCTTCGCGTCCCGTTGCCGCGGCCTCGAAGGCGGTCATGCGATGCGCGACGAGGCCGTGAAGGCGCAGCTCGTCGAGCTGCCCGGATGGAGGTCCGACGGCAAGCGCCTGCATCGCGCGTATGCGTTCGCCGACTACTGGGAGACGATCGCGTTCGTCAACGCGCTCGCCTACGTGATCCATCGCGAGGACCATCATCCCGAGCTGACGGTCGGCTACAACCGGATCGACGTGCGCTTCGACACGCACTCGGTCGGCGGCATTTCCGAGAACGACTTCATCTGCGCGGCGAAGTGCGACGCGCTCTACGCCGAGCGTCCGAAGGCACCGTCCGCTTGAAGCACGACGGGCGCATCGTCGCGGCGCACGGACGCCACTACGTCGTCGTCACCGATTCCGGCGAACGCCTGGTCTGCTTCACGCGCGGCAAGAAGAGCGAAGCGGCGTGCGGCGACCGGGTCGAGGTCGAGGCGACCGGCTCGGGTCAGGGCGTCGTCCTCTCGATCCGTCCGCGACGCAACCTGCTGTCGCGCTCGAACGGCTTTCGCACCAAGCTGCTCGCGGCCAACCTGGACCAGCTCGCGATCGTCGTCGCGACGTCGCCGCCGTTCTCCGAGGAACTGCTCGGTCGCACGCTGGTCGCGGCGTCGAGCGTCGACGTCCCCGTCCGCATCCTGCTGAACAAGGTCGATCTCGTCGACAAGCTCGACGGGGCGCGCTCGACGCTGGCGCTCTACGCGTCGCTCGGCTACGCGGTCGACGAGCTGTCGGTGCGCACTGACGTGGCCGGCGTCGCGTCGCACACCGCGCCGCACTTCGGCGGCCGGACGACGTTGCTGGTCGGCCAATCGGGCATGGGCAAGTCGTCGCTGCTCAACCTCCTCGTGCCGCACGCGCAGGCCGCGACCCGCGAGATCTCCGAAGCGCTGCAGACCGGCAAGCACACCACCACCGACGCGCGGCTGTACCTGCTCTCGCCCGCGGGCGACGCCGCTGACGGCGCCATCATCGACACACCGGGCTTCCAGGAGTACGGCCTCGCTCATCTCACGCCCGGCACGGTCGAACGCGGCTTTCCCGAACTGCGGCCTTTCCTCGGGCAGTGTCGCTTCGTCAACTGCGCGCATCTGCACGAGCCCGGCTGCGCGGTGCTGGCCGCGCTCGAGCGTGGCGACGTCGCGCGCCGACGCTACGACCTCTTCGAGAAGCTGACGCGCGAGAGCAGCAGCTTCCGCGACCGCTGACGCTGCCGTGACGAAGCTGCTGACGCGCACCGACAACCTGCTGATCGCGACGCTCTGGCATCGCATGCTGGAGGATGCCGGCATCCGGTCGGAGATCCGCAACCGCTACATCGGCGCGGCGGTCGGCGAGCTCCCCGCCGATCAGGTCGCGCCGCAGATCTGGATCCGCGACGACCGCGACGAAGCACGGGCACGGACGCTGATCGACGAGCTGCGCCGACCGAAGGCCTCGCCCGACTGGTGCTGCTTCACGTGCGGCGAACGGGTCGAGGGACAGTTCTTCCAGTGCTGGAACTGCCAGGCCCTGCGACCGCAGCCCTGACCCGCGTCACTTCGTCCGCGACGGGTGCTCGCGACCGAGCAGCTTCGACACCGACGATCCGGGCGGGAAGACGGCCCATTGCGGATCGAAGCCGGGCGCGAGAGTCCGGAACGAATCGGTCGCGACGATCGCGTCGAAGGCGCCATCGTCCTCGCCGTACATCTTCGCGAACGCGATCGCGGGCCACTCGTTGCCTTCGAAGCTGCCCCACTCCTCGATCGGCCGATTGCTGTCGTGGACGACCATCACCTTTCCGCCCGCGGGCAGCGGCGGCAGGTTGGCCACCTGATGCTTCCACGTCTCGCGATGGTCGGCGTACCAGCGGACGTGTCCGTCGACCATCGTGCCCGCGGGGAACGCATAGGTGCCCATGCGTCGCACGTCCCATCCGCCGTTGCGCCCGAGTCGCTTCTCGAACTTGAAGCCGAAGCGCATTACCGCGTCGAGGTCGGCCTTGCCGCGCGCGCTCAACGGCAGGTCGAGCGTCACCAGATAGGCCCACATCTGGACCATGAACGCGTTCATCCATCCGGTGGTCAGCACCGAACCGTCGGCCGCGATGCCGTAGGTCGCGTCGGAGCAGAACAGGCCGAGCGCGTTCTTCGCGCCGCCCTTCTGATACGGCGAATAGATCAGCTTCGACTCGTCGAAGGTACCGTCGACGAAGCGCTCGCGATAGATGCGCGCGTTGGCCTCCAGCGACGCGACGATGGCCGCGTAGCTCGGATGATCCTTCGGCAGCACCGACAGCAGCTGCCCGCGCGCGACCAGCACCCACGCGGCCGCACGGGTCTGATAGCCCGAGTCGGTCCGCACCAGCGACAGCGCACCGAGCCGGCCGGCGTCGATCCCGAAGAGATAGTTCCACGCGTCCCACAGCAGCATCTCGTCGAGGTAGTAGGGCTCGCCGGTCAGCAGATAGGCGACGAAGAGCGCGTGCGGCTGATGCGCCTGGTCGGGCTGGAAGACGTTCTGCGCCGAGTTGCGCAGCAGGTCGCCGTGGTCGGACGAACTGACCGATGCGTACGGATGGTCGGTGTAGACCGGCGCCCTGCCCGTCTTCTCGTCGCGGTAGTGGATCGGCCACGTGAAGAACGCGTCGGCTTCGGCGAGCGTGTTGGCGATCGCACGACGATCGCCCGACGCGAGGGCGCGCGCCGCATGCGCCGGAACGATGCCGATGTTGGGATTCGCTCCGCCGGTCGCCATGTACGCGGGCACCGTGCCGATCGACGACGGGCCGTCTGGCCCCGCCACGATCTTCTTCGGGAAGCGGGAAGGCAGGCTCGCGAGAACGGACTCGGGAATGTCGACGCCGATGTTCAGATGGGCTCGGCGCCTCACCTCGTCGGTCATCGACGGCAACGGCGGCGTGCTGCCGTCGCTGCGGAAGGGGCCGTGCTTCGAGCGCCCGAACGGCAGCAGCGTCATGTCGCCGTCGAACACCGTGCGTGTGCCGAGCTCGATGCGATAGCGGCCCGACCGATCGACCGGCTGCGGGCCGTGCATCGAGCCGTTCTCGAAGACGACCGTCGTGCCGTAGCCCGTGCGATAGATCCGCGCGGATACATCGGGTGCGCGGAGCATCAGCACGTCTCCGCTGCCGCTCGCGTTGCCGGCGTCGCTCGTGATGGTCACCGTCTCGACGGATGCGGTCGTCGGGGGATGGCCCGCGGCCGAGCCCATCGCGCTGGACGAACGGAGACTCGTCGAGCCGGGCGCGAGCACCGCGAAGGCGACGATGCATGCTGCGAATGCGCCGATCGATCGACGTCGATCGCTCATCGGTTCCCGATCCGGACGATGCGAAGGATGGCTGGCGTCCCCAGCGGGATTCGAACCCGCGTACCTACCGTGAAAGGGTAGTGTCCTAGGCCTCTAGACGATGGGGACTGCATGTGACCGTGCTGCCGCTGCGTGCGAAGAGGAACGCGCGCGCTTCGAGTGGTGGAGGTAAGCGGGATCGAACCGCTGACCTCTTGCATGCCATGCAAGCGCTCTCCCAGCTGAGCTATACCCCCGCACGAAGGGCGCGATTATATGCGAATTGGGGCGCGACGCAAAAGCGTCGGACCCTTCAGTCGACGGTGCCGACGATCCCGTCGAGACCCTTCGTGACGGCGTCGATCACGCGCCGGCGACCGAACAGTTCCAGCGTCGCGTCGAGCGACGGCGTCTCCTTCCGCCCGGCGACCAGCACCCGTAAAGGCACCGCGATCTGCGGCATCTTCAAACCGTGCGCGGCCAGCACGGTCTTCAGCGATGCGCCGATCGCCGCGCGCGTCCATTCGATCGTCGCGGCCTCCTTCGCGAAGTCGGCGAGCGCCGGCACGATCGCCGACGTGACGGTCGCGGCCTTCAGCTCGGGGGCGACCGCGATCTCGCGATAGAACAGCATCGCCGCGTCCGCGACCTGGACCAGCGTGTCGCAGCGGTCCTTCATCAGCGCGATGACGGACGCGAGATGCGCCGCGTCCGGCGAGACGCCGCGCGCGATCATCATCGGTGCGACCAGCGTCGCGAGCCGCGTGTCGTCCGCGGCCTTGATGTAATGGTTGTTGACCCAGGCGAGCTTCTTCGGGTCCCAGTGCGCCGCGCTCTTGACGAGATGACGCGTGTCGAACCACTCGACCAGCTGTTCACGCGTGAAGAGTTCCTCGTCGCCGTGGCTCCAGCCGAGCCGCGCCAGATAGTTGACCATCGCCTCGGGCAGGTACCCGTCGTCGCGATAGGCGAGCACGCTGACGGCACCGCGCCGCTTCGACAGCTTCAGTCCGTCGTCGCCGAGGATCACCGGCACGTGCCCGAAGCGCGGCAGCGGCGCGCCGAGCGCGCCGAAGATGTTGATCTGCCACGGCGTGTTGTTGACGTGCTCGTCGCCGCGGAAGACCTGCGTGATGCGCATGTCCCAGTCGTCGACGACGACGCAGAAGTTGTAGGTCGGCACGCCGTCGGCGCGGACGATGATCAGGTCGTCGATCTCGCGGTTCGAGATCGTGATCGGCCCCTTGACGAGGTCGTCCCACGTCACGTCGCCGTCGGGCGGGTTGCGGAAGCGCACGACCGGCGAGACGCCCGGCGGCACGGCGGGCAGGACCTTGCCGGGTTCGGGGCGCCAGCGCCCGTCGTAGCGCGGCTTCTCGCCGCGCGCACGCTGCGCTTCGCGCGCGACCTCGAGTTCGTCGGGCGTGCTGTAGCAGAAGTAGGCCGAGCCGTCTGCCAGCATGCCGGCCACGACCGCACGATAGCGATCGAGTCGCTCCATCTGGAAGACGGGGCCCTCGTCGGCGTCGAGGCCGAGCCAGGCGAGGCCGTTGATGATCGCGGCCACGGCGTCGGGGGTCGAGCGCGCGACGTCGGTGTCCTCGATGCGCAGGACGAAGCGACCGCCGAAGTGGCGCGCGTAGGCCCACGAGAAGATCGCGGTCCTCGCGGTCCCGAGATGGAGGAAGCCGGTGGGCGACGGCGCGATGCGGGTACGGACTTCGACGGACATGCGGAACTCTCGATCGACAGCGGATGACCGGACACGGGAGATCCGGCGGCCCGACGGAGGCGCGATGTTACGGGATCGTCGCATCCGCATCCGCATGACGCCGCTTCGCCGCGTGCGCTCGGCACTCGGCACTCGGCACTCGGCACTCGGCACTCGGCACTCGGCACTCGGCTGCGACTGCGCCGGGGCCGCTCGTGGTTCCCTCCATGACGCGCCGCCTTCGCGATGCGCATGGCCTGTGTCGGCGGCCGGTCGCGTCGATCGAGGTCGTTCGCGTCGATCGACGAGGTACTCGGCGACGAGCGCGACGGCACACGATGGCAGCACGATGGCAGCGCGACGGCAGCACGATGCATCGGTGAACCTCAGGCCCCGCCGTTCCGTGCCGATAGATCCGTGATGCCGAACCTGAATCCACGCCCGAGCCGCATCGCCCCGCCGCCTGTCGCGCTCGTCGCGCTGGCCATCGTCGTCGGCGCCTTGTGCTCGGGACTCGGCAACCCGGCTTTCGCGCAGGCGACGGGGGCGCGCGACGACGCCGCCACCGACCGGATCATCGTCAAGCTGCGTCGCGACTATCGCGTGGCGACGCCGCACGGGGCGCGCGTACTCGCGATGCGGTCCGAGCGGACCGAAGCGCTGTCCGCCACCGCGGGCGTCGCGCTGCGGGCGGTGCGGCCGATGTCGGACGACGCGCAGGTGCTCGCGTTGCCGAACGCGCTCCGCGAGGACACGGTGCAAGGCATCGTCGATCGCTTGCGCCGGGACCCGACGGTCGAGTACGCGCACGTGGATTCGCGCGAGCACCTGATGGCCGTGCCCAACGATCCGTCGTTCGCGCAGCAGAGCCATCTGCAGGCGCCGGGCGCCCCGCCCCTGGTGCCCGCGGTCGATGCGCCGGCGGCTTGGGACGTCACGCGAGGCACCGCTACGGCCGTCATCGCGATCGTCGACGGGGGCGTGCGCTTCGACCATCCGGACCTGTCGTCCCGTCTGCTCCCCGGCTACGACTTCGTCAGCGTGGACGACTGCGGCGGCCAGACCGGCTGCACGACCGCGACGGGGTTCACGACGGCCAACGACGGCGACGCGCGCGAGGCCGACGCGAGCGATCCGGGCGACTGGGTGACGTCGACGGAAGCCGCGACCAACCCGGTGCTGCGCGGCTGCACGGCGCAGAGCTCGTCGTGGCACGGCACCCACATCGCCGGGATCATCGGCGCCGCCGGCGACAACGGCATCGGCGTCGCGGGCCTCGACTGGAACGCGACGCTGCTGCCGGTGCGGGTATCCGGCAAGTGCGGCGGCTATCGGTCCGACGTCGTCGACGGCATGCGATGGGCCGTCGGCCTCGCGGTGCCCAACGTGCCCGCGAACCCGCGACCCGCGAAGATCGTCAACGTCAGCCTCGGCAGCGCCGGCACCTGCGCGTCGACGATCTACGGACAGGCGGTGATCGACATCCTCGCGACCGGCGCGATCATCGTGGCCGCCGCCGGCAACGGGGACGCGGGTCTCATCCTTCCGGCCAACTGTCCCGGCGTGATCTCGGTCGGCGCGGTGCGCGGCGACGGCACCCGCGCCATCTACAGCAACAGCGGCCCGGGTCTCACGGTGATGGCGCCCGGAGGCGACTTCCGCTCCGCGACCAACGATCGGCTGCTTTCGACCGACAACGCCGGCACCACGGTGCCGCAGCCCTACTCGAGCGCCGGCTACTACGCGAGCGCGGCGGGCACGAGCTTCTCGACGCCGGTCGTGACCGGCATCGTGTCGTTGATGCTGTCGATCAATCCTGCGCTGACATCGGCGCAGGTCGCCGACGTGCTGCGCACGACCGCGCGTCCCTTCGTCGCCGTCGCCGGCCTCGCGACCTGCGTCGCGGGCGGCACCGGCGATGCGAACAACACGACGCCGTGCAACTGCACGACCGCGGCATGCGGCGCCGGCTACGTCCACGCGGGCGCTGCCGTGGCACGCGCCGCGGCGCTCGCCGTCGCGGCGCCGGCCACCTCGCGCACGCCGACCATGACGACCGCCCCGGCGGCGCCGCCTGCGGCGCACAGCGGATCGCGGGGTGGCGGCGGCATCGATATCACCGCCCGCGCCGTGCTCGCGGTCATCGGCCTCGCGACGCGACGGCTGCGCGCGCGCGGTACGAGCCGAGGCCTGCGAAGACCACGGCGACCGCCAGTCCGCCCGCCGCTCCCCAGCGATGGGCCGCGGTGACGACGGTCATCGAAGCGTCGTCGAGCCACAACGCACCGACGCGCGATTCCAGCATCAGCTTCGCGACCACGCCCGCCAGCAGGACCAGTCCCCACAGGCGTCCCGCGACCCCGTTCCGCTCGTCGCCCGCGAGCAGCCAGCCCGTCGCACCGGCCGCGAACCAGGCATGCAGCATCCCGGACAGGCCGACGTAACGCTCGACTTCGGGATGGAAGAACCAGAGGCCCACGTCGACCGACACGATGCCGACCAGGCCCGCGACCGCTTGTCTCGCAGGACCCAGGCCGCTGCCGAAGATCCAGGTCACCATCAGCAGACCGCCGATGTCGAGCACCGCGTGACGAGCCGAGAGGTGTATCAGATGGGCGGTGACGAGGCGCCAGGCCTCGCCGGTCGCGATGGCCGGGCGCAGATAGTCGAGGCGCTCGTGCCAGCGGCTGTCGACGCCGGCCGCGAGGGCCAGCAGTCCGGCGACGGCCGCCGCGATCAGCGGCAGCGTCCACTGGCCGACGGTCGAGCGGTGGAGGTCCGGGATGGCCAAGCGTGCCCTTCGTTCCTCGTGGTCGCGCGAGCGCGGCGAAGCATGAGCCGATGCGGTCGCGGCCCACGTGAAAACGGCGCCTCGCGGCGCCGTTCTCGTTCGGGCGGGTCGACTCAGGACATCGCCTTGACGCGATCGCGCAGCGACTTGATCTGATCGTGGTTGGCCTGGGTGCCCTGCAGCTGCGAACGGATCACGGCCTGCACGTCGGCGGGCAGGGTCTTCGCCGAAGCGTCGCGATACTTCTTCAGCGCAGCGTCTTCGCCGCGCTCGGCTTCCTCGAGCACCGCGACGTCGTCCTTCGAAGTCAACGCACTGCGGATCGAGACCCAGCCGCGATGCATCGCTCCTGCGGCCGAGCCGCCCTTCTCCGGTTCGCCGCCGTACGCGGCGACCAGGCGCTGCAACTCCGCGGCGCCCGACGCGCAGGAGGCGGCACGCGACGACAGGGCCGACTTGACCTCGGTGTTCTTCGCGTGTTCCGCGCATTCCTTGAAGCCGTACTCGCCGTCCTTGCTGACCTCGATGAGGTCGTTCAGCACGTCCACGACGTCCGACTTGTCCATGACGTTATCCATGTGATCTCCTGTTCGAATGCATCTCGCCGCTCGTATCGCGGCTCGACTGCGAGCGAGCAATGTAGGCGAGCCGACCGGCGTGGCCTTGTCGGACGACGGACCAACGCTGCTTCGGACGACGAGCGCAATCGACGGCCGCAATCTCGCAAGCCGCGACGCGCCTTCAACAGCGCAGGCGCGTCATGCTGGTTCGAACATCCCGTCTCGTCGCGAGAATCTCGTCGAGGACCGCGGGATGCTGCGGAAGGGTCGCCGTCGCATCGAGATCGCGGACCTGCCTTCGAAGGTTCGCGCACTCCGCACTCTGAGGCCGCTGCTGTCGTCGATCGGGCAGGTTCGGCTCGGGGAACGTCGAGTCCGCCCGGCCATCGGCGACGAGGCGCGCCAGCCGGTCGCTCGGGCGGGTTTCGTAACCTGACACGGCGGACGAACCGTCGACGACGGTCCCGTTCGGACAGGGCTCGTTCGAGTACGTGACACTCCCTCTGGATCCGCAACGGTAGATGGCGGCCGGGCCGGCCGGTGATCGCCTCGCGATCGGTGGCGGCGTCTCGACCGGTGCGGGCGTGTCGACCAGGGGTCCATAGACCGGAGTCACCGGCACGGCGTGGGTTGCCGGCGGGGCGACCGCCTCGGACGGGGCCGTCGCGACGGCGACCGGCGCCGCCGTCCGTTCCGCGATCGAGGTCGTGGGTGCGTCGCCCGGCAGGAGCGGCTGGCGACGAAGCAGGAGCGTCACCGCGACGGTCGCGATGACCACGACGACGAGGAACGCGACGACGAGACGCGGACGGATCATGCGCGGGTGACCGTCACGGGAAGACGACGACCTGTCGCACGGCGTGTCCGGCGCGCAGCCGGTCGAAGCCGGCGTTGATGTCGTCGAGCGCGAGGCGACCGCTCAGCAGCCGGTCGACCGGCAGGCGCCCCTGGCGGTAGAGATCGAGGTAGCGCGGGATGTCGCGCGACGGGACGCAGGTGCCGATGTAGCTGCCTTTCACCGTGCGCTCCTCGGCGACGAGGCTTACCGCCGGAAGGCCGAAGCTCGCGGTCGACGGCGGCAGCCCGGCGGTCACGGTGGTACCGCCGCGGCACGTGATGCCGTACGCGAGTTCGAGCGCGCGGATCGCGCCGGCGAACTCGAACGCGTATTCGACGCCGCCGTGCGAGATCGCCCGCACCTGCTCCTTCGCGTCCGGATCGCGCGCATCGACGGCATGCGTGGCGCCGAGCGCGAGCGCTTCGTCGAGCCGCGACGGCGACAGGTCGATCGCGACGATGGTCCGCGCGCCGGCCGCACGCGCGCCGATGAGGGCCGCGAGCCCGACGCCTCCGAGTCCGACGATCGCGGTCGACGCGCCGACCGGGACGCGGGCCGTGTTGACGACGGCGCCGACGCCGGTCAGCACCGCGCAGCCGAACAGCGCCGCCTCGTCGGGCGCGATGTCGCGATCGATGCGGACCAGCGAGCGGCGCGACACGACCGCGTGATCGGCGAACACCGAACAGCCGAGATGGTGATGCAGCACGCCGTCGTCCTGATGGATGCGGCGGGCACCCGACAGCAGCGTCCCGGCGCCGTTGGCCGACGCGCCCGGTTCGCAGAGCGCGGGCCGCCCTTCGGCACAGGGTCCGCAATGGCCGCAGCTCGGCACGAACACCACGACGACGTGGTCGCCGCGCACCAGGTCGCCGACGCCGCTGCCCACCTCCTCGACGATGCCCGACGCTTCGTGACCGAGGGCCATCGGCATCGGGCGCGGACGATCGCCGTTGATGACCGACAGGTCCGAGTGGCAGAGCCCCGCGGCCGCGACCCGGATCAGCACCTCGCCGGGCCCCGGCGGGTCGAGCTCGACCTCGCGGATGGACAACGGCCGGCTCGTCTCGTAAGGCGGCTCGACGCCCATGCGGTCGAGGATGGCGGCGCGGGTCTTCATGGATTGTCCGTGACGGAACGACGGGTGCGGTGCGGCTGGCCGGAGGGCCGGCGATGGTAGCAAGCCGCCGGCGACGCGTGGTAGTATCCGCGCCGCTGCGCCCGTAGCTCAGTTGGATAGAGTACTTGGCTACGAACCAAGGGGTCGGGCGTTCGAATCGCTCCGGGCGCACCAGCAGACACGAAGGGCCCGCCGAGAAATCGGCGGGCCCTTTTTCCTTGGTGCTTCGACCGGAAAATGGGTAGTTCCGAATCGTAAGTAATATCGTAAGAGCTATCTGATGAGATAGCCCGATGTGGGGATCGCGAAGCATTCTCCGTCGCTCCTCCTCACCTCGACGAAGGCGCCGCTACGGGGATCGATCCTCGTGTTCGCCTCGATGGGGGAAGGTCCTCACCGGGCTGCCGACGCCGCACGGGTCCGCGAGAGCCCCGCCTCGGGCCCGGTTCCTTCAACGGATCGACGTGCCGATCCAGGTCTCGACCGCGTCGAGCATCTCGCCCAGCGTGCCTTCGTCGTCGCGCCCGCTCCTGCGCCGGACATGGAACGCGTGGTCCGCATCGTCGAGGAGGACGAGCCGCGCCCGCCGATCCAGCGACACGACGACTTCCTGCACCAGCGCGAGCTCCGCGAGCTCGTCGCGCGTGCCTTGCAGGAACAGCATCGGGATCGCCACGTCGTCGAGATGCGCCGCACGCGCGATCGACGGCTTGCCGGCGGGGTGCAGCGGGAAGCCGACGAAGACCAGGCCCGCGACGCCAGGCAACGGATCGAGCGCCTGCGCCTGCGACGTCATGCGACCGCCGAACGACTTGCCGCCCGCGAACAGCGGCAGATGCTCGAACAGGCGGGCGGCCGTCGCGCACGCCGCGCGCACGGTCTCGTGCGCGATCCGCGGCCGATCGACACGCGCGGAGCCGCGCTCCATGTACGGGAACTGATAGCGCAGCGTCGCGATGCCGCGCTCCGCCAGCCCGTTCGCGAAGCGCTCCATGAAGACGTGGCGCATCCCCGCACCGGCGCCGTGGGCGAACACGAAGGCGGCACGGGCATCGGACGGCCGCATCGACAGCGCCGCCACTTCGCCGGCGCCGACCGGCAGTCGCCTTTCCTCGACGTCGATGCTCATCGCTTCGTCAGCCGGATCCGCACCGGCGCGTGATCGCTCGCGCCCTCCCATCCGCGAACGTGGCGGTCGACCTCGGCCTCCCGCAGACGCTTCGCCACCACCGCGCTGAGCAACACGTGGTCGATGCGCAGGCCGGCGTCTCGCGGCCATCGATTGCGCAGGTAGTCCCAGAACGTGTAGACCGCTTCGTCCGGATGCAGCGCCCGCAGCGCGTCGGTCCAGCCCTGATCGAGCAGTCGTCGATAGGCGTCACGCACCTCGGGGTGCAGCAGCGCGTTGTCGCGATACGACGTCGTCGGGTAGATGTCCGCGGCGGTGGGGACGACGTTGTAGTCGCCGAGCAGGACGACCGGGTGGCCGGAGCGCCACAGGCCGGCGGCGTGATCGATCAGGCACTCGAACCACGCGTTCTTGTACGCGAACTTGGGACTCGTGACCGGATTGCCGTTCGGCGCGTACAGCGCGGCGAACAGGATGCCGTCGATCGCCGCCTCGAGATAACGGGCCTGCGAACCCGCCGCCTCGCCGGGCAGAGACCCTCGCACGGCGACGATCTTCCCGCTTCGCGACAGCAGCGCGACACCGTTCCAGGTCCGTTCTCCGGCGACCAGCGAGCGATACCCGGCTGCCTCGATCGCGTCGACCGGAAACGCTTCCGCGGTCGACTTGATCTCCTGCAGCGCCACGACGTCGGGCTGCGTTTCCGCGAGCCACCGAAGCAGCAGCGGGAGACGCTTGTTGAC
>CALMOR010000158.1:39365-47474 GCA_937872165.1 uncultured Burkholderiales bacterium | reverse complement strand
TCGCGTGTTCGCGGTCGCGCCGTCGGTTGACAGTCGTCGGCCGGCCGCTATAATTTAGCGCTTGCATTGCACGCGGGAATAGCTCAGTTGGTAGAGCGCAACCTTGCCAAGGTTGAGGTCGCGAGTTCGAGTCTCGTTTCCCGCTCCATTCGACGGCAGCACGGCCAGACAGGGAAGCCAGCGCGGCTTCCCTTTTCGTTTGTGGTGGATCGAAGATGCGTCCGATGCCGTGGCGGATCGCCCGATCCGCCGATGCGCGGTCCGCAATGGACGCGTCTGCAGGGCGGGGTGGCAGAGAGGTTATGCAGCGGATTGCAAATCCGTCTAGGCCGGTTCGATTCCGACCCCCGCCTCCATCGTCGCAATAGCGCCTCGCGACGAACGCTTTGGGGGCTTCGGCGCCGACAGGCGGCGACTCCGGTCGACGGTATCAGCGAGCCGGTTGGCCGACAGATCGAAACCACGAATCGAGAAACGAAAGACGGCGCGGCGTCGCGCACGCGGCGACCGCAAGCCGCCATTCGTCGCCTATCGCCGGCGCTGGACCCGGAAGATACCGGCCGTCCTGTGCCTTTCACAGCAGATGGAAGACCCGGCCCATTGCCGATCAAGGATCCGATGAGGCGCGCGGGTTCGTGCGATTGCGGCCAATGATTCAGGATATCGTCGCGTTCGATCGCAACGATTCCCGAAGCACGCGGGATCCGAGAATGCCGAAAGAGCCCGTGCAACCGGAAAAAAGTGTTCGCGCCGACGAGTGAAGCGCGATGCGTGCTGCGTAGAATGTCTGCGTCGCCTCGGATGCGAGGCTCATGGAATTCCGAACGAGATCGCGTCGGGAGCCTAGACAACACCAGTGCGTCGTCAAGAGGAGGGTACCGTCCGGCCCGAGTGGTGGAATTGGTAGACACAAGGGACTTATTGAATTGAGCCCTCGGGGGGAAACGCCCGGGGTGACACCCGTCAAAGTCGGCGAAGGCCCTGATCAGCGCGATTGCCGATCGAGCTGACACCGAACCAAGCCCGTCGGATACATCCCGAGGGAAGGCGTAGAGAGCAGACGGCGGGCACCTACAGCGAAGCAGCAACAGCCAAGGTGAAGGCGTGCTCCAGACCACGAACGTTCACCCATTCGGGGGACGGCGGCGAAAGCCGAAGTGGTACGAAAATCCCTCGGTCGAAAGATCATGCCGGTTCGAGTCCGGCCTCGGGCACCAACAACTCAGGTTTGGAGCGGTGTATGCGAACGCAGATAGGCCGAACTAAACAGTCCCGCAACGAAGTGAGCGAGGAAACCACCTCAGCCCACATCGCAACGTCAGCATTGGCTACTAAGGAAATTGAAAGTTCCACGCGACCTATCTCAGGTGCACAAATCAAAGCGATACTCCACGGCGGAAAGCAGCAAGATAGAGTTGTAGTAGAGGAATATATAGCGCAGACAGGTGACAACCTAGATGTTGAACGAACATTTTTGTTGCTAGAATGCAGTCGCTATTTTGATAACGTGGGCGATGCGATTCGCTCTTCGCAAGTAGCACAGATCGGCCTCAACGCTGCCCTCGAACTCTCAGATTTAGACCTTCTGAGAAAAGCTCATAACATCAATGCGGCGGCCTTTGCAAGAATATCCCGATTCGAACAGTCGTCTTTTCATCTAGAAAAAGCATTAGAAATTGCCAGAATATTAAATAACGAACTCGGTGAGTTCGCCATTCTGTGCAACATGGTGCAAATGTTACATGCGATGGGCCTCTTTCAAGAGGCACTCGTTCTTTCAAAGCAGTTAATGACATATCCAGAAGGAACTAAGGAGCTAGACTATCTGCACCTCCAAAACGCCATTAATGGGCTACAACTTGCAAGACACTTCGACGACGAGAGGCTTGCCAGTAAATTTAATGATATTGCAATCTCAAAGTTATCAACGGCGGGGCATATCGAGGCCTATTGGCGAGCCTATGTGGAGACGCAACATGCATTATGTCTTCTGCGTGAAGGAAAAGTTGACGAGGCTCATGCGATTATCTTGTCGGCAGTGAGGTCTACAGAGGAAAAACAAAATTTTCGAACAGATGTCATTTTAAGCTGCGCATTAGCAAGACTACGACTTTCGGTAAATGATATATCGGGGATAAAAGACTCGCAGTTAGCACTGTTAGCTTTGCTTGAAAGATCACATGATTTTCCGTTACATAGAGAAGATTTGTTAAAAACTCTAGTCGAGTTATATAGATCAGATAAAACAACAAAGGGCAGGGAGACGGGGCTAAAATTAGTCCGCGACCTAAAATGTCACATTATTAATGCTAAGCACCACCAGTTTTTTGATCGGATTCGTAGCTGCGCGGCTAATAGACACGAACAGAAGATCGTGGGCCTACATTATGACATTCCCTCTCTTATTAAAGTCATGTCTAATGTAGTGAGGCTAGAGGGAACGTCTAAGCGATCCGTCAGTGATAATGAGCAAGTTCATCAGTTGCAATATAGCTTTTCGGTCGCAGGGCGTCGTCGGCTAGAGCAAAGATTGCGCACGAAGGACTTTGATGTGGCCGAAGACTGGGCAATTGCGTCGGATTATTGCATTGAGGAAACAGGACTGCATTGCTTTCGGGTGGGCGAGTTGTCAGGTTTAATTGCAATGCAACTCGGACTGCCGCGGGAGCGCTCTGTCTTAATCGAGATGGCATGTCGATTACATGACATAGGGAAAATAGTAGGAGCTAGAGAAGACAGTTATTTTACTAAAGCTCAACCTATGGACGATTATTCACTAATTTGCCAGCATACCTTGGCTGGTTCTCAGCTCCTTAGCGTCTCGACGGATCCAGTGTTCCAAATCGCCGCGAGCGTAGCGGCGCATCATCACGAGTTTTGGAACGGGTGCGGCTACCCCCACTCTCTTTGTGGAAATGAGATTCCGCTAGAAGCTCGTATATGCCATGTGGCTGATTCTTATGTGGACTTAGTCTTGCCTACTCGGGGAAGTGCTGGATGGTCAAGGCGGGATGCTGTCCGGCAAATAATTACGATGCAGGGGGTTCAGTTTGACCCTGTTGTAGTGAAAGCGCTTGTGGAGCTATCAGAGTGTGGGAATGTTGGTAATTTGGAAATACGGGATACGAATTGCGGCGTGCGAAATAAGAGAAATTATTACATCGACACTGGACGTACTTGACATGGCTGAACTGGCTTTTGCTTCTATACTCAAGATCTAAGAAAAGGGCTAAAATATGCAAAAGTCGTATGAACATCTTTTATTGACACTCGAGGCGGTTCAAACGTCCAGGGATTTTAAGCGATGGGTACGTACGGAGCTTCGTCAGGTGCTTCCTCACTCGTCACTCCTAGCTACGGTTGGAACACTACATGGTGTTGGAAGCGTTCCAACGCATCGTTTGGAAGTAGATTTCCCACTTAACTTAGTGGAAGACTTAAAAACTCATTCTGGAGCGCTTGATGATCCTTTAATGTTTGGCTGGTTTAAAAGCGAGCGACTACGTTATGTAGACGTGGAGGGCTTAGATGATAGAGGTGGTCACCGATTGTGGCGGCAGGTGTTGCTAGGTTACGGGATGAGACAGATGATAGTTCATGGGGTTCTTGATCATTCTTTGCGACGCTTCGTATTTTTCCAAATTGCTAACCCTTTAGACGGAGACTCGCAAGAATCTGCGAGGCTTGTGGCTAACTTAATAAATGCGATGGCCAACGTAGTAATAACGACCATTAATAGCAGGATGATGGCTAAGTCACGGCATACATTTAGTCATCCGACTTTAACTCTTACACCAACAGAGTTGCATATTATCGAGCTTTTAGCACAGGGGCTATCGAACAAGGAAATTGCTAGGCTCCGTGGGGTGTCGGATTCAACTGTGAAGACACAGGTGCAGCGGACAGGCGCCAAGCTTGGGGCTACGAGGAGGGCGGAAATAGTGGCGCTTGCCATGCCTTTGTTGTGTCTGCTCCCGGCCCAGGCACTAATGGATTACGGAAGGAGTCCCAAGATAAGCTATGATTAACGGGTCTACCTGCTGTATTCTAAGAACTTGAAATTAATGAAAATCTCGGCTGCATAGCTGAAGTCTCTTTATCATATGACTATCGTCGAATAGCTCTTCAGCAACGAGACTTATTACGTTGCCGCTTCGTTGCCAGTTACCGTAAACTCTCAATAGACAGGATCTTAGTAACGTCTGTCTATGCAGGTCAATTACCTTTTTCCAGACGATAACGTTAATTATTCCGGTCTCGTCTTCGAGTGATACAAAAATAGTACCTTTTGCCGTTCCGGGTCGTTGCCGTAAGGTTACGATTCCAGTGGTTCTGACGTACTTGCCATTCTTTATCGCGCTCAGATCCTCCGCACTGGAAAGCTTCATCTCCTTCAACTGCGGCCGCAATAACGCCAACGGGTGCCGGCGCAGCGTGAATCCCGTGCTCGCATAGTCGTCGACGATCTCTCGACCTTCCGTCGCCAGCGGTAAGGCCAGCGTCTTTTCTTCGATCGTCGCTTCGTTCATCAGGTCTCGCTCGAAACGGTGCGATGCGGCTTGCCAGCGGGCTTGGCGTCGGTGGCCCGATAGCGTGCTCAGCGCATCGGCGGCGGCGAGGGCGTCGAGTTCCAGCGTCGTCAGCGCAGCGCGGCGCCCCAGATCTTCCACGCTGTCGAACGGCTTTTGCGCCCGCGCGGCGACGAGACGAGTCGCGGCCTTCAAGTTGAACGACTTGATGCTGTTCAGGCCGAGGCGCACCGCGGGTTGCCGGCGTTTCACGTCGCTTCCTCGCTGCTCCCTGGAGCGCGCCTCGAAGCAGTAGCGCGCTTCCTTCTCTTCGAGCGTCGCGTCCCAATCGCTGATCGTCACGTCGATGGGCCGTACTTCGATCTCGTGCCGCTTCGCATCCTGGATGAGCTGCGACGCCGAATAGAAACCGAGGGGCTGGCTGTTGAGCATGGCCGCCAGAAAGGCGGCCGGCTCGTGGTACTTGATCCAGCACGACACGTAGACCAGGAACGCGAAGCTCGCCGCATGGCTCTCCGGGAAACCGTATTCTCCGAAGCCTTCGATCTGCTTGAAGATCTGTTCGGCATAAGGGCGCGGATAGTCGTTCTGCACCATGCCTTCGACGATGCGATCGTGGAAGGGACCGAGGCCGCCCTTGCGCTTCCACGCCGCCATCGCACGCCGCAGCTTGTCGGCTTCGCCGGCGCTGAAGTTCGCGGCCAGCATCATCAACTGCATCACCTGTTCCTGGAAGATCGGCACACCGAGCGTGCGCTTCAGCGCCTCCTCGACAGCGGGCTTGATGTACGTGATGGTCTCGTTGCGCCGCTCTGCCTCGCGCGCTTTCAGATACGGATGCACCATGCCGCCCTGGATGGGTCCAGGCCGCACGATCGCCACCTCGACCACCAGGTCGTAATACTTCCGAGGTCGCAGCCGCGGCAGCATGCTCATCTGCGCGCGGCTCTCGATCTGGAACACGCCGACGGTGTCGGC
Organism: uncultured Burkholderiales bacterium; assembly: GCA_937872165.1. Lineage (GTDB taxonomy): Bacteria > Pseudomonadota > Gammaproteobacteria > Burkholderiales > Burkholderiaceae_D > CAHJXF01. Next base: position 41,967 of record CALMOR010000158.1, on the reverse strand, counting down.
CTCGCAGATCATGTCGTAGACCTTCTCGTCGTCCTGCGGGATGTCGGTCATGCGGAGCGGCTCGTCCGGGCCGCGACCGCGCCGCCGCCCGATCAGGTCGAGCGAGCGCCGCACCGCCGACAGCATGCCCAGCGCGAGCACGTCGACCTTCAACAGCCCCAGTTCCTCGAGGTCGTCCTTGTCCCACTGGATCACCGAGCGGAAGGTCGGGAACAGCGCCGTGCCGGCATCGGGAACGCGGCGCTTCGGCCGGGCTTCTGCCGTGTCGTCCTCGTCGGACGGCGCGTAGAGCGCGCGCCGTCCCGCCTCGTCGTCCCAGTCCGACGGCTTCTGCATGGCGGCGTTCTCGATCGGCACCATGCGCGACAGCTTGTCGGCGCTGATGACGAATCCGCCGACATGCTGCGACAGATGCCGTGGAAAGCTGCGCAACGTGCCGGTCAGTTCGAGCAGCTTCTGCACGACCGGGCTGTCGGGATCGAAACCGTTCTCCTCCAGCCGGTCGCGATGGTCTGCGCTGCCGTCCCACCCTGCATGCGAGGCCGACAGCCGATCGACGCGTTGGCCGTCGAGGCCGAGCGCCTTGCCCACGTCACGGATCGCCGAACGCGTGCGGTACGCGATGACGGTCGCGGCCAGCGCGGTGCGATGCCGGCCGTACTTGTCGTAGATGTACTGGATGACCTCCTCGCGGCGCTGGTGCTCGAAGTCGACGTCGATGTCGGGCGGCTCGTTCCGTTCCTTGGTGAGGAAGCGTTCGAACAGCATGTCCTGCAGCGCCGGGTTGACCTCGGTGATGCCGAGGCAGAAGCACACGGCCGAGTTGGCGGCCGATCCGCGACCCTGGCACAGGATGCCGACGCTGCGCGCGTAACGGACGATGTCGTGGACCGTCAGGAAGAAGGCCTCGTAGCGCAGGTCCGCGATCAGCGCGAGCTCGTGCTCGATCTGCTTCCTGACCTTGTCGATGACGCCGCCCGGGAAACGCGCGACGAGTCCATCCTCGGTCAACTTGCGGAGCCAGCTGGTCTGCGTCTCGCCGTCCGGCACGATCTCCTTCGGGTACTGATATCCGAGCTCCTTCAACGAGAACGTGCACTGGTCCGCGATGACGACGCTCTCTTCGAGCAGCCGATCGGCGAAGAGATCGCCGAGGCGCTTGCGCGAGCGCAGATGCCGCTCGGCATTGGGCGCGAGCGCGTCGCCGCAGTCGGCCACCGACCGGCCGAGACGGATGGCGGTCAGCGCGTCCTGCAGGGGCTTTCGCGAACGCACGTGCATGTGGACGTCGCCGGTCGCGACACACGAGAGTCCCACCCTCTCGCCGAGCGCGATCAGTCGCTTCTGGACGAGCTTGTCGTCCATGCGGTGCGTGCGCTGCAAGGCGATCCATGCACGACCTGCGACGAAGGTCTCCCCGGCTTCGGCCGGCCGGGCCCGCGGCGTGAAGGTGGCTGCGATCCAGCGCGCCTCGTCGTCGAGCCGTGGGTCGTCGACATCGCGCGGAGGGATCCACAATGCAAGGCAGTCGGGCATGCCGCCAAGGTGGTCGATGGAGCCCGCGGCCTCGGGGATCGTGTGCGGGGGTTGGGGGCTGCCGTCGAGGTCCGCCCGCGTCAGCCGGTACCTGCCCTTGCCGCAGCGCATGCGGCCGAGCGTGATCAGCTCCGAGAGGTTGCCGTAGCCGTTGCGATTCGTCGCCAGCAGCACGAGCTGCAGCCCGCAATCGAGGACGAAGCTGCTGCCGATGACGAGCTTGAGGTCGTGCTCCTTCGCCTCCGCGTGCGCGCGGACGACGCCGGCCAGCGAGCACTCGTCGGTGATCGCGAGGCCGGCATAGCCGAGCTCGACGGCTCGCGCCACCAGCTCCTCGGGATGCGACGCGCCCACGAGGAAGCTGAAGTTGGAGAGGCAATGCAGTTCTGCGTAGCGGGGCAGCGCCATCGTCGTTTCAGTTCGGATCGTTCGTGGGCCCGGTCGAGAGACGAGGCCTCGTGGCCCCGTCTCTCAGGAAGGTTTCATGCGGTGGACGTATGGACCAGTGTCGCGAATCGTCTTCGGTCGCTGGGTCGAGACACCGCGTGCTGGCAGGCAAGAGCACGCGAGCGATCGGGAGTGGGACCTCGTTCGTCGAAGCTCGGGCGGGGATCCGGCCACCGGTGCTGCTGCGGCTCGCACGACGGGCGCGCCGCTGCCGGCCGGGTTTCCGGCGGGACCGCCTCGAAGGACGAACGCGAGCGAGCCCGCTTCGTCGATAGCGGATGGAGGCGACGCACGCGAGTCGACCTCGCGTGAGAGATCGGTGCGAGCCGACGCCGCTCGGTCCGGTCGCTGTCCGTGTCCACGTCGATGCGTGACGAGCGGGGACCGCATCGGGGAGGAGGTGGGGCGGACCGCGGACGATGCGGACGTTCGCCGCACCGGCCCGTCGGGCACTGGTCTTTCCGGCACGTATCGGCGTCGCGACGACCTGCGTCGATGCGGATCGACTCGCCGGGCGAGATCGATGGCGCGGTGAATGGCGGTTCGCCGTGCTCGTCGACGCCGCCACGCTGCTCTCCCGCTGATCGCCGCGCTGCCGGTCGACCTCTCGCCGCCGTGC
>CALMOR010000158.1:29321-39355 GCA_937872165.1 uncultured Burkholderiales bacterium | reverse complement strand
GTCAAGACCCGGCTCGCGCCGGTCTAGTACCCGCGCGAGTTCGAGTTCGTCGACCCTTGCCGCCAATGCAGCCCTCACGTCAGCCGCACGACCTCCATCGTGTCGATGCGTCGGACCAGCAGGCGGTAGACGTCTTGATCGAAGAGGGGGGTGGTGATGGACAGGCGCCGCGCCGCGCCGATCGAGTCGGCCATGCCGAGATAGGCCCAGCCGTCCACGACATGGAAGCTGCGGCCTTCGCGAAATGCGATCGCGCCGTCGAACGGCCACGGCACGATGGCCGTCGAGGCCAGCGCCTGCTTCAGTCGCTCCGTGTGCTCGGCCACGGTCTCGAGCCCGATGCAAGCGCCTCGGCAGCGCCTGACCTGGTGCGAGAAGCACGGCTTGCCGGGATGGGCCTTGTCGAGCTTGAGCAGCGCCGGACAGAGGCCGTGCGCATCGGCGATGGCGCGCAGCGCGACACCGGCCTGGCGCGGCGTGGCGAACGGTCCGTGCAGGTCGGGGTCCTGGGCGAAGAAGAGGTCGTCGGGCCGCGCGAGCGCGAGCTTCCATCGTCCGCGAGCCCGGTCGACGACGAGTCGCCACGCGCACACGTCCTCGCTCCGGCGCAGCTGCCGGTTGTAGGCCGGCATGCGCCGCTTGACCAGCGTGGCCTCGGTCAGCAACGCGCCGAGGTCGTGCTGCGTGCCGCCGCCGGTCTCGATCCATTCGAGTCGCGTCATCTGCTGCGAGATCTCCATCTCGCGCACCGACAGATGGTCGCCGGTGAAGTGCGCCATCACCCGCTGGCGCAGGTTCTTCGCCTTGCCGACGTAGAGCGGACGCGGCTCCTCGACGCATCGCGTCTTCTCTTCGTCGGTGGGTTCGCCGTGGAAGAGATAGACGCCCGCCGTCTTCGGCAGCGTGTCGAGCACGTCGGGGTCGAGATGGCGCGGCAGGCTGGGTCGCGCGGTGAGCTGGTCGATGGCCGTGACGATCCGGTCGGCCGGCAACGCGTCGTGGAAGCGCTGCCAGAGTTGCCACAACAGGCGGGCATCGCCGAGCGCGCGATGACGCATGTCGACCACGAGCCGATGCCGCTCGATCAGCGTGTCGAGGTTGTGCCGCGCATAGCCAGGGTAGAGCTTGCGCGACAGCCGCACCGTGCACAGCACCGGCGGCCGGAAGGGCCGGTCCAGGCGACGGAACGCGTTCTTGAGGAAGCCGTGGTCGAAGCGCGCGTTGTGCGCGATGAAGAGGCGGCCGTCGAGGCGCGCGAGGATGTCGTCGGCGAGCTCCTCGAAGCGCGGCGCGTCGGCGACCATCGCGTTGGTGATGCCGGTGAGCGTCTCGATGAAAGGCGGGATCGGCGCGTCGGGATTGACCAGCGCCGACCACTCGCGCACCGGTCGGGCGGGCTCGTCGAGATCGACCTCGATGATGCCGACCTCGGTGATGCGGTCCTCGATCGGCGAACCGCCGGTGGTCTCGAGATCGACGAAGGCGAGGCGCATGAGGGTCGAAAGGAGAGGGGTTCAACCGAACAGACCCTGCAGGTACCAGAGGGGCTTGCCCGGGGCGGGCAGGCGTTCCTTGTAGATCCAGACGAGCCGGCCCTCGGCATTTTCGCCGATGAAGTAGTCGCGGGTGGCTGGAGCGTCGTCCCACCAGCCGGTCTCGATCCGTTCCGGTCCGGCCACGAGATCGAGCGGCGACGCCTCGTAGACCGGTCGCTCGGCGCGGACCTCGAGCGGCTGCGGCTCGGGCAGTTGCCAGACCGGGCGCGGGCCGCACGAACGCCCCGGCTGCCCGCCATCGATCGTGTTCGATGCGGGTCGGATGGTGGTTGCCGCGGTGGTTCGCGAGCTTCGCGCCGATGCCACCGCGACGCGCTCCTCGAGCAGGTCGCCGCCGACCTCGCGCCAGGCGCGCTCGGGTCGATGGTCGGCCACGCGTTCGAGACGCGTCGTGGCCTCGCGTCCGAGTCGCGCCGTGAGCTTCTCGAGCAGGCGCGCGAGCGTTTCGGTCGCGCGCTCGCGCTCCGGGAAGAGCGAGCCGTGCGCCTCGCATTCCTCCACGATGGCCGGCGCCTCGAGCGACAGCTCGAGGACCGGTGCCGGCAGTTCGAGACGCGACAGGTGTTCGCGGACCAGCGTCGCGAGCCGGGTCAGGTCGTTGCCGGGCGTGGCCAGCACGATCTCGACGGGGGTGGGCGGAATGGCATCGCGGGTCCAGCGATCGTGATGCAGGACCAGCGTGAAGCTTCGTACCGCCGCGCGTCGCGCGGCGAGCCAGCCGGTCATCTGCTCGAGCAGCCGTCGGCTCGCGAACACCAGCGCCTCGGCGCTCTCGACGCGCGCCATCAGCTCGATGCGCGTGTCGAAGCGCGACGGCGCCTCGAACAGGGTCTGGGGATCGGGCCTGTCCCCGGAGGCGCGAGCGAGCTCGTCGATCAGCGCGGGCCCGAAACGACGCGCGAGCCCCTTGACCGGCAGTCGACGCAGGTCGGCGAAGGTCCGGATGCCGATGCCTTCGAGGCGCCCGAGCGAAGACTGGACGGATTCGAGGTGACCGATGGGCAACGCGTCGAGCGCGGTCGCGAAGTCCTGGCCGGGCCGCGAGACCGGGGCGACCCGCGACGGGTCTCGGGCCCGCAGCATTTCCGCCTTCGCGCGACGCCGCGCATGCTCCAGCGCAAGCAGCCACGCACCGTGCGGCGTGGGTCCTTGGGCCGAGGCGATGGAGAGGCCCTGCACGCGCATCGCTTCGGCGAGGCTGTGCTTCAACAGGCGACGACCACCGAAGAGTCGCAGGCTGGCGGAGATTTCCATCACCAGCCCCGACGCGCGCAGCGAAACGAGGGGCGTGAAGCGCAATGCGGCGAGCGCGGCTTCGGTCACTGCAATGCGCTCGTCCTCGACCTTGCGGGCGATCAGGATCAGGTCGGGCAGCAGGGCGAGTGCGGTGGCCACGCTCTGACCCGCGACCACGCCAGAGGTCTGGGCCTTCGCCGTGGCGACCCTGATCAGCCGACGACTGCCGTCGAGATCGGTGACCGCAAGTGCGGGGTCGAGTCCCTCGGGCCAGCGTCGCAGGATGCAATCAAGCGGCAGCGTGGGACAGTGGAGAGCCAGCCAGAGCATGCGTGTCCATGAGGGTAGCGGGTGTCGCACCCGCGATGTGCGATGCGGTGTGCGGGAGGGAAGGTCTCGCATTACGGGTGAAGGCCTTCATGCCTCGATGGACCTCGGGAAGCATCAGGTTCAAGGGCTTCGCGAGGACCGGTCCCCGACGCTTGAGCAGGCGGACCGACAACGTTCGGCGGTCGCCGTCGGGCTGACCGATGGCGAGCGTCATGCGCAAGGGAGCCGGCGACGCGTGGTACTGGGCCGCGGCGGGCCGCATCAGGAACGAGAGGCCGTTGGCCGACGATGCCGCCGACTGCAGACGACGCAACGCGTCGTGACGCGCCAGCGTGCGGTCTTCGGGCAGCCATGCGACGAGCGCGCCGAACGCCGAACTCCTCAGGCTCTCTTCGAGCGCCCACAGCCGATCGGCCGGACGCGGCGTGCGGACGATCAGCACGTGCCGCATGTCGATGCCGAGCTGGGCCCAGCCGGTGGGATCCGGGATGTGCGGCGGCGCCAGCAGGACGATCTCGCGGCCGGCCTGCGTCAACGACGACAACGTGGACGCGAGGAAACGGATCTCGCCGATGCCGTGATGCGAGAGCAGCAGTTCGGTCAGGCAGTGCGAGGGCCAGCCCCCGCCGGGCAACTGTTCGTCCAGTGCGCGAAAGCCGCTGGGTACGGACGGCAGCGGCGATGCGGACAGCGCGTTGCCGCGCCAGAAGCGTCCGGCCAGACCGGCTTCGCGGAGAGCCGCCTCGGTGCGGTCGATCGGGGACGATGGGGTTGGCACGACCGCAGTGGGTGCGACAGCGGCGGGTGCCACGGGGAGCGTGACGGGGAGCGCGACGAGAGGCGGGGACTCGGGCGGCGGGTCCGCGGGCCGGGACGGCGCGAACGACGCGGGCCCGGGCGGCATGAACGACGAGGAGAAGAGCGGCAGGGAAGCCATGGAGGCGGACGAATGCAGGCGATCGACGAGGGAAGGGCGCATGGGATCAGCGTCGTGGACGCGTGTGGCCGACGCGCGGCGACACGGTCTTGCGGAACAGGCCGACCATGACGCCGTGGATCTCGAGGTCCTGTGCGGGCCGGATGGGGGCATAGGCGGCGTTGGCCGCCTCGAGATAGAAGCCCTTCTTGTCGCGCGCCAGCGTCTTCAGCGTGAACTCGCCGTCGACGAACGCGAGCACGATGTCGCCGGGCATGGCCGAGCGCGTCTTCTCGATGACGACGAAGTCGCCTTCGTGGATGCCGGCTTCGATCATCGAGTCGCCGCGCACCTGGAAGAGTTCGGTCTCGGACGGCTTGTCGACGAGATAGCGATCGATGGCCCATGCATCGCGCGGGCTGTCGTTGGCCGGTTGCGGCATCCCGGCGCGTACCGTGTCGGCGACCGTGCGTTCGAAGAAGCGCGTGCCCGGCTTGAGTCGCTTGCCGGCCGTCTCCTCGAGAAAGCCTTCTTCCTTGAGTCGGGCGACGATGCGATGGGTCCACGCGCGGCCGGCGATGCCCCACAGCTTGCCCAGTTCTGTCAGTGAAGGGATGACCCCGTTTAAGACGAAGTAGTCTTGCAGGGCTCCGAGGTGGCCGGAAAGATTCGAACGCGGTCGGGGCATGGGATGCGCCAGAGGAAGGCCGGAAGCACCGGCGGGGCCGGAAAGTGGCGTGGTGAACGATCGTTCACCAAACGATAGCAGTCCGGTTTCGGATCGTCAACGCGATTCGTGAAGGGCGGCGATCCGGCGACTTCGTCCGGACATTCGACCTTCAACGACGATTTCCATCATTCCTGAAACCGTTCTTTCGCCGGGCTCGTAACACCCGCAGCCGACGATGCCGCGGAAGTTCCGCAGGCACCGGGCCGAAGTCGTCACAGGAAGTCCGTTTCATCCCCTCAGGAGATACACAGTGAAAGCATCCGTTTCCCTTCGCCATGCGAAGCGTCCGCTCGCCGTCATGGCAGCCGCGCTGGCCGCATCGGTGATCACCTTGCCGACCGCCCAGGCATCGAGCCATCGCGAAGCGCCGTTCATCACGACGTCTCCGAAGGTCGACGGGACCGACTTCTACCTGTTCCGCAGCTACGAGCCGAATCGTTCCGCGTTCACCACCGTGATCGCCGACTACCAGCCGCTGCAGAACCCCGGCGACGGACCGAACTACTACACGATGGATCAGGACGCGCTCTACGAGATCCATCTCGCCCGGGACGGCCACGCCACCGAGGACATCACCTTCCAGTTCCGCTTCCAGAACACGCTGAAGGACATCACGCTGCCGATCGCGGGCAAGAACGTGTCGATCCCGCTGGTGCAGGCCGGCGTGATCGGCGGGCAGAATCCCGCGTTGCTGAACGTGCGCGAGACCTACAACATCACGATGGTGACCGGTGATCGACGCACCGGCACGCGGATCGCGGTCACCAACTCGGCCGACGGCACCTCCACCTTCGAGAAGCCGGCCGACAACATCGGCGACAAGACCTTCGGCGGCGCCGGCGCCTATGCGACCTACGCGGCCGCGCACATGTACGGCATCAACATCCCCCTCCCCGGTTGTACGACGCCGGGTCGCGTGTTCGTCGGACAGCGCAAGGATCCGTTCGCGCTCGCGCTCGGCCAGGTGTTCGACCTGATCAACCTCAATCCGCTCGCCACCACGCAGACCAACCGCGACTACCTCGCACAGAAGAACGTGACGTCGCTCGTGATGGAACTGCCGACGTCCTGCATCGTGGGGACGAGCCCGATCATCGGCGGATGGACCACGGCCAGCATGCGCCAGGGTCGCCTGCTGTCGGGCAATCCCGCGTCGGGCTACAGCAACGTCCCGAAGCAGGGCGGTGCCTGGGTCCAGGTCTCGCGTCTGGGCATGCCGCTCGTCAACGAAGTCGTCATCGGCCTGAAGGACAAGGACAAGTTCAACAGCTCGAGGCCGAGCGCCGACACGCAGTTCAGCGACTACGTGACCAACCCGACCTTCCCGGCGCTGATCCAGACGCTCTTCCCGACGGCTCCCGCACCGACCAACTTCCCGCGGACCGACCTGGTCGCCGCCTTCCTGACCGGCATCCAGGGCGTCAACAAGGTCGCGGGCGGCACGCCGTCCGAGATGCTGCGTCTGAACACCAGCACCGCGGTGACCGCGATGACCGCACAGAACACGCTCGGCGTGCTCGGCGGCGACGCGGCGGGCTTCCCGAACGGACGCCGTCCGGGCGACGACGTCGTCGACGTGACGTTGCGCGTCGCGATGGGTGCGTTGTGCGTGGCGACCGGTACCGGCGACGCGCTCGGCGTCGGTTGCCGTCCGAGCGATGCACCTGCAGGCGCGGCGGCTCTCACCGACGGCGTCCCGCAGAACGCGAACATGTTCCTGAACGCGTTCCCGTACGTCAACACGCCGCTGACCGGTGCGCCCTGATCGCGCCGCATAGGAGCATGACCATGCCTTCAAGCATCAAGCAGTCCTGGACGCCGCGTCGCGTCGGCTTGGCGATCGTCGGTCTTTCGATGATCGCGGCGCTCGCCGCCTGCGGCGGCGGCAGCGACGACGGCGGCCCGCCGCCGCCGGTGGCCGCGACGAACACGCCGCCGGCTTCGGCGTCGGCGAATTCGGCGGGATTCATCGCGTTCCTGAAGACGGTCGTCGTCACGAACCCGGAGAATACCGATCCGCTCGACGTGTCGGCCTTCGTCGCGCCGACCGACGACACCGGCGCCTTCGACACGTCCATCTTAGTCTCGAGTCGGTCCGCCATACACTGACGCATCAAGCTTGATACAGCTGCGCCCGGCCTCTTGGCCGGGCGCCGGTTTCGTTGTGAAGCCCATGCAGACACCCCTTTTCCTTCGATGCTCGCCGTCGCCCGGTCGCGTCGTCGTCGGCGTTCTCGCGGCGTTGTGGATCGCATCCGTCCTCGCGGCTCCGGTCGTCCCGGCGAGCGACGGCGAGGTCGTCGAACACCTGCCCGCGCGCCTGATCGGCATGCCGCGCCTGTTGCGCGACGTCGCAGGACGTTCGAGCGCCGATGCGACGGCCGCGGCGCGCGCGGATCCCGTCGGCGCGGCACGGCGGGCGCAGGCCCTGCTCGACGAAGCGCGCGATCGGGGAGACCCGCGCTACGCGGGCTATGCGCTCGCGGCGATCGCGCCGTGGCAGCACGATGCGCAGGCACCGCCGGCGATCGCGATCCTGGCGGCCACCCTGGCTCAGTATCAGCACGACTTCGACGGATCGCGACACATGCTCGAAGCAGTGCTCGCCCGTGAGCCCGGCAATCCGCAGGCCACGCTCACGCTCGCGACCATCGCGCGCGTGCAGGGCCGCTATGCCGAGTCCGACGCGCGCTGTCGCGAGGTCTCGCTGCGGCTCTACCAGGCCGCATGCTTGGCGGAGAACATGGCGCTGCGCGGGCAGGTCGACCAGGGTCGCGAGATCGTGACGCGCCTGATGGTGCTGCCCGATCTGCGAGGCCCCGCTCGCGAAGGCGTGCAGCAATGGCTGACGACGACGCTCGCGGAACTCGAGGAACGCGCCGGGGACCCCGCGGCGGCCGATGCGGCCTATCGGCGGGCGCTCGGCCTCGGGCGCGACAGCTACCTGACGCTCGACTACGTGGACTTCCTGATCGCGCATGCGCGCGTCGCGGAAGCCGAGGCCTTGCTGGTGAAGGAGCCCCGGCCGTACGGAGACGGGGTGCTGCTGCGGCTCGCCATCGTCCGGAAGGAGGCAAGGGAGGCCGATGCCGCCAAGCTCGCCGACGAACTGCACGATCGCTTCGAGGCCGCGAAGGAAAGGGGCGACGCGATCTCGATCCACGGTCGCGAGCTCGCGAGGTCGCTGTTCGCGGTCCAGGGCGATGCGAAGGGTGCCGTCGTCGTGGCAAGGGACAACCTGAAGATCCAGAAGGAGCCGGCGGATTTCCTCGTGATGGCCGAGGCCGCGAAGGCGGCGAACGATCGCGACGCGTTGCGCGAGGTCGCGAGCGCGGCGGCCGCCGTCGGCCTCGTCGATCGCAGGTTGCAGGCGATCGTCGGGCCGTGAGGCGCATCGACCGTTGGCTGCGTGGAGCGACGCTCGCACTCGTGCTCGTCGCGTCGGCGACGTTCGCGCCCGAGGTCTCCGCGCACAAGCCGAGCGACGCCTATCTCTTCGTGACCGTCGACGACGGCGCGGTCGACCTGCGCTGGGACATCGCGCTCCGCGACCTCGATGCCGGCTTCGACCTCGACGCCGACGGCGATCGCGAGTTGACGTGGGGCGAGGTCAAGGCGCACTTCGAAGAGATCGATCGTTACGCGTTGTCGCGCCTGACGCTCGACGACGGGCGTTGCGTGCCGACCCTGGTCGACCACGCGCTCGACCGTCACAGCGACGGGGCCTATCTCGTCCTGCGCCTGAAGGCGGCGTGTCGAGGCGGCGATCGCCTCACGCTCGCGTACTCGCTCTTCACCGAGATGGACCCCACGCATCGCGGCATCGCGAAGGTGGCCTTCGGAAACGCCGAGCCGCGACTCGTGGTGCTGAACCCTTCGGCCGGACCCGTGACGGTATCGAAGGACGGGACGGCGGGCGGCTCGAGCGAGAACCCGTTCGCACAGGGCTTCTTCCCGGCGGGCGTGCATCACATCCTGATCGGATACGACCACGTCCTCTTCCTGATCTGCCTGCTGCTGCCTGCGGTACTGGTCTCGAAGGGCGGACGCTGGATGCCGGTCGATCGCTGGAGCGAAGCGGTGAAACGCGTGCTGGTCACGGTGACCGCGTTCACGATCGCCCACACGCTGACGCTGGCTCTCGCCGGCCTGCGCATCGTCGAACTCTCGCCGCGGCTGATCGAGCCGGCCATCGCGGTCACGATCGTCTTCACCGCGCTCGGCAACATCCGGCCCAACCGCTTCCGCGAGAGCGCCGCGATGCCGTTCGCGTTCGGCCTCGTCCACGGCTTCGGCTTCGCCGACGTGCTCCACGAACTCGACCTGCCGCTCGGGCAGTTCGTGTGGGCGCTGCTGCGCTTCAACCTCGGCGTCGAGGCGGGGCAGTTGCTGATCGTCGCGGTCGCACTCGTGCCGCTCTACCTGCTGCGCGGCAGGCCGTGGTATCGGGCACGGGTCGTGATCCCGGTCTCGATGGTCGCGATCGTCATCGCGTCGATCTGGTTCGCCGAACGCGTGTTCGACTTCAAGGTGCTGCCGCTCTGACCGCGAGGCCGTGGTCAGCCGCGTCCGCCCATCATCTTCTTCAGCAGCGGCGTGATCGCGATCAGGATGATCCCCGCGCCGACCGAGCTGCCGACGAGGAACCAGTAGAGCGGGATCCGCGTCGTCGTCAGCATCTCCTCGAGCGAGCCGGCCAGGTAGTTTGCCACCGCGTTGGCCGTGTACCAGAGGCCCATCAGCATCGCGGCGAGGCGGACCGGCGACAGCTTCGTCACCATCGACAGCCCGATCGGCGACAGGAAGAGTTCGCCGACGGTGTGGAGGACGTAGACCGTCACGAGCCATTCGGGACCGACCTTGCCGACCGACTGCGCGCGACCGTCCGCGATCGCGAGCACGACGAAGCCGAGGCCGAGGATGATCATGCCGAGGCCCATCTTGGCCGGGGTCGGGATCGCGTAGCGCGACGCGTCGAGGCGCGTCCACATCATCGACAGCAGCGGGCCGAGCGCGACGATCGCGAGCGGATTGATGGCCTGGAAGTAGGACGCGGGGATCTCCCAGCCGAACACGACGCGCTCGGTCCGCTGGTCGGCGAAGAGGTTCATCGTGCCGCCGGCCTGCTCGAAGCCCATCCAGAAGAAGACGACGAAGAGACCCATCACGAGGATCGCGACGATGCGCTGCCACTCGTCGCGCGTCAGCGGCTCGACGCCTTCCTTCGGCCCGCGCATGCGGCCGGTGAACCACAGCACCGCGAAGA
>CALMOR010000158.1:6372-29311 GCA_937872165.1 uncultured Burkholderiales bacterium | reverse complement strand
CCGCGAAGACGACCACGATCGCGAGCAGCTGGCCCACTCCGCCGAACGCACGCCAATAAGGGCCGAAGAGCGAAGACGCGCCGAGCACCAGGTAGACCAGCGGCACCATGCAGGCTGCGATGACGAAGACCTGCATCCAGTCGGAAGCATCGAGACGGGTCTTGCCCGGCGGGTAGCCCTGGTCGCCGAGGTTCTTCTGGCCGAGGCCGAACTGGACGAGGCCGGCGACCATGCCGACGCCCGCGGCCGCGAAGCCGTAGTGCCACCCGACCTTCTCGCCGAGCGTGCCGGCCACGAGCGGCGCGAGGAAGGCGCCGAGGTTGACGCCCATGTAGAAGATCGTGAAGCCGGCGTCGCGCCGCGGATCGTGCTGCGCGTAGAGCGAGCCGAGGAGCGTCGAGATGTTCGGCTTGAAGAAGCCGTTGCCGATGATGATGAGCCCGAGGCCGAGATAGAGCAGCGGCTCGAATGCCATCGCGAAGTGGCCGAGCGCCATCGTCACGCCGCCGATCAGGATCGCCTTCCGCCGGCCGAGGTAGCGGTCCGCGAGATAGCCTCCGAAGATCGGCGTCAGGTAGACGAGGCCGGTATAGAGGCCGTAGAGCGCGAGGGCGTCCTTGCGTTCGTAGTGCAGCGCGTTGACGAGGTACAGCACCAGCAGCGCCCGCATGCCGTAGTAGCTGAAGCGTTCCCACATCTCGGTGAGGAACAGCATCGGCAGGGCCTTCGGGTGGTGACCCGGGTCCGCGGTCGTGCTCGAAGCGGGGTAGTCGGTGAGAACGGTCATCGCAGAGGTTTCGGTGAGGTCGTGGATGGCAGCCGCGCATTATGCAAGCCGACGACGCTCAGCGACCGCCGCTGTCGCATCCGCGGCGACGCGCGTCTCAGGCGAGCACGCGTCCGGTCAGGCGCTCGAGCGTGCGCAGCGGCGACGCGTCGACGTCCGCGATGCGGGCGAGCGGCAGCCGGTAGGTCTGCTCGAACAGGAACTGACCGGACATCGCCGCGTGCATCACCTGGTCGGAGAAACAGATCCAGGTCGTGCCGGGCAGGAAGTCCACCTCGCGTTGCGGACAGGTGCGCTGATAGTCGGGATCGCCCTTCGCGAGATCGTGGAGCTGGAGCATCAGATGGTCGTAGGCCGAGCGCGGCCGCTTCGTGATGTTCAGCCTGTGCATCAGCCACGCACCGCCCGGCGGCAACGCACGGGTGCGGGGAAGAAAGCGCGCGGCCATCGCCGCGAACGGTTCGCCGACGCGCCAGCTTCGCGGCATCGTCGTCGGATGCACGTTGGTGAAGACGCGCAGGATGCGCTCGCCGTGGGTCGGATTCGACGGGAACGCGTCGATGTGCAGACGCGTGTCGTCCTTCCTCCACGACAGCGCCCTGCCCGACGACACGTCGCCGATCGCGCGTGGCCGAAAGCTCGTGCCGGTCGCGTGCGCAGGCGCGTCGTAGGCGGGGAAGAGGCCGTCGATCAGCGCGTGTGCAGACCGTGCGTAGCGGTCGATCACGGCCGCTACCGTGTCGCGCCGTGCGCCGGTGGCCGTCGTGCCGCTGATGCCGGCGCGGCCGGGCCGGACGTAGATGCTCTTGCGTCGATCGTCGGCGAGCGATGCGTCGAAGAGCGCATGTTCGTCGTCCGACAGCGCGAACGCGAGCGACGGACAGGTCACCACCCCGCCGCGCTCGATGACCGCCCGCAGCGTCGCGTCGGGCGAGCGGCCTTCCCAGCCGTCGAGCGGCGCGGCGACGATCGGCGTGACGTCGTCCATCGTCGCTGCCGTCAACCGGCGAGTGCGAGGATGGCCTTGTACTCGTCCGGCGTCACGGGCGTGACCGAGAGCCGGTTGCCGCGTCGGAGCACGACCATGTCCGCGAGCGCCTTCTGCATCCGCAGTTCGGCGAGCGACACGAGGCGCGTCTTTCGCGTCACCTGCACGTCGACCAGCATCCAGCGGGGCGTCTCGCGCGTGGCCTTGGGATCGAAGTACTTGCCTCCGGCCTCGAACTGCGTCTCGTCGGGATAGGCCGTGCTCGCGACCTTGGCGAGGCCGGCGATGCCGGGCTCGGAACAACTCGAGTGATAGAAGAGGACAGGATCGCCGACCCGCATGTGGTCGCGCATGTAGTTGCGTGCGACGTAGTTGCGGACTCCGAACCAGGCGACGGTGGCGCGAGGCATCGCCAGCACGTCGTCGACCGAAACCTCGGCCGGTTCCGACTTCATCAGCCAGTGGTTCATCGGCCGCTCAAAAAATAACGGCCGACGAAATGATCGTCGGCCGTCGACATAAGGCCCCGCCGATGCCGCCAGACCGTCTTCCTGAACCGGTAGGTCCAGGGGGTCGCAGTCAGCGGTGCTTCAGGTTCATCCGACAAGGGATGATCGCAACGGCACCGCGATATTCCACAACCGAAGCAACACAAGTTGGTACAGGAAAGTCTGGTCTAGAGCGAACACAGCAGGGTGATCGAATCGGTAGTGCGCTTCAGAGCTTCTCAAGCGTGCTTCACGACGCTCATGACATCGGCCTTCAGAACAGTCGCTCCTGATCGGCGAGCGCGGTATCGAGCAGCGCGTTGATGGACTGCATTCTACGCAGAATCTCCGGGTCGGCAACCGCGTCCGTTCGCGGCGCCTCCGGCATCGCGCCGACCGGCTCGGCGAACTCCGCGCGCGCCAACAACGCACCGGCGATATTGAGCGCCGCGAATACGGCGATCCTTTCGGTGCCTGCGACCTTGCCCTGGTCACGGATGGCCTTCATGGTCCCGTCGACGTGCGCCACGGCCGCGAGCAGCGTCTCGCGTTCCTGAGGTTCGCACGACAGTCGATAGTCGCGTCCGAGGATGCTGACCGTCAGATGCTCCATCGGCGATCCGCTCAAAGGTCTTCGGGCATGCGGGCGATCAGCGTCTCGAGTCGATCGCACGCGTTGTCGAGACGCTCTCGCAGCAAGCGGTTGTCGCCTTCGCGCTGATCGACCGCGAGATGCAGCTTGCGGTTCTCGTCGCGCAGGGAATGGACGAGACGGGCGAGCGCCGCCACGCGGTCCGCGATGCGGTCGAGTTCCAGGTCGAACGGGGCGAGCATGTCGCGATGCTAGGAGCGATGCTCGTACAGCGTCAAGGCGAAGGAACGGATGACTCGTTCGCATGACGCCTGTTCGACACGACGTCCGGGAAGCGAGGCGCTGTTCGCTTCGTGCCGGGCTCATCCCGTAAATGTCATCGAGGAAAAAGGACGGCGTGGGCAATAATCTTGCTTTGCGGCGGCGCATGGAGTATAAATGCGCGGCAAAATTTTCAAGTCGAGTCTGTTGGTCGTTCGTCAACGCGGTGGCAGTTCCGTGCTTCGTCGGTTGTCCATTCTTTCCTTGACAGTTCTGCACCCACTCGCGCATCCCTCTCGACGCGCATTTATATCTTTGCAAGGAAAGTAATATGGCAACCGGTACCGTAAAGTGGTTCAACGACGCTAAGGGCTTCGGCTTCATCACCCCGGACGAAGGCAGTGGCGATCTGTTCGCGCACTTCTCCGAAATCCAGGGTAGCGGCTTCAAGTCGCTGCAGGAGAATCAGAAGGTCTCGTTCGAGGTCACCAAGGGACCCAAGGGTCTTCAGGCTTCGAAGATCACGCCGCTGTAAGCGAGCGACTCGATCTCCGGATCGGCACTCAGATTTGGAAAAGCGCACCTTCGGGTGCGCTTTTTTCATTGGGCTTTAGGTGCGAT
Source organism: uncultured Burkholderiales bacterium (assembly GCA_937872165.1). Taxonomy (GTDB): domain Bacteria; phylum Pseudomonadota; class Gammaproteobacteria; order Burkholderiales; family Burkholderiaceae_D; genus CAHJXF01. Next base: position 25,574 of record CALMOR010000158.1, on the reverse strand, counting down.
GAAAAAGGCCGACTCGACGTCGGCCTCTTGTTGCCTCTAGCGATGTCCCCGGCCACTGCCGTGGTAGCCGCCATGGTAGCCGCCGCGGTAACCCCCGTAGTAGCCGCCCCGGAAGCCGAACGACAGCGACACACCCGGATAGAAGCCGCCGTAGTAGCCGGGATAGCCGTACGCGTAATACGGGTAGCCGTAGCCGTAATACCCGTAATAGGGCGCCGGGTAGGCATACGCATAGGGCTGCGTCGCCGCCAGCCGCTGGGCATCGACGTCGGCCTGGTCCTCGCGCTGGACCTGGCTGTTGGCAGCCGCATAACGGTCGCGTTCGGCCTGATCGACCGGACGGTTGGCGAGCGCCGCGCTTTGCTCGGGCGTGAGACGGGCGATGGGCGCGGGTTGGTAGACGGGATACGACACGCAGCCCGTCAGCGACGCGGCTGCGACGGTGGCGGCAATCAACGAAGAACGAAGCATGATCTTTCCTTTACTTCCGAATTTGAAACGCACCGGGATTCGAGTCGCCGGACGCTCCGAGGTTCATTGTCCGCGACCGATTCCGTATCGACGCGTTCAGCTAGTGCCGCTGCTGGAACGGCGGACGCACGCCGTCCATCGTATTGGACGTCGCGAACAGCTGTGCGCAATCGACCGTGTCGAAGTCGTAAGACTTGTTGCAGAACTCGCAGTCGACGTGGATGCCGCCCATCTCGGCCAGCGTCTCGTCGACTTCGCGCTCGCCCAGCGAGACCAGCATCGCGGCCACGCGTTCGCGCGTGCAACTGCAACGGAAGGCGCAAGGCACCGGATCGTAGACCGCGAGCGTCTCTTCCCAGAAGAGGCGGCGCATCAGCGTCGGCGGGTCGACGCGCAGCAATTCGTCGCGCTCGAGCGTGTTGGCGAAGGTGACCGCGCGCCCCCACACTTCCTCGGCCCGCGCCTCCGCGTCCGGGTCGAAGGTCGTCACGTTGCCGCCTTCGAGAGGCAGCTTCTGCAGCAGCAGTCCGTTGGCGTGTTCGTCGTCGGCGGCAAGCCAGAGCTGGGTATGCAGTTGCTCGGAACGGCGCATGTAGCCTTCGAGCGCCGCTGCGACGGTCGCGCCTTCGAGCGGGACGATCCCCTGATACGGCCGCTGGCCCTGCGACTTGTCGCGCGGATCGAGCGTGATCGCGAAGCGACCTTCGCCATGCGCGTTGACCAGCGCGGTGAACGTCGCGTCGTCCGGGATCACCTCGTTCGACGACAGCTTCACCGTCGCGCGGATCGTGAGATCGGCATTGCACTCGACGACCAGCAGCCGGACCGGTCCGTCGCCGTGGATCTGCATGATCAGCGCGCCGTTGAACTTGAGGTTGGCCGACAGCAGCGTGCTGGCCGCGACCAGCTCGCCGAGCATCCGCAGCACCGGCTCGGGATAGGCGTGACGCTCCTTGATCTGCCGCCACGTCGCCGCGAGCGACACGATCTCGCCACGCACCGGCGACCGGGCGCTCGATCCGGCGTCGAACAGGAACTTGTGCAGCGTGTCGCTCATGCGCGGGATTCCTCTGCCGGTGCCGGCGCAGCGCCGTCGATGCGGTGCGCGTGGTCGCGATAGAGGACCGCTTCGTCGACATAGTGCAGAGCGCCGTGTCGCACGCGCTCGACGTCCGCGGGCGTGAGCTCGCGGATGACGCGCGCCGGGCTGCCGACGATCATCACGTTGTCCGGGAACACCTTGCCCTCGGTGACGAGCGAGCCGGCCCCCACCAGGCAGCCCTTGCCGATCACCGCGTTGTTGAGGATCACCGCCTGGATGCCGATCAGGCAGCCGTCGCCGATGGTGCAGCCGTGCAGCATCACCTGGTGACCGATGGTCACGTCCTCGCCGATGGTGAGCGGCACGCCGGCGTCGACGTGGAGGATCGAGCCGTCCTGCACGTTGCTGCGCGCGCCGATGGTGATCAGGTCGCCGTCCGCACGGATCACCGCCTGCGGCCAGATGCTGACGCTGTCGCCCAGCACGACGGTGCCGACCACGGTGGCGGTCTCGTGCACGTACGCGGTCGGAGCGATGCTCGGCACCTGTTCTCCGAGTCGATAGATGGCCATGTGTCTTTCGTCGATAGGGTCCGAGCGCGGGACGGCGGGAGCGATGCCGCATCCACTAGACTCGCCGTCGGAGGAAGTCCGTGCCGGGATGCGTACCGATTGTACCGACCGGACAACCGGCGTTCCGATGATCACGCTGCGTACACAAGCTCTGTCCGTCGTTCTGGAAAACAAGCCCGACGCGAAGGCGGCGGCGGCCCGCGCCGCTGCCGACACGTTGCCGTCCGGATCGTCGTCGACGCTCGTCGAGCCGGCCGGATTACCCGGCCGCTCGGCACGCCCGACGCTCGTGCCGCACGGGCGGGTCGGGCAGCGTTCGGTCGCCACGCGGGAAGGTCGCGCCGCGCTGATCCATGCGCTCGCCCACATCGAGCGCAACGCGATCGATCTCGCGGCCGACGCCTGCTGGCGTTTCGCGGGTCTGCCCGACGCGTTCTACGTCGACTGGACTCGCGTGATGCGCGAGGAGGCGCTGCACTTCGAACTGCTGTGCGGACACCTCGCTACCCTCGATTGCCGCTACGGCGACCTGCCGGCTCACGATGGACTCTGGGAGATGGCGGCACGCACACGCCACGACGTCCTCGCACGGATCGCGCTCGTGCCACGGACGCTCGAGGCGCGCGGCCTCGACGCATCGCCGGCGGTGAAGGCCAAGCTGATGTCGTGCGGCGATTGGGCGGGCGCCGCGATCGTCGATCGCATCCTTCGCGACGAGATCGGCCACGTGCGCATCGGCAACCGCTGGTACGGCTGGCTGTGCGAACAGCGCGGACTCGATCCGGTCGCGACCTTCGCCGACCTCGCCTCGACCCACGGCGCGCCCCGGCTGCGCGGGCCCTTCAACCTCGAGGCCCGCAAGGCGGCCGGCTTCAGCGCCGCGGAGCTCGACGCGCTGACGCCACCGCGCTAGTCGCCGCCCGCCCCGCGCCTGCCGAGATCGACCCCGAGCGTGCGTCGCTCGTCGAAGACGAAGCAGTCGCCGCGCCAGTGCGCGTCGCCGACCGCGTCGAAGTAACGGAGGATGCCGCCGTCCAGTTGCACGACGCGCTCGATGCCGATCCCGCGCATGTAAAGCGCGGCCTTCTCGCAGCGGATGCCGCCGGTGCAGAACGCGACCACCGTTCGATCGCGCAGCTCGTCCTGCAACGCTTCGACTGCAGCCGGGAAGGCTTCGAAGCGGTCGATGTCGAGATGGATGGCCCCTTCGAAGCTGCCGTGCTCGAACTCGAAGGCGTTGCGCGTATCGAGCAGGACGACCGGGCGCCCTTCGTCGTCGTATCCGTGCGCGAGCCAGGTCGCGAGGCGCGTGGGCTCGATCGTCGGCGCGCGGCCGAGCGCGGGGCGCACCGATGGTTTGCGCATCGTCACGATCTCGGGCTTCTGCTTGACGCGCAGCCGCGCGAACGGCTGCGCATCGGACCAGCTGCGCTTCACGTCGAGAGCCGCGAAGGCCGCGCGGCAATCGGCATCGACGAAGAGCGCGTCGCAGCCGAGCCAGGCGACGAACGACTCGACCGCCTCGGCCTCGCCCGCGACGAAGAGGTTGATCCCTTCGTCGGCGACGATGATCGGGCCCTGCAACGCGAGCGCTTCGCTGCGCGCGCGCAGCGGGCCCACCCAGGCGCCCGGCTCGACGAGACGCACGAAGCGATAGGCAGCGATGTTGAGGACGGACACGGCACGCGATGATAGAGGAAGCCGTCGCGGCGCCGGCATCGCCGGCCCGGACCCGCACGCTAAAATGTCGCATGACCGAGATCGCTCCCATCGTTCCTTCGATCGACCCGCGCTTCGTGCACCTGCGGATGCATTCGGAGTACTCGATCTCGGACGGCATCGTGCGCATCGACGCGGCCGTGGGCGCCGCGGCGAAGGATCGTCAGCCGGCGCTCGCGCTGACCGACCTGTCCAACCTCTTCGGGCTGGTCCGCTTCTACCAGTCCGCGCGGGCCTCGGGCGTGAAGCCGATCGCCGGATGCGACGTGTGGATCAGCGGCGAAGGCGAGGGGTCGCAGAAGGTCGCGACCCGGGCGCTGCTTCTGGCACGCGACCAGCGCGGCTATCTCGCGCTCTGCAAGCTGCTGTCGCGCGGCTATCTCGAGAATGCCGGGCAGGGCAGGGCCGAACTGCGCTTCGAATGGTTCGCCGAGGTCGGCACCGCGGGTCTGATCGCGCTGTCCGGCGCGCAGGCCGGCGACATCGGGCTGTCGCTGGCCGCCGGCCGGCACGAGCAGGCGCTGCAGCAGGCGACGCGCTGGGCCACGTCGTTTCCCGGCGCCTTCTACCTCGAGCTGCAACGCCACGGACAGCCGGACGCCGAGCGCTACATCGACGGCGCGCTGTCGATCGCGAGCCGGTTGTCGTTGCCGGTCGTGGCGACCCACCCGGTGCAGTTCCTCACGCGCGGCGAGTTCGTCGCGCACGAGGCCCGCACCTGCATCGCCGAGGGCGAGATGCTCGCCAACCCGCGCCGCACGCGGCGCTTCACGGCCGAGCAGTACCTCAAGTCGCAGGACGAGATGACCGCGCTGTTCGCGGACCTGCCCGCCGCGCTGACCAACGCGGTCGAGATCGCGAAGCGCTGCAACCTGCAACTCGAGCTCGGAAGGCCGCGGCTGCCGCTCTTCCCGACGCCCGCGGGCCGCACGCTCGACGAGCATCTCGTGCTCGAGGCCGAGGCCGGACTCGAGCGGCGCCTGCTGCACCTCTATCCCGACCCGGCGGCACGCGGCATCGAGAGGCCGCGCTATGCCGCGCGTCTCGCGTTCGAGGTCCGGACCATCTCGTCGATGGGCTTCCCCGGCTACTTCCTGATCGTCGCGGACTTCATCAACTGGGCGAAGAACAACGGCGTGCCGGTGGGCCCGGGCCGCGGCTCGGGCGCGGGTTCGCTGGTCGCGTACTCGCTCGGCATCACCGACCTCGACCCGCTCGCCTACGACCTGCTGTTCGAGCGCTTCCTCAATCCGGAGCGCGTGTCGATGCCCGACTTCGACATCGACTTCTGCCAGGAAGGGCGCGACACCGTCATCGACTACGTGAAGAAGAAGTACGGCGCCGACTCGGTCGCGCAGATCGCGACCTTCGGCACGATGGCCGCCAAGGCCGCGATCCGCGACGTGGGTCGCGTGCTCGACCTGCCGTACAACTTCGTCGACGGCATCGCGAAGCTGATCCCGTTCAAGCCCGGCCGCCTCGTCACGATCGCCGATGCGCGCCGGGAGGAGCCGCTGCTGGCCGAGCGCGAGGCCGCCGAGGACGAAGTGCGCGAGGTGCTCGCGCTCGCGGAGCAGGTCGAAGGGATCACGCGCAACGTCGGCATGCATGCGGGCGGCGTGCTGATCGCGCCGGGCAAGCTGACCGACTTCACGCCGCTCTACGCGCAGCCCGGTGCGCACGACGCGGCCAACAGCGTGGTGAGCCAGTACGACAAGGACGACGTCGAGAGCGCGGGCCTCGTCAAGTTCGACTTCCTCGGGTTGACGACGCTGACCATCCTCGACTGGACCACCGCGCACATCCGCCGTCTGTACGACGATCGGCGCGACTTCACGCTCGACGGCATTCCGCTCGACGATCCCCGCGCCTACGACGTGTTCCGCAAGGCCGAGACGGTCGCGGTGTTCCAGTTCGAAAGTCCCGGCATGCGCCGCATGCTGCTCGAGGCGAAGCCCGACCGCTTCGGCGACATCGTCGCACTGAACGCGCTGTACCGGCCGGGTCCGATGGACCTCATCCCCGACTTCATCGCCCGGAAGAAGGGCGAGCGCTTCGACTATCCGGACCCGCGCGTGAAGGCCATCCTGGAGGAGACCTACGGGATCATGGTCTATCAGGAGCAGGTCATGCAGATGGCGCAGATCGTCGGCGGCTATTCGCTCGGCGGCGCCGATCTGCTGCGACGGGCGATGGGCAAGAAGAAGGCCGAGGAGATGGCCACTCATCGCGCCATCTTCGGCGCCGGCGCCGAAAAGAACGGCCTGACGCGCGCGAAGGCGGACGAGATCTTCGACCTGATGGAGAAGTTCGCCGGCTACGGCTTCAACAAGGCCCACGCGGCGGCCTACTCGCTGCTCGCTGTGCAGACCGCGTGGCTCAAGGTCCACTACCCGGCGGAGTTCATGGCGGCCAACCTCTCGGCCGCGCAGGACGACACCGACAAGGTCAAGTCGCTGATCGAGGACAGCCGTCATCACGGCCTGACCATCCTCGCGCCCGACCTCAACGCGTCGGACGCGCGCTTCACGCCGGTCCGCACCGAGGGCGCGAGCGAGCGCACGGACGCCATCCGCTACGGCCTCTGCGCGATCAAGGGGACGGGCGGCGCCGCGATCGACGCGATCGTTGCCGCACGCCGGAACGGTCCCTTCGTCGACGTCTTCGATCTCTGCGGCCGCGTCGACAAGCGCCTCGTCAATCGTCGCGTGATCGAGGCGCTGGTACGGGCGGGTGCCTTCGATACCCTGTGCCGGGACGGACGCGCCGGGCGCGCCTCGGTGTTCGCGTCGATCGGCCGTGCGATGGACGCGGCCGAACACGCCGAGGCGCATGCCAACCAGGTGAGTCTCTTCGGCAGCCTCGACGACGCCGCCCATCGGCCCGAGCCGGTCGTGGTGCCGGCCTGGTCCGAGAAACAGACGCTCGCCGAGGAGAAGGTCGCTCTCGGCTTCTACTTCTCCGGTCATCTGTTCAAGGGATTCGAGACCGAAGTCAGGCGCTTCGCGCGGACGCCGATCGCAGCGCTCGGCGCGTCGCGCGATTCGCAGACCGTCGCCGGCATCGTGTCCGCCTGCCGCACCACGATGACCCGGCGCGGCAAGATGCTGATCGTGACGCTCGACGACGCGAGCGGCCAGCTCGAGGTGACCGTCTTCAGTCAGCTCTTCGATGCGCATCGCACCCGACTGCGCGAGGACGAGCTCGTGATCCTGTCCGGCGTCGTCAAGAACGACGACTTCTCGGGCGGCATGCGGATGGCCGCCGACAGCGTGCTCGACCTCGCGACGGCGCGCGGCCGTTACGCGCGAGAGCTGCGGCTCTCGATGAACGGCGCGTCGGACGCGGCGCGCCTGCGGCAGATGCTGGTCGCCCATCGGGCGCCGTCGAAAGGCGGCGACGCGCCGGCCGAAGCGGGCTGCCGCGTCACGATCTCCTACTGCACGTCGCATGCGGCGCCCGGTGCCCGCTGCGAGATCGATCTGGGCGATGCGTGGCGCGTCGTCGCCGACGACGCGCTGGTCGGCGGCCTCGGCGAGTGGCTCGCACCCGAGAACGTGCGCTTCGTCTACGGATGAGCGTTTCCCCGCCGCCGGCGCCGCTGCTGCAGCGGCCCGCGGACGCCATCGACTTCACCGCCCTTCGTCGCGTGCTCGTGGTGATGCTGCGCCATCACGGCGACGTGCTGCTGACGTCGCCGGTCCATTCGGCGCTGCGCGCGGCCGCACCCGACGCGGAGATCGACGCGCTGGTCTATCGCGAGACGCTGCCGATGCTCGCGTTCAATCCCGACCTGAAGCGCGTCCACACGATCGATCGAGCCTGGAAGAACGGCGGGCCGGTCGCTCACGCGCGAGCCGAGTGGCGGCTCTATGCGACCTTGCGCGAGCGGCGCTACGACCTCGTGGTCCAGCTCACCGAGCACCGGCGGGGCGCGTGGCTGACGCGGGCACTCGCGCCGCTCCACTCGGTGGCACCGCGCCTGCGCGACGACGGTGGTCTGGCCGGCCGGTTCTGGAACGCGACCTTCACGCATCGCTACGCGAACGCTTCGTCGGTGGTGCCGGGCTCCGCGCTCGCGCGTCGCCATACCGTCGACCAGAACCTCGATGCGCTGCGACGTCTCGGGCTCGCGATCGAGCGGCCGCCGGCCTTGACGATGGTGCCGGGCGACGACGGCGAGCGCGATGCCGCTGCGCTGCTGTCGCGGCTCGGCGTCGATGGTCCGTTCGTCGCGATGCAACCGACCTCGCGGTGGCTCTTCAAGTGCTGGCCGGTGGCGAGCAACGCCGCGCTGATCGCGAGCCTGCTCCGGCGCGGCGAAACCGTGGTCCTGTCGTGCGCGCCCGACGACCGCGAGCGCACGATGATCGCCGCGATCGTCGCGGCCGTCGCGGCGATGCGCGACGTGCCGGGCGAACGACTGCGGGTCGCGGACGACGACGGCACGCTCAACCGCCTCGCCGCGGTGATCGCGCGGGCGAAGCTCTTCGTCGGCATCGACTCCGCGCCGATGCACATCGCCGCCGCGATGGGCACGCCCACGGTCGCGCTGTTCGGACCCTCCGGCGAATTCAACTGGCGACCGTGGCAGGTCCCGCACCGCGTGGTCGCCAGCAACGCGCACACCTGCCGACCCTGCGGACAGGACGGCTGCGGCGGCGGCAAGGTGAGCGACTGCCTGGTCCGCCTGCCGGTCGGCGCCGTGCTCGATGCGATCGACGACCTCGCGCGCGAGACCGGCGCGTCGCACGACCCGCTCCGCTTCGCCTGAGCAGCGCGTCCTTGAAGATCGCGCTCGTTCGCGCCCGCTACAGTCCGCACGGCGGTGCCGAGCGCTTCGTGTCGCGGGCGGTCAACGCGCTCGCGGACGACGAGGGCGCCGCGATGGACGTCGCGGTGCTCGCTCGGCGATGGGGCGAACCCGCGGACGACCCGTTGCGCGCCACGGTCCGCCTGATCCGCTGCGACCCGTACTACCTGGGCAGCGTGTGGCGCGATGCATCGTTCGCGGCCGCGGTGCATCGGCGGTTGAGGCAGGAGCGCTTCGATCTCGTGCAGAGTCACGAGCGCATCGTGGGGCTGCCGATCTATCGGGCGGGCGACGGCGTGCACGCGGCCTGGCTCGAGCGGCGGTCGCGGGCCTCGAGTGCCTCGACCCGGCTCGCCATCGCGCTCAACCCTCATCACGCCTACCTGACCCGGGTCGAGCGTTCGATGTTCGAACATCCGGCGCTGCAGACGGTGATCTGCAACTCCGCGATGGTCGAGCGCGAGATCGTCGAGCGCTTCGCGATCGACCCGGCGAAGCTCGTCGTGATCCGCAACGGTGTCGACCTCGCTCGCTTCCATCCCGATGCGGCTCCCGCGCATCGGGCGACGTCGCGCGCGCGACTCGGCGTCGACCGCGACGCGTTCGTCTTCGTCATGGTCGGCTCGGGCTTCGAGCGCAAGGGAGTCGCTGCGGCGTTGCAGGCGTTGCGCGGTTGCCCGGGCGCACGGCTGGTGATCGTCGGCGACGACAAGCATCGCGATCGTTACGTGCGCGAGGCGCTGCGTCTCGATCTCGCGGCTCGGGTCCGCTTCGTCGGCGCGGTCGACGACCCGCTGCCGTTGCTGGCGATGGCCGACGCGGCACTGGCCCCCGCGCTCTACGATCCGTTCCCGAACGCGGCCCTCGAAGCGATGGCCTGCGGCCTGCCGCTGATCACCACGGATGCCTGCGGCGCGGCCGAGCTGATCGTCGACGATGTCAACGGATGGGTCGTTCCGGCGGCCGACCGAGATGCGCTCGAGGGCGCGATGCGAAGAGCGACGGGACTCGACGCGTCACGCGTCGCGGCGATGCGCGTCGCGGCCCGCGCCGCCGCCGAGCCATATTCGCTCGTTGCGCTTTCGAGGTCTCTGCAGGACCTCTATCGACGCCTGCTGCGCGACCGCGGGACCCGCTTCCCATAGGAGGCCCGGTGCTAAACTCGCCGACCTTCCGATGCGGCCCGCTGCGCGCAATCCATCGCCCCGACCCGCCTGCATGGCCGACACACCGTCTCCCGTTCCCGCCGATCGCCCGAAGACCACGCCTCGCGAAGCCGGGAAGGCGGGTCCCGGGACGCGCCTGTCGAACGTGCGTTCGGGCTCGCTGTTCCGGCGCCTGCTCGGCTACCTCCGCCCCTATCGCGGCATCTTCGTCACCGGTTCGCTCTGCTCGGTCGTCGCGTCCACGACCGACGCGTCCTTCGGCGCGCTGCTGAAGCCGCTCGTCGACCGCGGCTTCTCGGCGACGTCGGACCACGACATCTGGGTCTATCCGGCGGCGATCGTCGGCCTCTTCGTCCTGCGCGGCGTCTTCACGTTCTTCAACTCGTATGCGATGGCCTACATCGGCAACCGCGTGCTGACCACGCTGCGGACCGAGATGTTCGAGCGGCTGGTCGCGCTGCCGACGCGATACTTCGACGCGCATGCCTCGTCGACGCTGGTGTCGCGGCTCGTGTTCGAAGCGCAGAACGTGATGCAGAGCACGACCGGCGTCGTGACCAGCGTCGTGCGCAACAGCTTCACGATCCTGTGGTTGATGGGCACGCTGCTGTGGCTCAACTGGCGGCTCACGCTGTTCACGATCGTCGTGCTGCCGGTGATGACGTTCGCGGTCCGCAAGCTGTCGCGGCGCATGCGCGAGCTGTCGCGCAAGAACATGTTCATGACCGGCGAACTGACGCGCGTGGTGCAGGAGACGATCGATTGCCAGAAGGTCGTCAAGATCTACGGCGGCGAGTCGGACGCGCGCTCGAGCTTCGGCCGCACCATCGACCGGCTGCGCGGCAACGCGATGCGGATCAGTGTCACGAGCTCGGTGACCGTGCCGGTGACGCAGCTGCTGATGGCGCTGGCGGTGGCCTTCATGATCTATTTCGCGCTCGACCTCGCGCGCGCCGGCGCGATGACCGCGGGGACCTTCGTGGCCTTCGTCGCGACGACGACCTTCCTGCTGACGCCGATGAAGCAGATCGCCGAGATCAGCGGACCGCTCGAACGCGGCCTGGCGGCGGCCGAAGGCGTGTTCGCGCTGATCGACGAGCACGTCGAGGACGACCGCGGCACGATCGACCTCGGGCGGGCCGACGGCGCGATCCGCTTCGAGAAGGTCGAGCTGCGCTATGCCGACGAGCCGATCGCGCGCGACGACGGCGAGGTGGTGGTCGAAGAACGCAGGCCTCGCCGCGCCGCGCTGACCGGCATCGACCTCGACATCGCGGCGGGCGAGACCATCGCGCTGGTCGGTTCTTCGGGTGGCGGCAAGACCTCGCTCGCCAATCTGATCCCGCGTTTCTATCACGCGACCGCGGGCCGCATCCTGATCGACGGCGTGCCGATCGAGGAGATCTCGCTCGCCAGTCTCAGGCAGCAGATCGCGATGGTGAGCCAGGACGTCGTGCTGTTCAACGACACGGTCGCGGCCAACATCGCGTACGGCGCGAGCCGCTCGGTGCTGGCGCGCCTGAAGGGCGACGCCTTGCGCGCCGAGGTGCGGCGCGCGGCCGAAGCGGCCCATCTCGCGCACGTCATCGAGGACATGCCGGACGGCTTCGACACGATGGTGGGCGAGAACGGCGTGCGGCTGTCGGGCGGTCAGCGGCAACGACTCGCGATCGCGCGGGCGGTGCTGAAGGACGCGCCGATCCTGATCCTCGACGAGGCGACGTCGGCTCTCGACTCGGAGTCGGAGCGCCACGTGCAGGCCGCGCTGTCCGAACTCATGCGCGGGCGCACGACCGTCGTCATCGCGCATCGACTGTCGACCATCGAGAGCGCCGACCGCATCGCGGTGTTCGACCAGGGCAGCATCGTCGAGGTCGGGACGCATCGGGCCCTGCTCGCGTCGGACGGCATCTACGCGAAGCTCTATCGCATCCAGTACGCACTCGACAGCGCGAGGCCGCAGCCGGTGTCGCTGGCCGAGGCGTGATGCGCCGTCGATGGCGCCGTCGATGAGCGTGACGCCGGCGCCGCTGCCGCTGCACATCGTGCACACCGAGTCGTCGTGCGGCTGGGGCGGCCAGGAGCTGCGCATCCTCGCCGAGGCGCGCGGCATGATCGGGCGCGGTCATCGCGTCACGCTGATCGCTCCGGTCGCCGCGCGCATCTTCGCGGAGGCTTCGCGTTATCGCGTTCCGGTCACGCCGCTGCCGATCGAGAGGAAGCGGCTCGGCGGCGTCGGTGCGCTGCGCGACTGGTTGATCGCGCATCCGGCCGACGTCGTCAACACGCACAGCTCGACCGACAGCTGGCTCGCCGCGCTGGCCTGGGCGTCGCTGCGCCGCGGGCCGCCGATCGTGCGGACCCGCCATATCTCGGCGCCGGTCCCGAACAACCTCGCGAGCCGCTGGCTGTATCGCGACGCGTCGCGATTCGTCGTCACCACGGGCGAGTCGTTGCGCAGGCAGCTCGTCGATCGCCTCGCGCTCGACGCGACGCGCGTGATCTCGATCCCCACCGGCATCGACACGAAGAGCTTCAGGCCTCCCTCCGCTCGCGAACGGACGGCGGCGCGCGGCGCCGCGGGGGCCGGCAGCGACACGCTCGTCGTCGGCATCGTCGCGCCGCTGCGCAGCTGGAAGGGCCATCGCCATCTGATCGAAGGCTTCGCCGAAGCCATGCGTGATCCCGCGGTGACGCAGCCGATGCGGCTCGTCGTCGTCGGTGACGGACCGCAGCGCGACGCGCTCGAAGCGCTGGTCGACAGCCTCGGACTGCGCGGCCACGTGCGCTTCGCAGGCAACCAGCCGAACGTGATCCCCTGGCTGCATGCGATGGATCTCTTCGCGCTTCCCTCGTACGCGAACGAAGGCGTGCCGCAGGCGATCCTCCAGGCGATGGCGTGCGGCGTGCCGGTCGTCACGACCGACGCCGGCGCGATCGGCGAAGTGGCCTACGACGCCGGCGATGGCGGCGGCACGGCCTGCATCGTCGGCAAGGAGGACCCGGCCGGCCTGCGCGACGCGATCCTCGCGCTGCAGTCCGACGTGGCACGACGCGAACGCATGGCTTCCAACGCCCTCGCCGTCGTACGCGACCGGCACGGCATCGAAGGCATGCTCGACCGCATGGAAGCCGTGTTCCGCAGCGCCGCGATGCGCTCGATGCCGGCGCTCGCCTGAAGACGAACCGAAAGGAAACCCGATGAACGCTCCGCTCGACCTCGACGTGAAGCCCGTCAGCCGTTATCCGGTACCCGCGCTCGCGGACTTGCCCGACGACGTCCGGATGCGCATCGTCGCAGTGCAGGAGAAGGCGGGCTTCGTGCCCAACGTCTTCGTCGCGCTCGCGCATCGGCCAGCGGAGTTCAGGGCGTTCTTCGCGTATCACGACGCGTTGATGGACAAGGAGACCGGCAGCCTGACGAAGGCCGACCGCGAGATGATCGTGACGGCGACCAGCGCCCGCAACCGCTGCCTCTATTGCGTGGTCGCGCACGGCGCGCTGGTACGCGTGTATTCGAAGAATCCGCTGCTGGCCGACCAGGTCGCCGTCAACCATCGGAAGGCCGACCTCGACGAGCGGCAGAAGGCGATGCTGGACTTCGCGATCAAGGTCTGCCTCGCGTCGGACACGGTCGGCGAGGCCGATCACGCGCTGCTCCACGAGCACGGCTTCGACGACGAGGACATCTGGGACATCGCGGCCATCACCGCCTTCTTCGGACTGTCGAACCGCGTCGCCAACGTCGCCGGCATGCGGCCCAACGACGAGTTCTACCTGATGGGCCGCGTGCCGCGCCGGAAGTAGTCCGCGCGGCGCGCGCGGGCCGGCGGCTATACTACGAATGCAAACCATTCGCGTTTCACTCGGGTCGACTGTAAAGTCCTTCCCCGCTCCGCGACTTCCCCGGCGACCATGCTCGAACTGCACCCGTCCGTCTTCGGCTCGACGCCGTCCGCTACCCCTGGACCTCAGGCCGCCGGCACCGCGCGGCCCGATGCCGTCCGGGCCGGGTCGGCCGTCGACGCGGCGCTCGACGGCGCGGCGCGCGCGGTCCCGCTGTCGGTTCTCGAAGTCGGCGCGTTCGCCACCATCCACGCGGTGCTGCCGACCGACAACGACGTCGATCGTCATCTCGTGCTGCGGCTGCTCGAGATCGGCTTCGTGCCCGGCGAGCGGGTGCGGGTGATCGCCGTCGGCCATCCGGGACACGAGCCGATCGCAGTGCGACTGTCGGCCACCGACAGCGGTCGACGCGACATGAACGGCTCGACCTTCGCGATGCGTCGCCACGAGGCCGGCTTCATCCGCGTCGTACCGGATCGTGCGGGCGAGGCCGTTCGATGAGCGACGTCGCGATCGCGCTGCTCGGCAATCCCAATTGCGGAAAGACCGCGCTGTTCAACCTGCTGACCGGCAGCCGCCAGAAGGTCGCGAACTACGCGGGCGTGACGGTCGAGCGGAAGGAGGGCAGCTTCACCACGCCGACCGGACGCCAGGTCCGGGTGCTCGACCTGCCGGGCGCATACAGTCTCAACGCGGTCACCGCCGACGAAGCGATCACCCGCGACGTCGTCCGCGGCGCGCGGACCGGCGAGCAGCGGCCCGACCTGCTGGTCTGCGTGACCGACGCGACCAATCTCAAGCTCAACCTGCGCATGGTCGTCGAGGTCGGGCGCCTCGGCGTCCCGATGATGCTGGCGCTCAACATGAGCGACGTCGCGAAGAAGCGCGGCATCGCGATCGACCTCGCCGCGCTCGAGCGCGAACTCGGCATTCCGGTCGTCGAGACCGTCGCGGTGCAGCGCGACGGCGCGAAGGCGCTCGTGGCGCTGCTCGAGACGCGCGGCCTGCTCGCGGCGATGCCTGCGCCACCCGATGGGAAGATCGCGCCGTGGCGCGAGGCGTCGGTCGACGACGTGCTGGCCGCGCAGGCGGAGGTGCGGCGCATCCTCGCCATCGCGGTCCACGAGCCGACCGTCGACGCGCGCGCCGACGACACGATCGATGCCGTCGTGCTGCATCCGGTCTGGGGCATGGCCGTCCTCGCGGTCACCCTGTTCCTGATGTTCCAGGCCGTCTTCAGCTGGGCGCAGTACCCGATGGACGCGATCAAGGCCGGGATGGAAGGCCTCGGTGTCGGCATCGAGCACGTGTTGCCCGACGGCATCCTGCGCAGCCTGCTGGTCGACGGCATCATCGCCGGCGCCGGCAGCGTGCTGGTGTTCCTGCCGCAGATCCTGATCCTGTTCTTCTTCATCCTCGCGCTCGAGGACTCGGGCTATCTGCCGCGCGCCGCGTTCCTGCTCGACCGCCTGATGGGCACCGTCGGACTGTCGGGCCGTTCGTTCATCCCGCTGCTGTCGAGCTTCGCATGCGCCATTCCCGGCATCATGGCCACGCGGACGATCGCGAGCTGGCGCGACCGCATCGTCACGATCATGATCGCGCCGCTGATGACCTGCTCGGCTCGACTGCCGGTCTACGCGCTGATCATCTCGGCCTTCGTGCCGCGCGAGACCGTCGGCGGCATCTTCAACCTGCAGGGTCTGGCGCTGTTCGTGCTGTACATCGCCGGCATCGCGGGCGCGATGGCGGTCGCGTGGGTGTTCAAGCTGCTGGGCGGCCGCACGACCCATCACCCGTTGCTGATGGAGCTGCCGTCGTATCGCTGGCCCAATCCCCGCAACCTCTTCATCGGGCTCGTCGAACGCACCCGCATCTTCCTGTCGCGGGTCGGGACCATCATCCTGTCGCTGATGATCGTGCTGTGGTTCCTGTCGAGCTTCCCCTCGCCGCCCGAGGGCGCGACCGGACCGGCCATCCAGTACAGCCTCGCGGGGATGATCGGGCGCGCGATGGAAGTGGTCTTCGCGCCGATCGGCTTCAACTGGCAGATCTCGATCGCGCTGATCCCGGGGCTCGCCGCGCGGGAAGTCGCGGTCGGCGCGCTCGGCACGGTGTACGCGCTGTCGGCCAGCAGCGAGGAGGTCGCCGCGCAGCTGACGCCGATGATCGCGAGCGGATGGTCGCTCGCGACCGCGTTCTCGCTGCTCGCGTGGTACGTCTTCGCGCCGCAGTGCCTGTCGACGTTGGCGACCGTCAGGCGCGAGACCAACTCGTGGCGTTACCCGCTGATCATGGCCGGCTACCTCTTCGCGCTCGCCTACGCGGCGTCGTTCGTGACCTACCGACTCACGTCGTGGGCGACCGGAGGTTGAGATGAACCCGACCGTCCAGCACGTCGTGGTCTTCGTCGTCGTCGGCCTGTCGGCGTCCTATGCGGGCCTGAGGTTCATGCCCGCGGCCTGGCGCAGGAGCATCGCCGCCCGCGTCGCGTCGGTCGCGATGCGTTCGGGCCTGTCGGCGGTTCAGGCGCGTCGCGTCGAAACCAAGTTGTCCAGCGGCGGAGCCTGTGGCAGTTGCGACTCGTGCAAGGCGTGCGCGACGCCGACCGGCGCAGAGGCGGAAGCGCCGAGCGCGTCCTTCCGGGACATCCCGATCCGTCGGGCGTCCTGACCAGCGTCAGGCCGGCATCTCGCCCATCATCGACTGCTGGAAGTTCTCGAGCCCGACCTTCGCGATCAGGTCGATGTGGGTCTCCAGCCACTCGATGTGTTCCTCGGTGTCGTAGAGAATCTTTTGGAACAGGTCGCGCGTCACGTAGTCGCGCACCGCCTCGCACTGCGCGATGCCTTCCTTCAACGTCACTTGCGAACCCTGCTCGACCTTCAGGTCGCAGGCCAGCATCTCGGGCGTGGTCTCGCCGATCAGCAGCTTGTTGAGATCCTGGAGGTTCGGCAACCCGTCGAGCATCAGGATGCGCTCGATCAACAGATCGGCGTGCTTCATCTCCTCGATCGACTCGTCGTACTCGTGCTTGCCGAGCGCGTACAGGCCCCAGTGCCGATAGATGCGCGCGTGGAGGAAGTACTGGTTGATGGCGGTCAGCTCGTTGGTGAGCTGACGGTTCAGGTACGTGATGACACCGGGATCACCGATCACCGTGGACTCCTTGCAGCGAAAGACCGAGGGTGCGCTGCAACGACCGGGATTGCGGGTCGATCAGGCCAGCGCGACTTCGCGGGACGAGGGCCGGGGAACGAAGCGGAGCGGAGCACCCGCCGTGCCGGCTTCAGAAACTTCGGATCGTCCCAGCGCCTCGAGACGCGCGTCGCATAGTACCTCGCAGGCCATCGACACACACTTGCCGCAGCAGGTGCCGACGCCGAGCTCGAACTGGAGGTCGTCGAAGGTGTCGTGGCCCTCGGCCACGGCGCGGCGGATCGCGCGGTCGTTCACGGACTTGCAGATGCAGACGATCATCGGTGCGTGCGGTCAGGAATGCAAACGAGAACGATTATCAATCATTCGTTCCCGCGTTGCAAGTCGCGCCCGCATCGGGCGTCGCGTTCACGCCGTCCTGGCCTTCTTCGCCCGACCGATCAGCGCGGCCGTCGACGCGTCGTGCGTGCCCGAAGCTCCGTGCTTGAGTTCGTCGACGATGCTCCTGGCGAGCACCTTGCCGAGTTCCACGCCCCACTGGTCGAACGAGTCGACGTCCCAGATCGCCCCCTGCACCATCACCTTGTGCTCGTAGAGCGCGATCAGCGCGCCGAGCGACGCCGGGTCGAGTCGCTGCAGCACGATGGTGTTGGACGGCCGGTTACCCGGAAAGGTCTTGTGCGGCGCGAGCCTCGCTGCCTCGGCGTCGTCCTCGCCGGCGTCGACCAGCTCGGCCTTCGCCTCCGCCGTCGTCTTGCCGCGCATCAGCGCCTCGCTCTGCGCGAAGCAGTTCGCGAGCAGCGCGCGGTGGTGCTCGAGGTGCGCGTGCGTCGGGTCGATCACCGCGATGAAGTCGATCGGCGCCCATTCGGTGCCCTGATGCAGGCACTGGAAGTACGCGTGCTGCGCATTGGTCCCGGGCTGTCCCCAGATCACGGGCACGGTGCGATGGGAGACCGGCAGCCCGTCGAGGTCGACCGACTTGCCGTTGCTCTCCATCTCGACCTGCTGCAGATGGGCGGGCAGCAGTTCGAGATGCTGGTGATACGGCGCGATGCAGACGCTGCGCGCGCCGAGCAGGTTGGCGTTGACGATGCCCATCAACGCGAGGCGCACCGGCAGGTTGGCTTCGAGCGGGGCGCCGGCGAAGTGCGCGTCCATCGCGGCAGCGCCCTCGAGCAGTTCGCGGAAGCGGTCCATGCCGCAGGCCAGCGCGATCGGCAACCCGATCGCCGACCACAGCGAGTAGCGGCCGCCGACCCAATCCCAGAAGCCGAACATGTTCTTCGCGTCGATGCCGAACTTCGTCGCCGCCTCCTCGTTGGTCGACACGGCGACGAAGTGGCGGTGCAGTTCGCCTTCGGGTACGCCGCCGGCCAGCGACCAGTCGCGCGCGGTGTGCGCGTTCATCATCGTCTCGGCCGTCGTGAAGGTCTTCGACGCGATGACGAAGAGCGTCGTCGCCGGATCGAGCGAAGCGGTCGCGTCGTCGATCGCCTGGGCGTCGACGTTCGCGACGAACTGCACCGTGAGGCCGGCGCGGCGCCAGCCGTACAGCGCGGCGCACGCGAAACGCGGTCCGAGGTCCGAGCCGCCGATGCCGATGTGGACGACGTCGGTGATGGCCTTTCCCGAGTGACCGGTCCACGTGCCGTCGTGGATCTGCGCGACGAAGGCCTCCATGTGGTCGAGCACCGCATGGACGTCGGGCACCACGTCGTGCCCGTCGACCCGGTAGCTCGCGTCGCGACCCGCGCGCAGCGCCACGTGCAGCACCGCGCGTTCCTCGGTCACGTTGATCTTCTGGCCCGCATACATGGCCGCGCGACGCGACTCGACCTTCGAAGCGCGCGCGAGGTCGAAGAGGGCGGCGAGCAGTCCGTCGTCGACGCGGTTCTTCGAAGCATCGAGCACGAGACCCGCCGCTTCGAGCGTGTGCTTCGCGAGACGATCGGGATCGCCTTCGAAGAGCGTGCGCATCGGTGCGACCGTACCGGCCTGTTCGGCGAGCGCGGACCAGTTCGTGGAGGGTGCGGTCATGGGTATTCCGTCGGAAGAGTTCGTCGTGTCCGGTACGAAGGAGCGAACCAAGGTCGTGCGGTCCGGTCAGTCGACTCACGATACCAGGGGAGGATAGCGATGAAGCTCGAAGGTTCCTGTCATTGCCGCGCGGTCACGTTCACGCTCGAGTCGAAGACCTTCCATCCGTTCATGCACTGTCACTGCTCGATCTGTCGGAAGACGGCCGGCAGCGGCGGCTACGGCGTCAATCTCGGCGGCGACGCGAAGTCGTTGAAGGTCAGGGGAAGCCGGCACCTCGGCCTCTACCATGCGGTCATGCGCGCGCCCGGCAAGCGCGCCACGCGCTCGCCGGCCGAGCGCCGCTTCTGCGTCGAGTGCGGCAGCGCGCTGTG
>CALMOR010000158.1:2608-6362 GCA_937872165.1 uncultured Burkholderiales bacterium | reverse complement strand
GGTCCCGCGCGGGCGCGAGCTCGTCCATCCGCACGCGTCGGCCATCGACACGCCGCTGCCGAAGCCGCCCGAGGTCGTCGAGGCCGCGCTCGACTTCGTGCCGTCGTGGGTCGACGTGCCGAAGGGCGAGGGCCATCGGCACGTCGCACAGTGGCCTTCGGAGTCGCTGGCCGAATGGCACGAGCGCCACGGCCTCGCCGACGACTGACCGCGCGCGTCAGGCCTCCGACGGGAGCCGGTTGACGACCGAGCGGATCGCCGGGATCAGCTCCGACGCGGTCACGCCCACCGGACCGATGCCGCCCGCGACGAGATCGTCGGCCGCGGTGCCGTGGATCCAGGTCGCCGCGCGCGCCGCATCGAGCGGGCCGAGACCCTGGGCGGCCAGTCCCGCGACGAGGCCGCACAGCACGTCGCCGGTCCCACCGGTCGCAAGCGCCGGGTTGCCGGTCGGATTGATCGCCCAGGCTCCGGAAGGATCGGCGATCACGCTGCCCGCGCCTTTCAGGACGACGATGCTGCCGGCGCGCTTCGCGAGCGCGCACGCGGCCGCGAGTCGATCCCGTTGCACGGCCTTCACGTCGATGTCGAGCAGCCGCGCGGCCTCGAGCGGATGCGGGGTCAGGACCGCGCTCGACAGCCCGCGATCGCAGCGTCGCGCGAGTCGCGTCATCGACGCCGCGTCCTTCGCGATCGCGTTCAGCGCGTCCGCATCGATCACCAGCGTCGCGTCGAAGTCGAGCGCCTGCCGGATCGCGGCCATCGCGGCGTCTCCGTGTCCGAGTCCGGGGCCGAGCGCGAGCGCATCCGCATCGACGCCGTCGAGCGATTTGCGGATCATCAGTTCGGGATGGAGGACGTCGTGGCCGGGGCCGTGACCGGCCAGCAGCCGCACGTAGACCCGGCCCGCGCCGCTGTACAAGGCCATCCGCGAAGCGAGCAGCGCGGCGCCCACCGTGCCTTCGTTGCCGCCGACGACGGCCACGCTGCCGTTGCTGCCCTTGTGGCTGTTCAGTCGACGCGGCTCGAACGCGTGGCGGAAGAGGGCCGGCCGTAGCGAAGCGCCGACGTCCCCCGCGTCGAAGACCAGATCGCGCTCGAGGTCCGCATCGCGATCGATGCCGAGCAGATCGTCGACGACGATGCCGCGATGGTCGAGACCGTCGCCGGTCTCGAGGCCGACCTTCCGCCCGAGGAAGGACAGCGTCCGATCGGCTTCGATCGCGACCTCGGCGACGTGACCCGTGTCGGCTTCGACACCGCTCGGGATGTCGATCGCGAGCACCGGACAAGCCGCGGCGTTGACCCGGTCGATCCATCGCTTCGCGTGGTCCGGCAGCGTTCCCGAACGGAAGCCGATGCCGTACAGGCCGTCGACGACCAGCGCGGCGGACCCGATCGCCTCGTCGGGATCCACGGTCAGGGCATGACCGGCCGCGACCTGCCACGCCTGCCACGCGAGCAGGGCCTCGCCTTCGTACGCGGCCTCGTCGCCGAGCAGCGCGACGCGCACGTCGATGCCGCGACGATGGAGTTCACGCGCCGCGACCAGCGCATCGCCGCCGTTGTTGCCCGGCCCCGCGAGCACCAGCACAGGACCGGCCCGCTCGGCGGCCATCGCGATCGCCGTCGTCGCGACCGCTCTGCCCGCGCGCTCCATCAGGCTTTCCTCGGGCCGATGCGATCGCGCCGCGGTCTCCAGCCGGCGCAGCGCGGCGACGCGCAGCACGCGCGCCTTCAGCACCTGCGAACGGTTCTCGCTCATGCGTAGCGCGCGACCGTCAGGCCGTCGAGGTCGATCTCCGGCGTGCGACCGGTGACGAGGTCGGCGACGATGCGGCCCGAGCCGGCCGCCATCGCCCAGCCGGTCGAGCCGTGACCGAGGTTCGTGAAGAGGCGCCGATGCCGCGTCGGTCCGACGACCGGCGGGCCGTCCGGCAGCATCGGTCGCGCACCGACCCACCAGCTCGCGCCCTGATAGTCGGCGGCGCCCGGGAACCAGTCGCGCGCGACTTTCAGCAGCGTCGCGAAGGCGCGCTCCGCGCCGCGCGTCTCGAGCGACAGCGTGCGGTCGCCGAGTTCGGCCGTACCGGCTATGCGGATGCGATTGCCCATGCGGACGATCGCGACCTTGTAGGCCTCGTCCATCACCGAGGCCATCGGTGCGAAAGTCGGTTCGCGGATCGCGACCGACGCCGAATACCCCTTGACCGGATAGAGCGGCACGCGGACGCCGATCGATCGCAGCAGCGCGGCGCTCGAGACGCCCGCGGCCACGACCACGGCGTCGGGCGTGCGACGGTCCCGTTGCAGCGTGGTGTGCAGCTCGATCACGATCCGATCGCCTTCGAGCGAGAGCCTGTCGACCTCGGTGCCGAACTCGAAGCGCACGCCGCGCTCCTCGCACAGGTTCTTCAGATGGCGCGCGAACAGCGGGCAGTTGCCGGTCTCGCCGTCCGGCAGATGGATGCCGCCGACGAAGTCGATGTCGCTCAGACCCGGTTCGCGCACGCGGCACTCGGCCGCGTCGAGGACCTCGTGCGCGACGCCGGCCTCCTTCAGGAACGCGATCGTGTTCCTCGCCATAGCTGCGTCGCGCTCGCCGCGCATCAACTGCAGCAGGCCCTCGGTCCGCTCGTACGAGATGTCGTGGCGGGTGCGCATCGTCGTCAGCACGTCGCGGCTGTAGAACGCGAGACGCTGCATGCGTTCCTTGTTGCGTCGATAGTGCGTGGCCCGACATTCGCCCAGCCACCGTGCGACCCAGCGCCACAGCGCCGGATCGAGGCTCGGCTGGACGCGGACCGGGGTGTCCTTCGCGAACAGCATCGACAGGATCTTCGTGGGCATTCCGGGCGCGGCCCACGGCGTGACATAGGCCGGCGCGACCATGCCTGCGTTGCCGTAGCTCGTCTCCTGGGCCACTCCGCGGTTGCGTTCGACGACGGTGACTTCGCAGCCGGACTCGGCCAGGGACCACGCGGTGCAGACGCCGACGATGCCGGCGCCGATGACGGTGACGCGCATGCGTCAGGCGGGACGGGAAGGAATCATCGGCCGATCATAAGGCCCGGCATCCAGGTGACCAGCGACGGCAGGAAATAAATCAGCACCACGGCCGCGACCATCAGGAAGAACATCGGCAACGTGACCCGCGCGATCCACGGCAGCTGGCGCTTCGTCATGCCCTGCAGCACGAACAGGTTGAAGCCCACCGGCGGCGTGATCTGCGCCATCTCGACCACCAGCACGATGAAGATGCCGAACCACAGCAGGTCGATGCCGGCCTTCTCGACGGTCGGCAGGATCACGCCCATCGTCAGCACCACCATCGAGATGCCGTCGAGGAAGCAGCCGAGGACCGCGTAGAAGACCATCAGCATCATGATCAGTCCGAACTGCGACAGCCCGAGACCGCCGATCCATTCGGCGAGATGGCGGGGCAGTCCGATGTAGCCCATCGCCAGCGTCAGGAACGAGGCGCCCGCGAGGATCAGCGCGATCATGCAATAGAGGCGCGTGGCGCCCATCAGGGCCGCGACGAAGCCGTCGCGCGACAACGAGCCCTGCGCCGCGGAGATCACCATCGCGCCCACCGTACCGATCGCCGCGGCCTCGGTGGCCGTCGCGATGCCCGCATAGATCGAGCCCAGCACCGCGACGATCAGCAGCACGACCGGGATCAGATGACGCGACGCGTGCAGCTTCTGCGCGAGCGTGGTGGTCTCGTCGATCACCGGGATCCGCTCGGGAT
>CALMOR010000158.1:0-2598 GCA_937872165.1 uncultured Burkholderiales bacterium | reverse complement strand
CGGGATGGCGCAGCGACCACCACACGATGTAGCCCATGAAGAGGGCGGCCAGCAGGATGCCCGGGACGATCCCGGCGATGAACAGCTGCGAGATCGACACGTTGGCCGACACGCCGTAGACGATCATGATGATCGACGGCGGGATCAGCAGGCCGAGCGTGCCCGCGCCGGCCAGCGTGCCGACCACCATCTCCTCCGGATAGCCGCGCCGCGTCAGCTCGGGCAGCGTCATCTTGCCGATCGTCGCGCAGGTCGCCGCCGACGAGCCCGACACGGCCGCGAAGATCGCGCAGCCGATCACGTTGGTGTGCAGCAGCCGGCCCGGCAGCTTCTCCAGCCACGGAGCGAGGCCCTTGAACATGTCCTCCGAAAGCCTCGTGCGGAAGAGGATCTCGCCCATCCAGATGAAGAGCGGCAGCGCGGTCAGCGTCCACGACGACGACGATCCCCAGATCGTCACGGCCATCGCGTCGCCGGCCGGTCGCGACGAGAACAGCGTCATGCCGATCCACGCCACGCCCGACAGCGCGAGCCCGATCCAGACGCCCGAGCCCAGCAGCACGAACAGCGCGACGACGAGCAGCGCGGCGACGAGGAGGTCCATGCGCGAGCGCTCCGGCCGCTATTCGTTGTGCAGCATCTCGTCGCTCGCGACGACGACGCGGCGGCCCGCGAGCTCGAGGACCAGCTCGTCGACGAACGCGATCGCGAGCACCGCGGTGCCGAGCGCCATCGCGATCTGCGGGATCCACAGCGGCGTCGCGTCGTTGGCGGTCGAGACGTCGTGGAAGTCGTACGACTGGATCGACAGGTTGACGCAGTACCACGCGAACGCGAAGGCCAGCAGCGCCGCGACGGCGAGCGACGCGAGCTCGAGCGCGCGGCGCAGCTTCGGACCGACCGTCTGCAGCACCAGCGTGACGCGGATGTGCTCGCCTTTCTTCAGCGTGTGCGCGAGCGCGAGGAAGCCCGCCGCCGCCATGCAATAGCCGGCGTACGCGTCGGTGCCGCGCCAGCCGAGGTTGAGGTAGCGATCGGCGATGCCGGCGAGCACCGACAGCAGCGTCCCGACGAGGAACAGCGCGGCGAGCCGGGCCGCCGTGTCGTACAGGCCGTCGAGCAGGCGTCTCATCGCGGCCTCGGGCGAGCGCGCCGACTACTCGCGGTTGAACTCGTCGACCAGCGCGGCGTCGGCGGCGCCGGCCTTCTTCTTCCAGTCGGCCTGCATGATCGTGCCAATCTGCTTCAGGTCGGCCTTGAACTTCGGCGACGGCGCGACGATCGCCATGCCGCGGGCCGCGAGCTCCTTCTTGTAGTACGCGTTCTTCTCCTCGGACACCTTCCAGCCGCGCACCTCGGCGTCGGCCGAGGCCTTCAGCAGCGCGTCCTGCGTGGGCTTGTCGAGCGCATCGAACGCCTTCTGGTTGACGACGACCGCGTTCTTCGGCAGCCACGCTTCGGTGTCGTACCAGCGCTTGAGCTGCTCGTAGGTCTTCGTGTCGAAGCCGGTCGCGCCCGACGACATGTACGAGTCGACGACGCCGGTGGCGAGCGCCTGCGACAGCTCGGACGCCTGGATCGTCACCGGCTGCGCCCCGACGAGCTCGGCGATCTTCGACGTCGCCGGACTGTAGGCCCGCCACTTGAGGCCGCGCATGTCGGCCACGCCGTTGAGTTCGCGGTTGGTATAGATGCCCTGCGGCGGCCAGGCCACGGTGTAGAGCAGCTTGATGCCCTGCGACGCGAGCAGCTTCTCGAGCGCCGGCTTCTCGATCCGGTAGAGCCGCATCGCATCGCCGTAGCCGGTCGCGAGGAAGGGAATGCCGTCGATGCCGAACAGCGCGTTCTCGTTCTCGAAGTTGGCCAGCAGGATCTCGCCGGCCTGCGCCTGGTTGCCCTGTACGGCGCGCTTGATCTCGTTGGCCTTGAAGAGCGACGCGTTGGCGTGGACGGTGATCTTCAGCCTGCCGCCGCTCGCCTTGTCGACGTCGTTCGCGAACTGGACCAGGTTCTCGGTGTGGAAGTTGCTGGCCGGATACGCGGCCGGCAGGTCCCACCGGGTCTGGGCGGCGGCGGAGGCCGCGAACACGAGGCCGCACAGCATGGACAACCAGCGGGACGGGCGCATGACGATCTCCTGCTCGGACGGACGGCGGAACGCGACGATGGAACGCGACGTGGAGCGGTCTGCTTGCGGTCGACACGCCCGTGGAATCCGGCCCGGTCGGACCGCGGTTGCGATAAAAACATAACGTCGATAAAGTGTCAACGAAACGTTTTCGATTCCTTCGGTTTCCCTCCGCTCGTCGCCCGATGCATGCGGACGGGCCGGCGGACGATGCGAGGCTCGCGGACCATGACCACGAAACGCAGGACCACGACCGGAGGCGGCGGCGCGAGCGGGTCGGCTCGCGCGGCCGTGCCGGGTCGGGTCGCGCCGACGCCGCCGCGACGGACCGCCGCCGCCGACGCCAGCCTGCTGGCGTCGGCCTCCGCCGTCCCCGCGCCGGTCAACGCCGCGGCCAAGGCCCTGCGCGCAAAGATCGACACCACGCGCATGGAGCAGTATGACACGCGCCTCAGCCCACTCTTCTACAC
>CALMOR010000157.1:18091-30712 GCA_937872165.1 uncultured Burkholderiales bacterium | reverse complement strand
CAATCGTCCCCACGTTCACGTGCGGCTTCGTCCGTTCGAATTTGCCTTTTGCCATGGTCGCTCCTGCGATGTCGCTTTTTTGAAGTTATTGAAGAATCAGATGCCAAATCGGCTACGCGGGTCCTGCTGCGCCGGGTCGCTGGAGAGCGCGACGATCGGCGGTGGGTTCGTGGTGCCCTTGGCGTGGATCGAACACGCGACCTCTCCCTTACCAAGGGAGTGCTCTACCACTGAGCTACAAGGGCGGAAATCGATGTCGACTCGTGATGTTGCGATGGTCAATTGAACGAGGCGTGGTACGCGGCTGTGCTGGAGCGGGTGAAGGGAATCGAACCCTCGTCATAAGCTTGGAAGGCTTCAGCTCTACCATTGAGCTACACCCGCGCGCCGAAGAGAACGAACTGCATTCCCGACCTGACGACGCGCTCGATTGCGCCGCGGGAGCCTGCCCCACGATCCGGATTCCTGGTGGAGGAGGTTGGATTCGAACCAACGTAGGCATAAGCCAACAGATTTACAGTCTGCCCCCTTTAGCCACTCGGGCACCCCTCCGAAGGGAACCGCTAATTATCGGGGCGAAAATCGCATCTGTCAACGCCTGGGGCACATCAATGCGTCGGCCGGGCCGACGCCGTCACCCACGAAGCGCGCTCGCCAGCGGCAACGCGGTGGTCGACTTGATCTGTTCGAGCGAGACCTCCGAGCGCGTCGTCACCGAATCGAAAGACTGCGTCAGCCGATTCAGCAGGAAGCCCGAGAACGTCTGCAGATCCACGGCGACCACCTTGAGCAGGAAGTCGGCCTCGCCGGTCACGACATGGCATTCCAGGATCTCCGGTATGTCCGCGACGACCTTGCGGAACTGATCGACGTCCTGCGACCGCCCGCCACCCAGCGTGACGCTGACGAATGCGAGGACCCCGAGGCCGATCCGCTCGCGCGCGACCAGTGCGCGATAGCCCTCGATCAGACCCGCTTCCTCGAGGCGCTTCACCCTTCGGAAACATTGCGGCGCGGACAGATGGGCGACTTCGCCCAGCCGCGCGTGCGAGGCCCTGCCGTCCACTTGCAGATGCGCGAGGATCCGCAGGTCGATCGCGTCGAGGGGAAAATGCAAGGATCTTTCGTCCCGGCCCATGAAGTCGATCTCTTCATACGGTATGTAAGGATGAAGAGATCGATTATGCAAGGAATTTACCGTCGATGTTTAATAGCATCGAGGGTCGACCCTCTCCTGGACATCGCATGGACGCCACCTCGCTCGAACAGCGCTACTCGGCGCGCAACTACCACCCCCTGGAAGTGGAATTGACTCGCGGGCAGGGCGTCCATCTGTGGGATGTTTCCGGCCGCCGGTACATCGACATGATGTCGGCCTATTCAGCGGTGAGTTTCGGCCACGGCCATCCCGAACTGCTGCGAGTCCTGACCGAGCAGGCCGCACGTCTGGCCGTCACGTCGCGCGCCTTCCACAGCGATCGCCTGGGTCCTTTCCTCGAACGGCTCTGCACGGTCACGCGGATGGACCGCGCGCTACCGATGAACACGGGCGCCGAAGCCGTCGAGACGGCCGTCAAGGCCGCCCGCAAATGGGCCTACAAGGTGAAGCGGGTCCCGCAGGATCGCGCGGAGATCATCGTCTGCGCAGGCAATTTCGCCGGGCGCACCACGACCATCGTCGGCTTTTCGACCGAAACCCAGTACCGCGATGGCTTCGGGCCTTTCACGCCCGGCTTTCGCCACGTGCCGTTCGGTGACGTGGCCGCTCTCGAACGGGCGATGACGCCGACGACGGCGGCCTTCATCGTGGAGCCGATCCAGGGCGAAGCGGGGATCGTCGTGCCGCCCGAAGGCTACCTGGCTGCCTGCGCGGCCGTCTGCAGGAAGCATGACGTGCTGCTGATCTGCGACGAAGTGCAGACCGGCCTCGGCCGAACCGGCAGAGTGCTCGCGAGCGATCACGAAGGCGTACGACCCGACGGGCTCACGCTCGGCAAGGCGCTCGGTGGCGGCCTCCTGCCGGTCTCCGCCTTCCTCGCGCGCAGCGATGTCATGGACGTGTTCGAACCCGGAGACCATGGCAGCACGTTCGGCGGCAACGCCCTCGCCGCCGCGGTCGGTCACGCGTCGCTGGACCTGTTGATGCGCGAAGACCTTTCCGCGAACGCCGCAGCGATGGGTCGCCGGCTGATCGACGGACTGCGGGCGATCGACTGCTCGGCGATCAAGGACGTGCGCGGCAAGGGGTTGCTGATCGGCGTCGAATTCCATGCGTCGCACATCTCCGCCCGGGGTGTCTGCGAGCGATTGCTGGCCGCCGGCATCCTTTCGAAGGACACCCACGATACGGTCGTCCGTTTCGCGCCGCCGCTGACCATCACCGCCGACGAGGTCGACGAGGCCCTCGCCTCGATCGCGCCGGTGTTCCGGCAACTCGAAGCGGAGGTCGACGCACTCGTCGAAGCGTGATCGGCCGTTCGACGCCCTTGTCGTTTTGCACCGCAGCATCAGATAATGCGGCATGGAATTCGACACCGCCGCCTCCGTTCCCGCCCTCTCTCCTTCGCTCGACACCCGCGACGCCCGCAGCGTGCCGATTCGCGAACTCGGGCAGAGTGAGCGCTCTCTGCTATTGGCTCACTTCGTCGCGCTCGGAGTCGAGGATCGGTATCTCCGCTTCGGCAGCCCGCTCTCGGACACGGCGATCTGCCGCTATGTCGAACGCATCGACTTCGCGACCGACACCGTCTTCGGCATCTTCGACGAGCAGCTCGAGCTCGAAGCCGCGGGACACTTCGCGCCCATCCCCCGGGCTGCAGCGGAGAGCGCGACCGGCGGCGGACGTTCGGCGGAGTTCGGCCTGTCGGTCGGCGGTGCCGCCCGCGGCAAGGGACTCGGCACGGCGATGTTCCTGCGCGCTGCGGCCCACGCGCGGAACCTCGGGATCTCGTCCCTCTTCATGCACTGCCTGAGCGAGAACCGCGCCATGATGCGGATCGCGCGGAAGGCCGGGATGGAGATTCGCCAGACCCACGGCGAAGCCGACGCGTATCTGGCGCTCGAGCCGGGCACCGTTGCGACCGTCCTCGAAGAAGGCGTGCAGCGCAGGATCGCGCTGGTCGACTTCGCCATCAAGCGCCGGCTGCTGCTGGCGCGCGAAGCGCTGAAGCACGCCGCCTGAGCGGCCGTCGAGCGTCAGCCTCCGCGCTTCGTGATCCGGCCGGGCGCCGGCGCGACCATCGGCGAACGAGTCGTGAAATAGGCCTCGGCCGCATCGACGTCGATGATGCCGGTGACCCTCCCGCGCCCTTCCAGAAGCACCGTGAATCCATCGCCGCCGCTCGCCAGGAAGCTGTTGACGGTGACCCGATAGGGTCGATCGGGCGTCACCTGCTCGCCATCGATCCGGATCGTCTCGGCGATCACACGGTCGCCCAGCGGCCGCGACGGGTCGTACGCATAGGAGAAGCCCGCCGACACCTGAAGGATCTGCGGTTGCTGGCGAGAAACCGACCACTGCTGCTCGAGGGTCGCCTTGATCTGCGCCCCGCTCAGCGTCATCGTGATCAGGTTGTTGCCGAACGGCTGCGTCCTGAACAGCGACCCGTAGGTCACCGCGCCGTCGGGCCCGTTGTCGATCGACGCCCGCACGCTGCCCGGATTGAGCAACGCGAAACGGGCGCCGAGGCCGCGGGTCGCGTCGAGGTCGGCATCGGCGAGGATGCTGCCCAGCGGCGACTGGCCGCTCGCATCTTCACGATTGCTCAGCGATACCTGGGCGATGCCCACCTTGCGGTTCGCGAACGGTGCGACCTTCGCGACATAGGCGCCGACGTGCCGGGCCAGCTCCGCGTCGGGCTCGAGCAGCGGATAGCCCGCCTGTACGGAATACTCCCCATAGGCTTCGCTCGCGACCACGCGATTGACCGCGGCCTTCCGCGTCACGCGTCCGGTGGAGCGATCGATCTCGAGATCGATGTCGGTGACGAGACGCCCGTAGGAAGCCGCGCTCGTCAGGAGGAACGAGCGATAGGTGCAGACATAAGGCTGATGGGTATGCGCCGACGCCACGACGTCGACGCTCCGATCGAGCCGGTCGAGGATCGGCAGGATGTCCCCTGTCAGCCCGGGACAGGTCTTCTCGTTCAGTCGCGCCTGCGAATAGCCGCCCTCGTGGATCAGCACGACGATGGTGTTGACGCCCTGCGACCGCAACGACGCGGCGCTCGCGTTGATGGTGCTCGCCTCGTCGCGGAACTCCACGCTCGCGATGCCGGTCGGGTCGACGATCTGGTCCGTACCCTTCAGCGTCAGCCCGATGAAACCGATCTTGACGCCTTCGAAGGCCTTGATGCCGTAGGCCGGGAAGATCGGCTGCCCGGTCGACCTGTCGACGACGTTGGCTGCGAGGTACTGGAAGCGGGCGCCTTCGAAACGATGGCCGCTGCGACAGGGCTCCAGCGAAACGACGTAGCGCTCGCACCCCCCCGTCTGCTTGCGCCTGAGCTCGGCGACGCCCCGATCGAACTCGTGGTTGCCGACCGAGTTGAAGTCGACGCCGATCAGGTTCATCGCCTCGATCGTCGGCTCGTCGAGGAACAAGGCCGAGACCAGCGGGGTCGCCCCGATCATGTCGCCCGACGAGACGATGGCATGGTTCGGATTGCGCGCGGCGAGCGTCTTCACCATCGTCGCGAAGCGGTCGAGGCCCCCCGCCGGCACGCTGACGTCGCGATCGGTCCGATCGGGATCGAGCCCGTCCGCCGGTGCGCGGATCGTCGCATGGGGCGCCTCGAGATTGCCGTGGAAGTCGTTGAACGCGATCAGCTTGACCTTCAACGGCCGCGTATCGGCAACCGGTGTCGAAGGCGGCGCGCCGGCACAACTGCAGAGGAGGAGACAGAGCAGCGGCGTACCGGCACGGCGCATGGGCCCTCCTTCGCGACCGGGGACGATCGGGGCTAGAGCGCTTCGCTCAGCACCACGCCCGCGTCGTGCGCCTGCTGGTCCGCGTGATACGAGGAACGAACCATCGCGCCCACCGCGGCATGGATGAAGCCCATCGCCCGGGCCTCGCGTTCGAAGGCGGCGAACGTATCGGGGTGCACGTAGCGTCGAACCGGGAGATGGTGCACCGACGGCTGGAGGTACTGACCGATGGTGAGCATGTCGACGCCGTGAGCCCGCAGGTCGCGCATCGTCGCGAGGATCTCGTCGTCCGTCTCTCCGAGGCCGACCATGATGCCGCTCTTGGTCGTCACGTGCGGATGCCCGGCCTTGAAGCGCTTGAGGAGGTTCAGTGACCACGCGTAGTCGGAGCCGGGCCGCGCCTCGCGATAGAGCCGCGGCACCGTCTCGAGATTGTGGTTCATCACGTCGGGCGGCGCCGACTCGAGGATGTCGAGCGCGCGATCCATCCGTCCCCGGAAGTCGGGCACGAGGATCTCGATCCTGGTCGCCGGCGACAGCTCTCGCGTCTTCCGGATGCAGTCGACGAAGTGCTGGGCTCCCCCGTCGCGCAGGTCGTCGCGATCGACGCTCGTGATGACGACGTACGAGAGGCGGAGCGCAGCGATGGTCTTCGCCAGATTGACGGGTTCGTCGGCGTCGAGCGGGTCGGGCCGGCCGTGGCCGACGTCGCAGAACGGACACCGGCGCGTGCACTTGTCGCCCATGATCATGAAGGTCGCGGTGCCCTTGCCGAAGCATTCGCCGATGTTGGGGCAACTCGCTTCCTCGCACACCGTGTGCAGCTGATGCTCGCGAAGGATCTGCTTGATCTCGTTGAAGCGCTGCGTCGTCGCAGCGCCGCCGGCCCGCACGCGGATCCACTCGGG
Source organism: uncultured Burkholderiales bacterium (assembly GCA_937872165.1). Taxonomy (GTDB): domain Bacteria; phylum Pseudomonadota; class Gammaproteobacteria; order Burkholderiales; family Burkholderiaceae_D; genus CAHJXF01. The sequence goes on along the minus strand of CALMOR010000157.1, from coordinate 24,875 downwards.
CTTGCGCAGCCGCTCCGTCGGTTCGACCACGATCGGGATGCGGCCGTAGGCGCGCTGCGTCTTCTCGCGCGCCTTCTGCTTGATGGTCGGGTCGTACGCTTCCATGTCCGCCTTCTAACGAGATGCCGCTTCGATGTGTCGCACGAGAATCCGCGCGAGTTCGGGCGCGACCGCCGCCGTCGACGCGATGACGCCGAGACCCTGCATGTCGATGCTTCGAAGTCCCGGATAACCGCACGCGTCGATCGCCGCGTACGGGCCGAGATCCATGGCAACGTTGAGACTCGCGCCATGGAAGCTGCGACCGTTGACGATCTTGAGTCCGAGCGCCGCGACCTTGTGCAGTTCATCGTGCAACGACACGTAGACGCCGGGCGCTCCGGGCTTCGTGCGGGCGGCCAGATTATACGCGGCGAGCAGTTCGATCACGGCCGCTTCGATCAGCTGCACGAACTCGCGGACCTTGATGCCGCGACGCCTGAGGTCGACGAGCAGATAGGCGATCAGCTGGCCGGGTCCGTGATACGTCACCTGACCGCCGCGTTCGGTGTGGACGACCGGGATGGTGGTCTCGCCGTGCAGATGCGCGAGCCGCCCCGCCTGCCCGAGCGTGTAGACGGAAGGATGCTCGACGAGCCAGATCTCGTCGGGCGTGTCGTCGCCGCGTGAAAGCGTGAAGGCGAGCATCGCTTCGCGAACGCCGGCATACGGCCGCTCGCCGAGCGTGCGAACTCGCACCGATGAGGCAGACAGATGGATGTCCTTCATGACCGCGACCTCGACGACGATCGAGGTCCCTCCGTTTGACGCAGCACCGCGTCGGCACGTAGCCTCGCCTCGTATCGTCCACCATGCTCACAGGAGTCTCGATGCAACACCGCCCTGCCTCGCCGGCCGCATGCCGCCTCGTCGTCGCCGTCGCGACCTTCGCGGGGCTATGGACGTCCGATGCACATGCCGTCGACGTGGACGAATGCAAGGCGACGGAGGACGACGCGAAGCGCCTCGCCTGCTACGACGCGCTCAGCGGCCGCACCCCGACGCCGGCGGACAGGCAACTGCCCGGCGTCGTGAAGGACATCCGGAACGATGTCTCCGGCATCGGTCTCGTGGCGAACCGCGATCCCGGTACCGCCCGGCCCGGCAGCCGTCCTTCGTCGCTCGACGAGCGTTGGGACCTCGACGGCACGCCCAGCCCCGCACTCTTCGCGCTGCGACCGTACAAGCCGGTCTACATTCTGCCGGCGTTCTACTCGACGAGTCCGAGCCTCCACGTCACGAGCCCGAACCCGGAGAACGTCGGCGACACCCGCGGTCCGGTCGATCATCTGGAAGGGAAGTTCCGGATCAGCCTCAAGGCCAAGATCCTGGAAAACGTCGGCTTCGACGGCAGCAACCTGTGGTTCGGCTACACGCAGAGCTCGCGCTGGCAGGTCTACAACAGCACGAGCTCGAGACCGTTCCGCGAGACCGACTACGAGCCCGAGATCATCTACACCGCACCGACGCGCTACTCGTTGTTCGGCGTCGACGGCAAGCTGGTCGGGCTCTCGCTGACGCATCAGTCGAACGGGCGCGACCTGCCGTTGTCGCGGAGCTGGAACCGCGTGATCGGACAGGTCGGTCTGGAGGCCGGCGACTGGACCGTGCTCGTGCGGCCGTGGCTGCGTCTTCGCGAACAGGCCGCCAAGGACGACAACGCCGACATCCTCGACTACGTGGGCCGCGGCGAAGTGATCGCCATCCGGACGCTCGGCAACCAGCAGATCGCGATCACGCTACGGCACAGCCTTCGCGGCGGCGATCGCTCGCGCGGCTCGGTCGCCGTCGACTGGGCCTTCCCGGTCTACGGCTACCTCAAGGGGCATGTGCAGGCCTTCACCGGTTACGGCGAGAGCCTGATCGACTACAACCATCGGCAGACCTCGGTCGGCGTCGGTCTGTCGCTCGCCGAATGGCTCTGACCGAAGCCGCTGAAGAAGCGGGCCGCGCCATGACAGCCCGCCATCGACGAAGCCCTGCCTCAACGAGGCGCCGGCGGGCCGCTTCGTCCTTCGTCGTGCCGATGCATCCACCCTTCGCGTCCGCCGTGACCCCGATGCATCGTCAGGTGCGAACGCAGGAACTCGCGGGCCTGTCCGCGCTGGACCGGGTTGAGGCTGTCGTAGACCGCGAACCATGCGTCCCGGACGCTCGCCATCCGGGCCCGTCGCTCGGACTGCGCACCGTCCATCTCGGCGGCCAGCCTGCGCGGATCGAAGGCCGGATCGTCGAGCATCGCGGCGACCCGATCGCGTTGACTGCGTATCTTCTCGCGCGCGTCGGCGGGCGGCTTCATCAGGTCGGCGGCCCGATCCCACAACGCCGCCTGGCTCGCAGTGAGCTTCAACGACGTCTTGAGACGTTCGACTTCCTTCATCATGCGACCACCGCGTTCGTGTCCAGGGCCGCCCCAGCCCTGCGGCGAATGCGGCGGACGGGGCGCCGCCGGAGCGGCGGTCGCGCCCTGTGCGTGCGCGAGGGTGGTCAGGGCGATCCCGCTTCCGGCGGCGAGCGCGACGATCATGACCGTCGGCGCGAATCGAGTGAGCAGTGATTTCATGGAAGTCCCGTGGTTGAACGTTGAGGATCGACGCGGCGACGACGGATCGGTCTCTCGATCCTGCGCAGCGGGAAGGCGATCGATTGTGCCGACGAGGCCTTCCGACGGGCGTCATCGAAAGCCCAAAAGGAATTGCAGTTTGTTTCAAGTGGGTTTTGTGCAACGCGTCCTTCCTAGAATGGTGACATGAACACCACATTCAAAGATCCGATCCACGAACTCGCGGCCGACCGTCAACCCGCGCCGCGCCCGGGCGTGGGCTCGACGCCATCGACCGCGATGCGTCGCCTGCTCGTGGTCGACGACGACAACGACCTGCGTCAGCTCCTCTCGACCTATCTGTCACGCCATGGCTACGACGTCCTGCTGCTGCCGAACACCGAACAGCTCGACGCCTATCTCGACCGCTACAACCCGCATCTCGTGGTCCTCGACCTGATGATGCCGGGCGAGGACGGACTGGCCGCATGCCGGCGGCTCCGGGGCAAGGGCGATACGACGCCCATCGTGATGCTCACCGCGCGCGACGAAACGGTCGACCGCATCGTCGGACTCGAGATGGGCGCCGACGACTATCTGGGCAAGCCCTTCGAGCCGCGCGAGTTGCTCGCCCGCGTCGAGGCCGTGTTGAGGCGTCACGCGACGTCGTCGTTCGAAGGCGCGGCCAAGCCTTTCCTGTTCGGGCCGTTCGAATGCAACTTCGCGTCGCGACAGCTGACGCGCAACGGCACCGTGGTGACGCTGACCGGCGGCGAGTTCGCGTTGCTGTCCGCTCTCATCCGCAACGCCAACCGGCCGCTCAAGCGCGAGCGGCTGCTCGAGCTCACGCGCGGCGGTCCCGTCGACACGCCGCGCGACAGCCTCGACAGGGCGATCGACATGCAGATCTATCGGCTGCGCAGGGCGATCGAGGACGACCCTGCGCACCCCCGTCACATCCGCACCATCTGGGGCGTCGGCTACGTCTTCGTGCCGAACGCCGACTCGCCGGACTCGGGCGACCCGCCGGCCGCGGCCTGACGGCGCGTCGATGCTCGCTCTGCCGCGCTCGCTGGGCGGGCGCACGCTGTTGCTGACGGTGATCGGCATCATGGCCTGCGAGTGCGTGACCTTCGCGGTGCTGGGTCTGTACCGACATTCGTTGCTCGCCGGCCGCGCCCGCGACTTCGTCAGCGGGCAGGTGGAGATGGTGAGGCAGTCGCTCACCCACGCGACTCCCGAGCAGGTCGCCGACGAACTCGACACCCCGCCGCACGAGCGGCGTGGACGGCGTCCGTTCATGGCGCGCGGCGACGCCGGTGCGAACGCCGTTCCCCGACTCGCGCCTCGCACGGTCCCCGCGGCGAAACCGGACTACCCCGCGGACCCCGATGCCGCCCCGCGGCGGCCGCCGGTCGACCTCGGCATCGGCAGCGCGGCTCCCTCCGAAGGCGTTCGCGGCGCCGAAACGTTCGGCCCGGCCGCCTACGTACCCGGACCGCGCGGCAGCGGCCACATGCGGCTGATCAGGGACCTGCCGTCGAATGCGACGACCGAGCAGCCGACCGACCTCTCCCTGCCGCAGGTGGTCACCGCGCTGCGCGAGGAATACGGGACCGACGCGCTCCGCTTCACCGACGAGCCCGAGCCCGCGGTATGGGTCCGCATGCCCGCCGTCGGCTGGTGGCTGATGCTGCCGTTCTCGCGCTACGCCTCGCCGGCGGTCCCCTGGCCGATCGTGCTGACGACGCTCGCCGCCGTCGCCGTCATGGGGGCGCTGGTCGGTCTCTACAGTTTCCATCTCGCGCGTCCGTTGCGAGCCCTTTCCGATGCGGCGGCCAACTATCAGGTCGGCCAACGCCCCGAGCTGCCTCTTACCGGACCGGACGAGATCCGTTCGGTGACGACGCAGTTCAACGCGATGGCCGAGCGTCTGGAACGCGACGACGCCGAACGACGCGTGATGCTCGCCGGGCTGCCCCACGATCTGCGCGCGCCCCTGGCGCGGGCTCGCCTGCGGCTCGAGCTGATGGACGATACGCCCGATGGTCCGAAGCCCGGACTGCAGAAGGACCTCGCGGAAGTCGGCCGGATCGCCGACCAGTTCGTGGCCTACCTGCGCGGACTCGATCAGGACACCAGCCGCTTCATGCCGACGCCCCTCAACGAGATCGTCCGGGACCGCGGGCTCGTGTGGCGCGAGTCGGGCCACGACGTGACGATCGAACGCGCCGACCCGTTCCAGCGCGATGTCGATGCCGACGCGTTGCTGCGCGCCATCGACAACCTCGTCGGCAACGCGTTCGCGCACGGCGGCGCGCCGGTGAGCATCTCGGGCGTTTCGTCCGGACCTGCCGGTCCCTATCGCATCGTGATCCGCGACCACGGACCCGGCATCCCCGAAGCACGCAGGGCCGAAGCCCTCAAGCCCTTCACGCGGCTCGACGCGGCACGCGGCGCGTCGGGGCACTGCGGCCTGGGTCTCGCGGTGGCGCAGTCGGTGGCGCGGCTGCACGGCGGTGCCATCTAACTCGACGAGGCCGAGGGAGGCGGCCTCGCGGCGTCGATCGTGTTGCCGGCGACATCGGCCTAGAGCGCCATCGTCACCATCGGATGATCGGACAGCTCGCCGTACAGCGCATCGAGCTGCTCGCGACTGACCGCGTTGATCGACATCGTGAGGCTCAGGTACTTGGCTTCCCGCGACGAGCGCTGCTCGACCCGGGTCTCGTCGAAGTCGGGTGCATGGCGACGGAAGACGGCGACCATCGCCGGAAGGAAGTCGGGCCGGTTGAGGCCCATCACCTTGATCGGGAATTCGAGCGGGTACTCGATGACGCTGTCGAGGTCGGACATGTCGATGCGACCGTCAGCGGGGAAGGCCCGAGGCGGCCTTGGCCTCCTGATACCACGCGTACAACCTGGCATAGAACGGACCGACCGTGCCGTCGCCGATCGGTCGGCCGTCGAGCATGACGACCGGCACCACTTCCTTCGTGGCCGAGGACAGGATCACTTCGTCGGCCGCGCGTACGTCGGCTTCGGTGATCGGCCCGACCTCGAACGCGACGCCGTGCCGCTCCGCGAGCTCGCAGATGAGTCCGTAGCGGATGCCTTCGAGGATGCGGTTGTCCTTCGGCGGCGCCTTCAGCGTGCCGTCCTTGACGACCCAGACGTTCGACGACGAGGCCTCGGTCAGCGCCCCGTCGCGGAACAGGATGGTCTCGGCGGCACCCTGCGCGGCGGCGTTCTCGGCCATCAGCACGTTGCCGAGCAGTGAGACCGACTTGATGTCGCAGCGGAGCCAGCGGTTGTCGGCCTTCGTGACCGCGGCGACGCCCTTCTCGCGGACCTCGGCCGAGGGAAGCACCAGCGGACTCGTCATCATGAAGACCGTCGGCACGATGCCCTTCGGGAACGCGTGACCGCGCTTGGCCACGCCCCGCGTGACCTGCATGTAGACGAACTGGTCGCCGATCGCGTGGCTGCGTTCGTAGGCATCGACGAGCTCGTCGATGCGGGCCTTCCACTCGTCGATCGTGAACGGGTTGACGATGCCGATCGCATCCAGGCTGCGGACCAGCCGCGCCAGATGCTGGTCGATGCGGAACGGTCGACCCTGGTAGATCGGGACGACCTCGTAGACGCCGTCGCCGAAGATGAATCCGCGATCGAGCACCGGGACGCGGGCTTCGGACAGCGGCACCATCTCGGCCTGTCCCGAGACGCTCAGATAGACCAGCGGCTCGGCGACCCCGCTCGGCAGTTCGGTGACGGCGACGCTCATGGGCCTCTCCTTCGGGAACGGCGACGGATCGATGTCACGGGTCGGGCGACGTCACTTCACCAGCAGTCGCATCGCGTCCCACGCGCGGCCGAAGAAGCCGGCCTGCGGCACCGTGTCGAGCGACACGACCGGCAGGTCCGCGATCGGCTTGCCGTCGAGGGTCAGCTTCAGCGTGCCGACGCGGTCGCCAGCGTTGATCGGGGCGACGAGCGGGTCCTTGCGATCGAGCGTCGACTTGACGTTGCCGGCCTGGCCCTTCGGCAAGGTCATGAACACCGGGTGCTGGAAGCCGAGCTTCACTTCCTTCTCGGTGCCCTTCCACAACTGCGGCGTCGCGATCGCCTGGTTCGCTTCGTACAACCGTACCGCGTCGAAGTTCTGGAAGCCCCAGTTCAGCAGCTTCAGGCTCTCCTGCG
>CALMOR010000157.1:1894-18050 GCA_937872165.1 uncultured Burkholderiales bacterium | reverse complement strand
CATATCGGCCGACGTCGCGCCCATCACGACCGACAGCAGCCGCCGATCGCCTCCGCCGGCGCCGGCCGGTTGCGGCCGCTTGGCCGACGCGATCAGGCAGAAGCCGGCCGCCTCGGTGTGCCCGGTCTTCACGCCGTCGACCGTGTTGTCCTTCCACAGCAGCAGATTGCGATTGCCCTGCTTGATGCCGTTGTAGGTGAAGTCCTTCTGCGAATAGAGCGGATAGAACTCGGGGAAGTCGTTGATGAGCCGCGTCACCAGCAGCGCCAGATCGGCTGCCGTCGTGTAGTGCTGCGCGTCACTCATGCCGCTGGGATTGCGGAAGCTGGTGCCGTTCATCCCCATGCGCTTGGCTTCGCGGTTCATCAACTCGACGAAGCTGGCCTCGCTGCCGCCGACCGCGTCCGCGAGGACCAGCGCCGCGTCGTTGCCCGACTGGATGATGAGACCGTGGAGTAGGTCGTCGACCGTGGCGGTCTTGCCGGGCGGGATGAACATCACCGACTCGGTGCGACGGTTGACCCGTTGATAGAGGTCGGCCGGCACCGGCACCGCCTGGGTCAACGTCAGCTTCTTGTCGCGGATGGCAGCCAGCGTCAGGTAGTCGACCATCAGCTTCGTCAACGAGGCCGGGTCGACGCGCGCGTTCTCGTTCTCGCCGCCGAGACGCTGGCCGCTCGTCATGTCGATCAGCAGCCAGGCCTTGGCGGCCAGCACCGGCGGGATCGGCGTGGTGGCCGAACCCGGCACCGCGGGCGCAGCGGCCGGCTGCGGCGGCGCGGACGCCGGTTGCGTCGCCGCCGGCGCGGTCGCGACGAACAGCGCGAGCGCGAGGCTCGACAGCGCTCGCGGCGCGAGAAGACGGAGGGGGATGGAGCGCTTCGAATGCATGGGGATACTCACGGTTGGGGTCGTCCCGGACGGGACGGGCCGTGTCGCTCGAACGGTTGCGTGGGGGGAGACGTCGACGCGCCCGCGAGACGAAGGCCGGTCGAGACCGATCACCGCATCGGGGCAGGCGAGGGATCGAGCAGCAGTCGCTCGACGATCCCGCCGTCCTTCAGGTGCGATTCGACGATCTCGTCGATGTCTTCCTCGTCGACGAAGGTGTACCAGACGCCTTCGGGGTAGACCACGGCCACGGGCCCTTCCTCGCAGCGGTCGAGGCAGCCGGCCTTGTTAACCCGGACCTTGCCCGGGCCGAGCAGGTCGAGCTGCTTGCAGCGCTTCTTCGCATGCTCCTGCATCTTCGCGGCGTCGCGGTCGGCGCAGCAGGGTCGACCTTCATCGCGCTGGTTGAGACAGAAGAAGATATGCCGGGCGTAGTAGCTCATGACGACCGGCGGCTGACGACTCCGGCGACTTGGAAGAGGCGTGGATTATAGCGAGCGGCCGGCCACGTTCGCGCCCGGGACCGGTCCGTCGGTCCGCTGATCGCGTCGCTGCGGCGCACGGCGATGGCGGAACAGGTAGACCGCGGCGAGATAGGGCCACACGAGGTTGAGCCCGCTCGCGAGGCCGTAGAAGTTCATCAGCTTGCCGCGGGTCCATGCGAGACCGACCGCGTTGTCGTAAGGGTTGTCGGGATAGACGTTGACGAGTGCGACGGACCCGACGAGCGCCGCGATCGCGAGCGCCCATCTCGCGTCCCTCGGCAGCGCCAGCGCGACGACCAGGACGATCGCACCGATGGTGAATCCGCTGCGGGCGCCCGGCGTGAGCGGCGGCCACACCGCCGCGTTGTCGTACAGGAACGCATGGGAGCCGGTCGCCACCGTGAGCGTGCAAGCGACGAAGACCGCCGCGAGGGCGATCCTCGTCGGCCACGCGAGTCCTGCGCGCATCAGATGCAGGAGGAGCAGGCCGGCCCCGGACAACGCGAGCGCGCTGACGGTGGCTTCGGCGAATCGGAAGCGCAGCGCCGAAGCGGCGGGGTCGCCCGCGTCCACGAGTCCGAAGGTCGACGCGATGAACGCCGAGCGCGCCGGATCGAAGACCTTGAGCAGGCCGCCGGTGCCGATCACGAAGGCGTCCGGATAGATCAGCGCACAGAACCAGAGGACGACGAGCACCAGTCCCCGACTGGCGTCGTTCGTGAACCAGCGCGTGCGCCAGACGCGCAGCCGGCTGGTATCGAGGAGCGGATGCGCGAAACGCGCGGCCAGCAGCGCACCGACGAGACCGCCGCCGACGTTCGCGAGAACGTCGACGTTCGACGCGACGCGGGTCGGCAGATAGGTCTGCATCGCTTCGAGGCCGATCGAGAGAACGGCGCAGACCAGCGCCGCGACCGCGACCATCGCCGCACCTCGCAGACGCGGATGGAGCGAGAGGCCCGCCACGAGGCCCAACGGCAGGTAGGCGAGCGCGTTCGTGGCGAGATCGAACGGCAGCGGATGCGGGGGCCACGCGGCCGTCAGATAGGCGAACGGTGCGATCCCGAGGTCGCGCCAGCCGGTGAACGGGAAGAGACTGGCATCGACGACGATCAACGCGTACGCGATGAACGCGTACCGCGAGAGCGACGAAGACCTTCGCTGCCACCGGTGCGGTGCTGCGGGTCGAGGCGGAGGCTGCAGTGTCCGGGGCACGGGGCGAGCATACAATCGCCCGATGGCCGGGATCTCCCTTCAGGACGCGAACGCGGACGCGTTGTCGACATTGCTGCGCACGATCTCCGACGGCCGGCCCCATGCGTTGCGGGAGCTCGCGCGGGGCTTCGAGCGGGACGGCGCATCCGATTCCCTCGGAGCGGTCCTCGATCGGCTCGTCGCGCTGCAACGCGACGGCATGCCGCTCGTCGTCCGCGACGGAGTCGTCCGCGCGAAGGCGTTCACGCCTCTCGCGGCCGATGCGATCGAACGCCATCTTCCGTCCGGCCATCGATGGACGATTCGAGTCGTCCCGTCGACGACTTCCACCAACACGGAGCTCCTCGTCGCGTGCCGCGCGGCTCGCACGATCGACGGACCGACGCTGCTCGCGGCCGAGGTGCAGCGCAGCGGCAGGGGTCGCTCCGGTCGGCGCTGGTTGTCGGCGCCCGGCGCCTCGTTGACCGCGTCGTTCGCCGTGCCCATAGCCCGCCCTCTGTCGGAACTCGACGGCGTCACGCTCGTGTGCGGCCTCGCGCTGCACGACGTGATGCGGGCCTCGGGTGTCCGCACGCGACTGAAATGGCCGAACGATCTCCTCGTCGACGGCGAGAAGCTCGCCGGCATCCTCGTCGAGGCGCACGCAGCCGGCGGTCGCACCGTCCTCGTCGTCGGGATCGGAATGAACGTCACGCCGATCGACTGGCCCGCGGACGAACAGGGCTCGACGGCGCTGACGGCGACCAGCCTGAAGGCCTGCGGCCTCGCGTCCGTCGATCGCAACGCGCTGGTCGCGCTGGTGGCGGTGGCGCTGCAGGAACGGCTCGTCCGCTTCGCCGACGATCGCTTCGCTGCCGTCGCGGACGAATGGAATGCGCTCGACGCCTTCCGCGATCGTCCCGTCCGGTTGCGCGGGTCCGCCGGGACGCAGATGGACGGCGTGGCCCGCGGCGTCGACCAGAGCGGCGCCTTGCTCGTCGACGTGGAAGGCGTCCGTCATCGCATCGCCGTCGGCGACGTGTCGCTTCGCTCGCAGACGCAGACGTCGCTGGCGGGCGCATGAGCGCGCTCCTCGTCGACATCGGCAACTCTCGCGTCAAGTGGCGGGTGATCGACCTCGCCACGGGACGACCGCGGCACGAGGGATGGACGCAACTCGCTCAGGCGGAGGGCCTCGCCGATCGCTGGCGCGCGGTCGGGGACGGGCCGGTCGCGACGGTCTGCTACTGCAACGTCGCGGCCGAGAGGGCCGCATCGATCGTCGAGGGAGCCGCCCGTCGGGTCTGGCCCGGCAGCGCGATCCGACGCATCGTGTCCGGCGCCGAGCGATGCGGGATCGTCAACGGCTATCGCGACCCGACCCAGCTCGGAGCCGACCGCTGGATCGCCCTGATCGGGGCCCGCCGCCTGTTCCCCGGGACCTCTCTTCTGGTCTGCAGCTTCGGCACCGCGACGACGATCGACCTGCTGCTCGACGAGACCGGCAAGGCGACCTTCGTGGGCGGACTGATCCTGCCGGGCGTGGAGACCATGACCCGGTCTCTCGCATCGGGCACCGCACGGCTGTCGACAGCGCCCGGCGTCGTCACCGACTTCGCGGACAGCACGAGCGATGCCATCGCGAGCGGCATTCTCCGGTCACAGGTGGGGGCAGTCGAGCAGGCCGTTCGCCATGCGCGAGCCTCGTCCAGAGGCGGTGGGCGCAGCCTGTCGTGTCTGCTCGCCGGCGGCCATGCGACATGGGTCGCGCCGCATCTGACCGGACTTGGCATCGAGACGACCCTCGTCGAAGATCTGGTGCTGCGGGGACTCGCTATCGTGGCCGTCGAACGCGATGGAGCGGGCGAACCGCGAACGCCCGCCATCCACTGATCGATCCCGATGCGCTCCGTCTTCCTCGTCCTTCTCCTCGCCAACCTGGTGGTCTTCGCGGCGCAGTTCCAGAGCGTCCAGGATTTCGTGTTCGGTGCGAAAGCGGCTTCCGCTCCGACGCAGGTCAATGCAGAACGGCTCCGCATCATCCGCGATACGTCGGCGTCTCCCCGGCCATCGCCGACGCCGGCCTCCTGAGTATCAGCCGGTCAGCGGCACGAACAGCCGGTACTCGCCGGGGTCGTCCGCCGCCCGCACGTCGGCGGCCTTGAAGCGAACGAAATACTGGGCGAGGCGGGGTGCCTCGCCGCCGTTCCGCAGCTTTCTCAACGAGATGCTGCAGCACTTGTCGACCACCTGATCGGAAGTGCAGGTGAAGTCGAAGCGCGCGTAACGTCCACCGGGCAAGGTCTGCTGGCAAGCGGTCCGCGTCGAGGCCCACGTCGATGCGGAAATCCCCGGTGCGCGACACGCCGTAGACATCGCTGGTGGCAGCGACGTAACCGAAGTCGTCGTCGTTGCTGGACTTGCCGTCGAGGTCGCCCGTCTCGGTGCCGTTCGCTCCGCCGATGCGCGAGGCGATCAGATCCAGAGCCGCGGCGACGGAAGGCTGTCGTCCCCGCCCGTGCCCTTCGGCCCGCACGAAGGCGATGTCTTGGGCCGGAAGACTACCGATCCAGGCGGGCTCGATCTCGTCGGCTCCGTCCGCACGGGCCGAGTCGTTGGAACTCTGACCGCGATACTTCGTCGGCGATTCGCCGGCGAAACCCGAGAACGCGTGCGAAAAGGCGGAGACGGTCTTGTAGCCCGACTCCTTCGCGATCTGGCGGACCGGGACAGTGCCGTGGGTCAGCGCGAATGCGGCGCGCTCCAGGCGCAGGCGCTTGATGTGCTGGTGCAGGCTTTCGCCGAAATAGGCGCCGAATTTGCGATGGAAATGGAAAGGCGACAGACCGACACGCTTGGCGAGACTAGAGAGGGGTAGATCTTTTTCCAGGTTCTGATTGATGTAGGCCGACAGGTTCAACAGATGTGGCTGGACATCCATGAATATCTCCGATTGGACGTTGTTGTCTGCCGCGTTCGGACGACTGCGAGAATGCGAGACCACATCGATGCCCGTTCCGGCGATGTCCGAATTTGGCTCACCCGCAAGCAAGCCGATATCGGATCAAGCTACATAGCGAGTAAGGGAAACGCGGGTCGGGTCATCAGCCAAGGCGCGGACCCGCGGTCGATCAGGCGGGCAGCATCCCGGTGGCCTGGCGCGAGTGCGCCCGACCGAGGCGACTCGACGAGGGAGGCAGGTCTTCGAGAGGAACGTACAAGGCGATCCGCGACGGCGCCTCCGCGCCGTGCTGCGGAAAGCGCAGATACAGCCGGCCGGGCTTAGGGCACTCGCCGCTCAACGCGAGCCACTCGTCGAAGCCGCGTCGCCATGCGCGATACAGCATCGACAGCGACCCCTCGCCTTCGAGGACGGCGTAGCGTCCTCCATCGAGCCGGATGGAACTGCGCGGCGACGTACGACCACCGTGCGAGCGACGGACGGATTCGCGCCATCGGTCGATCTCGACTCCCACGCATCCCAAGCGGGCCACCCGCTGCGGGACGTGCGCCTCGAGCTGGGATCGAGCGAGCAGGTTCGGCAACAGTTCCACCGCGAAGCGTTCCCCGTCCACCGGCGCCGCCGCTCCCGATCGCGCGAGCGTCGAAAGCGTGGTTCCTTCGCAAGGAGGGACCGCCCCGTCGAGGACGGCTATTTCGCGCTCCGGTTGTTCGGTGACGCTGATCGAGAAGGCGCCGAACGACGGCATAGGTTTCGTGCTGCGCGAGAGGTCAGGCCTTCGCCGCAGGGCGCGGTTGCGGAATTCGCGTGGAGACAACGCGGAATACGACGAGAACGCATGCGAGAACGACGACAGGCTCTTGTACCCCGAGGTGAACGCGATCGCCTTGATGCTGCGCCGACTCGAGCGCGGGATCGGATAACTGAGTTCGAACGCGGCTCTCTCCATCCGCATGCGCGTCACGAAGTCGTGCAGCGTCTCGCCGCGCCATGCCTTGAAGACACGATGGAAGCGAAAGCGCGAGAGACCGACCGTCTGCGCGAGGAACAGCAGAGACAGGTCGGCGTCCAGGTTGTCCTGGATGTACAGGCATGCGTTGAACAGGTCGACGAAGTCAATCATCGAGGCACCCTCTTCGAAGATGACGGACGGAAGTGTCAGGCACCATGAAGTTTAAAGGCTGGGAGGGTTCGCCCGGTCGCCACGCCGCTCGCATTGTGTAACGTCGGACGATGCCATGGGCCGAAACCGTCGGCCGCGCGCGCGGCCCTGTCCCCGTCGCCCAGCAGATCCAGCTGCCGCAACACTTCGACGACGGTGCAGTAGAGCGCGGCGCGATCGCCATCGGCCACCTTGATCGCGATGCCGATGCCGGCCGAGCGGATGCCGATCGCCTGGACGCCGTCGGCGCCGATCTTCGTGACCCAGTCGCCGGGCGCGAACGACATCAGCGAGAGGTCGCTGCGCGCGGTACCCGAGACCAACTCGGGATGGCTCGTCATGGCTGCGAACAACACGCCCAGCGCGTCCCCTTCGATCGCCGCCGCGCTGCCCTGCGCCAGACGGGCATACGCCAGCGCGAGGCGCGACAGCGGCATCGCGAAGTTCGGTGCCGAGCAGCCGTCGATGCCCATCGCGAGCGCGTCCGCAGGGACCCCGCACAGCAGGGACACCGCGCCGGCCACGCGTCGTTGCAGCGCGCTCGACGGATCGAGGTAGTCGTCGACCGGCTCGCCGTGCAGGCGGCTCGCGGCAAGGAAGCCGGCATGCTTGCCGGAGCAGTTGTGCTGGACCGGCGACCATCGCACGTCGGTAGGCGCGACGCGTCCGGTGGCCGCATACCAGCCCGGGACATGGCATCCGCACCGCAGGCAGCCCGGAGCGCAGTCGGCGGAACGCAGCATCGACTCGACCACCTCGGTATGCATGTTCTCGCCGGAATGGCTGGCGCACATCAGCGCGACCTGGCGCGAGGTCCATCCGAAGCGCTCGTGTCCGCCTTCACGAATGAACGGCAGCGCCTGCAACGGCTTCAGGGTCGAGCGCGTGAAGGTCGACCATTGCGGATCGCCGACCCAGCGCCGCACTTCCCCGTCGACGCCGACGACCGCGATCGATCCGAAGTGCACGTTCTCGACGGCGTCGCTGTCGAGCGCGGGCGCCGCACCGGCTACGACCGCGCGCTCCCGCGTCGTGTAGGCGAGCGGCTCCGGGCTCACGGTTCCGCGGCCCGCGGCGACCGGGCTGCGCGGATGCGGGCCAGCGTCGCCGTCGTCGAGCGCTGGTGGACGAAGGGGATCGCCACGGCGCTGCCGCCCCACGAACGGACGAGGCGCGACTCGTCGAGGGCGTCCATGTCGTAGTCGCCGCCCTTGACGATCACGTCGGGGCGGATGGCTTCGATCAGGCGGTAGGGCGTGTCCTCGTCGAACAGCACGACCAGGTCGACCGACTGCAGCGACGCCACCACGACGGCGCGGTCGTTCTCCGCGTTGATCGGACGGTCGTCGCCCTTGCCGAGGCGACGCACCGAAGCGTCGGTGTTGAGTCCCACGACCAGCGTCATGCCCAGCGCTCGGGCCTGGGAGAGCACCGTCACGTGTCCGCGATGGAGAAGGTCGAAGACGCCGTTCGTGAAGACGAGCGGCCTCGGCAGGCCGCCGACCCGGGCCTGGAGATCGTCGTGGCCGAGCAGCTTGCGTTCGAACGGCAACGCGAGGTCGGTCGTCATGACGCGCGGCGACGGCTCGACGAAGGCGCGACGATGGACGGGCGCGCTCGACCCGGCGCAGCGATCAGGCCGGGTCGACGATCGGCTGTTCGCTCGCGGCCGAGGCGGCCGCCGCTGCTGCGGCCGCCGCGGCAGCCGACGCCGCCGCACTGGCGACGCGTGCCGTGACTTCCTTGCGATAACGGTTCAGGTCCTGCACCGAATCGAAGGTGCGTTCGAACAGCAGCGAGAGGATGTGCAGGATGCGGTCGACGACCTTGGTCTCCCACTCCTTGTCGAAGCGGATCTGCTTGTCGAGCCAGTGCTCGAGCCATCCCGGATCCGGCACCCGCGACTGGATCGTGTCGTTCGGGAACAGCGTCTCGTTGACGTGCAGGTTGGTCGGATGCAGCGCCTTCTCGGTCCGACGCGCCGATGCCATCAGGACACCGATCTTCGCGAAGGCCGCCCGCGCGGTGTCGCCGAGATCGACCATCGCCTTCTTCATGTAGCGCAGGTAGGCGCCGCCGTGGCGGGCCTCGTCCTGCGAGATGAGCTTGTAGATGTGCTTGATGACCGGCTCGGAATGCCATTCCGACGCCCGTCGATACCAGTGGTTGAGCCGGATCTCTCCGCAGAAGTGCAGCATCAGCGTTTCCATCGCCGGCGCGGGATCGAACTGGAAACGCACCGCGTGCAACTCGGCTTCGGTCGGTACGAGGTCGGGCCGGAAGCGTCGCAGGTATTCCATCAGCACCAGCGAATGCTTCTGCTCTTCGTAGAACCAGACCGACATGAAGGCCGAGAAGTCGCTGTCGTGCTGGTTGTCGCGCAGGAACATCTCGGTCGCGGGCAGCGCCGACCACTCGGTGATGGCGTTCATCTTCACCGTCCGCGCCTGCTCGTCCGTCAGCTTCGAATCGTCGAACGCGTCCCAGGGCACGTCCTTGGACATCTGCCAGCGGACGGACTCGAGGGATTTGAACAGTTCCGGATAGATCATCGTGTGCAGTCGGAAACGCGGATCGGGAATTCCCGATTCGTCGGATTCTAGCAAAGCCTCTTTTTCAATCGTGCTTTCTCAGCAGATCGGCCGATGCGAGGCCCGACATCGAGGCGATCAGTCGCCGTCGTGCTCGAGGGTGAACTGCACGACATCGGTGTTCTCGAAGCGGAACGCAGCCGAACAATAGGCGAGATAGAAACTCCAGGTGCGAATGAACGCCGTGTCGAAGCCATGCTCGCGCACGTCGCGCTCATGGCCGACGAACTTCCCGAGCCATGCGGCCAGCGTCCTCGCATAGTCCTGTCCGAACGCGAACCGGTCGACGACCCGCAGACCGGCGACCCGGGCCGCATCGGTGAACGCCGCGATCGACGGCAGCATCCCGCCCGGAAACACGTATTGCTGGATGAAGTCGCTGCTCTTGCGATAGTCGGCGAAGAGATGCTCCGCGATCGTGATGGTCTGGATGGTCGCGCGCCCGCCGGCGTTGAGCCGCTTCTTCAGGCACTCGAAGTAGCCCGGCCAGTAGGGCTCCCCCACCGCTTCGAACATCTCGATCGACGCGATGCCGTCGAACTGGCCTCCCACGTCGCGATAGTCGCGGATCTCGAGCCGCACCCGGTCGTCGAGCGCCTTGTCGCGGATGCGCCGCTGCGCGAGTTCGTGCTGCTCCTTCGACAGGGTCACGCCCGTGACCTCGAGACCCCGCAGGGCCGCGGCTTCCGCGAAGCCGCCCCAGCCGCATCCGATCTCCAGCACGCGCGCGCCCGCAGGCAGCCGGAGTTGATCGAGCACGCGTTCGTACTTCGCACGCTGAGCGATGGGCAACGCTGCGAAATCTTCTCGCGGCGACGCCGACGCCGCGTCGCGCCCGTCGCGGAACAACGCGCTCGAGTACGTCATCGAGCCGTCGAGCCAGAGTTCGTAGAACGCGTTGCCGATGTCGTAATGCGCGTGGATGTTCTTCCTGCTGCCGGTCCGCGTGTTCCGGCGCATCAGGTGACGCACCCGATAGAGGATGCGGCCCCACCAGGTTCCGTAGATGACCGCTTCGATCGCATTGCGATTGGCCACCATCACGTTCATCAACGCGAGCAGGTCGGGCGTGGTCCAGTCGCCGGCGATGTAGGTCTCGCCGAAGCCGATGTCGCCGCTCTTCAACGCCGCGTCGCAGACCTTCCAGTTCGCCAGTGCGATCTCCGCATGCGGGGCGCCCTGCCCGAAGCGCTGCGAGTGCCCGTCCGGGAAGCGCACGGTCAACGATCCGATCGAAAGCTTCTGAAGCATCTTGACGATCGGCCGTGCAGAGCCCGGCATCGCCGTCGCAGGCGGTGATCCGGCGAAGCCCGGCCGAGGCGCGCCCCGATCGAAAGGGTTGCCGCTCGCGCGCGATTCGATCGAAGAGGACGTGCGGGTCATCGGGAAACCTCGGCGCCGGGTGGAGCGGGCTTGGAGAAGAACGGAGCACGCTTGGTCCACAGGCAGAGCGCCTGCCAGTGGATGCGGGCGATCACGCCGAAGGAGAACAGGGGGAAGCGGAAGAACGCAGACGCGAGCGAACGATTCGAGATCGGTCGCAGTACGCCGGAGAGGCTGGTGGAGATCAACGGTCCCGCGGCGCCGTCCGCGTCGGCGGCCGATTCGTCGAGTTCGATCCTGGCGACCGCTCGATCACGAACGTTGAGGAAGCGGAAGCGATAGGCACCCGACACCGCGCAGAACGGGGAGACGTGGAAGATCTTCGACGCGGCGAGCGACTCGCCCGGCGCGATCGCACGGCCGTCGCGATGTGCGAGCAGATAGCAATGGCGTTCGCCGAACGTGTTGTTGATCTCGCAGACGATCGCACGCAGGGGGCCGTCCGAGCGGTGGCAGAACCAGAAGCTGACCGGCTTGAACGCGTAGCCCAGCACGCGCGGAAAGGTATGGAGCCACAGCTCGCCGTCCGCATCGTGGACACCCTCGCTCGTCAGCATCGCCGTGATCCAGTCGACGAGCGGGCCGGGCCGGCGCTTGTCGCCGTGGTCGGCGTCGTGGAACGACAGCAGGCTGAAACGATTGCGTGACAACAGGCGCTGTCCAGCCAGCGAGACATCGAGCCGCCGCATCGGCAGCCTCAGGAAGTAGGCGGGATAGCGGAAGGCATGGCTCTTCGGCCGATGTCGGGCATGACGCACTTCGCCGATCGCGATCTGTGCGGGCGCATCGGCCGATCGACCCGAGCCTTCATGCAGCAAGACGAGCCTCCGATGCGGGCCGCGTCGACGCCGCGGTCGCGATGGCGTCGGCCACCGCGAGTCCCGACTTCAGGCCGTCCTCGTGGAAGCCGTAGCCGGTCCACGCGCCGCAGTACCAAACGTTGCCGCGACCCTGGATCGACGGCAACCGACGTTGCGCGTCGACCGCACGGCCGTCGAACACCGGGTGCGCATAGTCGAACTCGCCGAGGATGGTCGACTCGACCGGACGCCGGGTCGCGTTGAGCGAGACCATCACCGGCCGCGTGAACGGAACCGGCTGCAGCTTGTTGATGAGGTAGTGCACGCATACCGCGCGATCGTCGGGCGCGGACGAGGCGACGTCGCACTGGTAGTTCCACGCCGCCCACGCGCCGCGGCGCGCGGGCAGCTGGCTGACATCCGTATGGAGGATCGCGTGGTTCGGCTGATAGCCGACGGCACCCAGCAGTTCGCGCTCGTCGCGGTCGGCTCCTTCCAGCAGCGCGAGCGCCTGATCGCTGTGGCAGGCCATCACGACCCGGTCGTACGACACGGAACCCGTCGCGGTGCGCACCGCGACCTTGTCGGCCCCACCGCCGCGGATGCGGCCGACGCCGAGCGCACGCGACTCGAGGCGTACGTCGTCGAGCGACGCGAGCATGCGTCTCACGTAGTTCCGGGCGCCGCCCTTCACGGTGAACCACTGCGGCCGGTCGGTGACCTGCAGCAACCCGTGGTTGGCGCAGAAGCGGACGAAGGTCGCCAGCGGAAACTCGCGCATCCGGGCGGTCGAACACGACCAGATCGCGGCGGCCATCGGCAGCAGATACCAGTCGCGGAAGGCGCGCGAGTAGCGGTGGGCATCGAGGTATTCACCGAGCGTCCAGCTGTCGAGCGCCGAGCGATCCTCGTTCGCGAGGGCAGACGCGCTTCGATTGAAGCGCAGCAGGTCCGCGAGCATGCGCAGGAACCTGGCGTCGAACAGGTTGCGCCGTTGCACGAACACCGAATCGAGGTCGTTGCCCGCCCATTCGAGGGCACGGGTGCCTCGCCCCGTCAGGCGCACCGAGAAGCTCATCTCGGACGGGACAGTCTCGACGCCGAGCGTCGCGAACAGTTCGACGAGCCGCGGATAGGTCTGCTCGTTGAAGACCAGGAAACCGGTATCGACCGGATGGGAGACGCCGTCGACTTCCGCGTCGACCGTACGGGTGTGGCCACCGGCATAGTCGGCCGCTTCGTAGAGTGTGATGCGCGGCACCGCCCCGTCCCGGAACACGCCCGCGTGTCCGTCCCTTCGCAACTTCCATGCGCAGGACAGACCAGCGATTCCAGCACCGATGACGGCAATGTCCAAGGTTCACCCGACGATTCGACTTCGCCCGTATCGAGGAAGCGCATCCCGGCGAGTCACACAGCTATACGCACGGTTGCGACAATTGGATTCTTGCCCCCGACCGCGGATCGCCGGCCACGAGTCGTCCCGATGCTCCATGACGTCCTGCGCGGCGTCGCCGGGAAGGACGACGACGCGGCGGACGACAGACCTTCTGGAAAAGCACGAGGAACCGTAAGCTCCCGCGGGACTCGGACCCACACGCTCCGAGGGACCGATCGAGCTCAACCGCAGCAACGTATCGACACGCATGCCTCGTCTGCAGAAGATGTGCCTCGTCCTCGGCGATCAGCTGAGCTTCGCGAACGAGGCGCTGCGTGCGTTCGATGCTTCGACCGACGTCGTGCTGATGATCGAGTCGGCGAGCGAAAGCACGGTGGTCTGGTCCACCAAGCCCCGCATCGCGATCTTCCTGTCGGCGATGCGGCACTTCGCGCTCGAGGTCGCGAGCCGCGGCTGGCCACTGGTCTACGTGCGGCTCGACGACGACCTGCCCGGCGGCTTCGCGGAGCGACTCGCCGCGGTCCTCGAAGCCCATCGCCCCGAGACCTTCGTCGTCACGGAGCCCGGCGAGTGGCGGATGCTGGAGATCGTCCAGGAGGCCGCACGAACCGCGCGGTGCCCACTCGACGTCAAGCTCGACACCCACTTCCTGTGCACGCGCGATGCCTTCGCCGCATGGGCCGGCGATCGCAAGAGCCTGCGCATGGAACCGTTCTATCGCTGGATGCGGATCCGCCATCGGGTACTCGTCGATGCGAACGACGAGCCGGTCGGCGGCCGATGGAACTTCGACACCGAGAACCGGAAGGGCTTCGGCCGGAGCGGGCCGGGCCTCGTGCCCGACGCGGCCGGCTTCGAGCCCGACGCGACGACGCGCGAGGTCTTCGCACTGATCGGGCACGAGTTCACGGACCATCCCGGCTCGCTCGAGCATTTCCGCTGGCCGGTCGTCAGGGCCGATGCGCTGATCGCGCTGGCCCGCTTCGTCGACGAACGGCTCGACGACTTCGGCGTCCATCAGGACGCGATGTGGGACACCATGCCGTTCGGCTGGCACGCGCTCCTGTCGTCGTCGCTCAATCTCAAGCTGATCGCACCGCGCGAGGTGGTCGACGCCGCTCTCGCGCGTCATGCCCGCAGGCCGGTCCCGCTGGCCTCGCTCGAGGGCTTCCTCCGCCAGGTCATCGGCTGGCGCGAATTCATCCGCGGCGTCTACTGGCTCGAGATGCCCGGACTGCGCGAGGCCAATCACCACGCGCACCGGAGGCCGCTGCCGCGCTGGTACTGGACCGCCGACACCCGCATGAACTGCATGCGCAGCTGCGTCGGGCAGACGCTGGAGCACGGCTACGCCCACCACATCCAGCGGCTGATGGTGACCGGACAGTTCGCGCTCCTCGCCGAGGTCCGTCCGATCGAAGTGGCCGACTGGTATCTCGCGGTCTATGTCGATGCGGTCGAGTGGGCCGAGCTGCCCAACGTCGTCGGGATGGCCTTGCACGCACGGGGCGATCGCTTCACGTCGAAGCCGTATATCGCGAGCGGCGCCTACATCGGCCGCATGAGCAACTACTGCCGCGGGTGCCGCTACGACAACACGCGTCGTGTCGACGGCGTCGACGCGGACGGTACGCCGCGACCTGCCTGCCCCGTCACGACGCTCTTCTGGAACTTCGTGGCCCGCAACCGCGACGCGCTGGCCGTCAACCCGCGGACTTCGATGATGGTCAGGAACCTCGACCGCTTCGATGCGACGGAGCGCGAGGCGATCTCGTCGCAGGCCGCGAAGACGCTCGACGGCATCGATCTGCTGTGAGCCGGCGGCGTCTTCGCAGCGTTCAGATGCGACCCATCACGACGAGGATCACGACGATCAGCACGATGATGCCGAGGCCACCGCTCGGCCCGTAGCCCCAGTTGCGGCTGTAGCCCCAGCTCGGCAGCGCGCCGACGAGGATCAGGATCAGGATTATCAGAAGGATCAGGCTGAGGGACATTCGCGGGCTCCACGTGGTTGAGTTCCGCATCCTCCGTCGCTCGAACGGCATCGAACGAGGGGAGCGCGGCGTGGGACGAATGTTCGGGCTCTTCGACCGACTTGCCGATGGAGTCCGGGAAGATTGCGATGCAGTCCGAGCGCGGGCTTCGCGAAGACCGCACCCGGCGATTCTCCGAGCGACTCACATCTGCTTGAAGAGGTGCGTATAGGTCCGGCTGACCTCGAGCTTCTGCGGATGTCCGTTGACGGTCACGATCTGCCGGCCGCGGAAGTCGCGGGTCACCGACGCGATGGCCTGCGCGTTGACGAGCGTCGCGCGATGGATCTGCCAGAAGCGCTCGGGGTCGAGCTCGTCGATCAGTTCCTTGATCGGCTTCTTGATGAGCGCCTCGAACTGCGCGGTCTGCACGCGCGTGTACTTCTCGTCCGACTGGAAGAACAACACGTCGTCGACCGGGATCAGGCGCAGGCTCTGGCCCACCGAGGCCTGGATCCATTGCAGGCGCGTGGCCGGCTCGCCGCCGCTCTTGCCCCCCGCGTCGAGACGCGACGCGAGGCGGGTCAGCAGCTCGGCCACGTCGGGCCGATCGAGCGACTGCGACGGCGGTCGCGTCCCGGAGGCATCGGACCGTTCGACGCGGCTCTTCAGGCGTTCGACCGTCTTCGCGATGCGCTCGCGATCGGCCGGCTTCAGCACGTAGTCGATCGCGCCCTGCTCGAAGGCTTCGACCGCGTACTGGTCGTAGGCGGTGATGAAGACGATCTGGCAGGTGTTGTCGTCACGGTCGAGGATGGTCCGTGCCGCCTCGATGCCGGTCATGCCGGGCATGCGGATGTCGAGGAACGCGAAGTCGGGTTGGTGTCGCTCGACGAGCTCGACCGCCTCGGCGCCGTTCTTCGCTTCACCGACGAACACGAGTTCGGGCCAGGCCTCGGTCAGCCGCGCGCGGAGCTGCTCGCGCATCAGCCGCTCGTCGTCGGCGAGGATCGCCGTGATCGCGGATTCGTTCGTGTCCTCGTCGCGGGGTGCCGGTTCCGTCATGCGTCGCAGGGTTCAGGAGGTCGTCGAAGGCAGCGAGTCGCCGGTGGATGCGGCACGGCGCCTCGACCGGCGCGAAAGTAGAACATACGCCCCGACCAGCAGCAACACGGGGATGACGAGCGGGGACAGTCCCACCACGAGGGCGAGAAGGATGCCGAACGCGACCAGGCAGAGCAGGATCGGCACGACGACGGCGACCGACGCGAGCACCGCGACGACCGTCAGCGCGACGACCATCAGTCCGAGCG
>CALMOR010000157.1:0-1884 GCA_937872165.1 uncultured Burkholderiales bacterium | reverse complement strand
GAGCCGCCGAGCGCGGCCGCGACCACCGGCCCGGCGACGGTCTCGCCGTCGATGGTCACCGTCACGCCGTGCATCCCGCCCGCCGTGTCGAGGCCGAGCGCGACCGCCGCGCCGATGACGAAGAACAGCAGGACGACGGCGAACGAGAACAGAAGGAATCTGCGCATGGCGTGCTCCTCGATCAGGCGGCAAGGGTCGGGCCGCTGGCGCGGCGCGACTGGTAGGGAACCGTGATCGTCACGCGCGTGCCGGTCGCCACGCCGTCGACCCGATTGGCTTCGATCACGAGACTCGCGCGATCGCCGTGAAGAAGCTTCAAGCGTTCGCGGATGTTGTTCAGCCCCAGGCCGGTGCCCGACGTGCTGGCCCCGCCCGGCGCGAAGCCGAGGCCGGTATCGGCGACGGTGACGTGGAGGTCGCCGTGCACGATCTCCGCGAGCACCTCGAGCCGGCCGCCCTCGGCCTTGGGCTCGAGGCCGTGCTTGATCGCGTTCTCGACCATCGACTGCAGCATCATCGGCGGGAAGTCGGCCGAGCGAAGCCCCTTCGGCACGTCGAGCGAGACCTGCAGCCGCTCTTCCATGCGTACCTTGAGGATCTCGAGATAGGCGCCGACGAGGTCGACCTCGCGACCGAGGTCGGTCGCGTTCTCGCGCATCTGCGGCAGTGCGGCCCGCAGGTACTGGATCAGGTTCTTCTGCATGATCGACGCCCGCGGCGGGTCGGTCTCGATCAGGTGGTCGATCGACGCCAGCGTGTTGAAGAGGAAGTGCGGCTCGACCTGCGCCTGCATCATCTGCATCTTCGCTTCGGACACCTGACGCTTCAGGCTCTCGCGCTCGGCGACTTCGGCCGCCGACTGCACGGCCACCGCAGCGCGACGCTTCGTGTTCGACGTGGCCTTCAACACGATCAGGTAGACGAACCCGATCAGGATCATCGCCTTCAGGAGGCCCCACAGGACCGAGCCCGGACTCGGCGGCGCGCTGCGGGCCGCTGCGCGGATCTCGTCGGTGATCGCGTTCTGCACCTCGTCCTTCGCGTCCTCGACCGCGGCCTTGACCTGCAGGCTCATGTCGTCGGCGAGCCTGCTGCGGACCTTCTCGGCGTCGGCGCGCGACAGGTCCGCGGCGGCCAGCGCCCGCCTCGCGTCGGACTTCGCCTTGTCGACATCGATGTCGGTCCCTTCCGCGTCGTCGGAGGCCGGCCTCTTCGAGGCGGACGACCCGCCTTCCTTCGCCTCCGCGGCCGCCGCCTCCGCGTCGCGCCGTGCGTCCTCGCCGTCGAGCACGCGCACGCCGAGGCTGTCGATCACGATCCGCTTGCCGTCCTTCTCGAAGACGATGCCGTGCCGCGACGACGCCTTCGACGAGGACGACGCGGGCGACTCCGGGGCCTTCGGCGCGGCCGGGGGCGCCGGCGCGATCTCGGGCACGGGGATGTCCACCGCCCGCGTCGGCTTGCCGCCGACCTTGGGCTGGATGTGGACGTTCTTGCCGTCGGAGTGGATGACGATGTCCACCGGCTTCCGCAGCGCCGAGCTGTCGATGCGCACGGCCGGCGTGCCGAAGCCGGTGATCTCGCCGACGATGGCGACGACGATCAGCGTGACGAAGCCGAGTACGCCGAGACGGCGCCACGAGACCGTCGTGATCCATTGCGCGGCGCCTGCGTTGAAGGTCCGCAGTCGTCGCCCGAAGCGGCCGAGCCGGACGGTGGCGTCGCTGGCGAAGACGCCGAGGTCTTCGGCCCAGCGCTTCTGTCGCGAGGATCCGTCGCTGTCGGGACGGTCGGGAGGTACGGTCATGGCTCGTTCGGTCGGAGTACGGCGAGGCGCGGTCGCCCCTGCGACGAGGCAGCGGACGGTTGCGGAGCACGAAGGAT
>CALMOR010000156.1:8490-21915 GCA_937872165.1 uncultured Burkholderiales bacterium | reverse complement strand
GGTCTTCGTCGTCGTGTAGATCTACTTCATCAGCCGAACCATGACATAACCCGTCTTGTGGTCGAGATTGGCCGTCGGCTCGTCGGCGAGGATGATGCGGGGATGGATCGCGAGCGCACGGGCGATCGCCACGCGCTGGCGTTGTCCTCCGCTCAACTGGTTCGGACGATGCGCGGCGTACTTGAGGATGCCGACGACTTCGAGATAGTGGCGGACCCTTTCCTTCCGCTCGGCCTTCGTCAGCTGCTTCTGTTGCAGAAGGGGATATTCGACGTTCTCCTCGGCAGACAGGACGGGGAGCAGATTAAAGGTTTGGAACACGAAGCCGATGGTTCTCGCACGCAGGTCTGCCAGTTCGTTCGCGGTCTTGTCGCCGACATCGACGCCATCGATGAAGATCTTGCCGGTCGTCGCGTCGTCGATGCATCCGATCAGGTTGAGCAGCGTCGTCTTGCCGCTCCCGGAAGGTCCCGCGATGGCGAGGAACACGCCGTCCTCCACGCTGAGCGTGACCTGCTTGAGCGCCTTGACCTTCTGCCTGCCAAGCCGGTACGACTTGGTCACGTTCTCGAGTCGGATGATTTCCATGCGTATCGGTGGTCTTCGTCGTCCCCGCACCGATCGAGTCCCTTCGACGGCGATCGCGTACTTCCGACGCGATCGACCGTCCTGTGAAAGGCGACCTTCGCAGTGATGCCGGAAGCTGGCGGCGCGGGCAAAGGATCATAGACTGAGCCCTCTTCGAAGCCGTTGTATTTTCCTCGAATGCCCATGAAAACAATCACGTCCTCATTCCGCCTCCGGGCATCGCTCCTCGTCGTCGCGATGCTGTCGTCGGTCCCCCTCTGCTCGCGAGCTGCCGAGCCGGCCGATCTGCCGGCGATCGTCGAGACCTCCGATCACATCCGCTTTCCGAAGGAAGGATTCCAGGTCGACGTGAGCATCGCGTCGGTCGCCCCGGGAAAGGACACCGAAGCCCGCAAGTACCGCATCCTGTCGAAGGGCAACGAGAACACCGTCGTCATCACCACCGAGCCGGCGTCCGACAACGGCCAGATCCTGCTGATGAAGAACCGCGATCTGTGGATCTTCCTGCCCGACATCGCGCAGCCGGTTCGCCTGTCGCTCAGTCAGCGGCTGACGGGCGAAGTCGCCAACGGCGACCTGGCGCGCGCCAACTTCGCGGGGGACTACAGCCCGAAGTTCGTGAAGGTCGAGACCATCGACGGCGAGCAGTACAACCTGCTCGAACTCGAGGCCGTCGATCGCGGCGTCACATACCACCGCGTGCTGTACTGGGTCAGGCGATCGGACGCCAGGCCTTTCAAGGCCGAGTTCTACAGCCTCTCGAATCGGCTGCTGAAGACGTGCTCCTACGAGAACTACCAGAAGATGGCCGGTGAGGTACGTCCCACGCGCCTCGTCATGGAAGACGCCTTGAAGCCCGGCGAGCAATCGATCCTCGAGTACAGCAACATGCGCATGAAGGAACTGCCGGACAAGGTGTTCACGAAGGAGTACCTGAAGAAGCTCGGAGGCTGATCGGGACGATCGTCCTCAGTTCATGCGCAGCGCGTCGACCACGGCCACCCGCGAGATGCGCCGTGCGGGCAGCAGCGCCATGATCGGGGTCGCGACCAGACCGATGAGGAAAGCGGTGGCGACGATCCACGCATCGAGCTGGACACCGGCGAAGTAGCCGCTGTTCGAGTTCGGCGGCGGCGGCATCGTGATGTGAAGCGCGTTGACGATCAGCGCGATCGCGACGCCGAGCGCGACACCGACGACGCTGCCCATCAGTCCGACGATGACGTTCTCGATGACGACCAGCGCGAATAGCGGGCGGCGGCGCGTGCCCAGCGCCATCAGCGTTCCGAACTCTCCGGTGCGCTCGAAGATCGTCATGCTGACGCTGTTCGCGACGCCGAGGAGGACCGACAGCAGGATGATCGCCTGGAGAAAGGCGAACTGGCGCTTGAACAGTGCCGCGGTCTTTTCATAGAAATCCGCCAGTTGCAGCCACGACTTGATTTCGTAGGTGGCGGGGTCGAGCTTCTCGCCGAGCCTTCGAACCACCGCATCGGTCCGGTCCGTGTCCCGCAACTCCACGACGATCGCGTTGACGGACTCCGAAGCCAGCAGCGCCTGGGCATCGGCCAGCGAGATCCGTACCGCGCGGGCGTCGTAGTCCCTCGACGACGTCCGGAAGACACCGACCACGGTGAACTCAAGATTGTTGAGGGCGCCTTCCTCGGTGTTGAGGAGGAGGTTGACCACGTCGCCCGGCTTCAGGCCACCCGCGCTCGCGACGCCTTCGCCGATCACGATGCCGAACCGGTCCCGACCGGCGAGCGCCCTGCCTTCGATCATCCGGATCTGCGTGCCGAGCTTCGCTTCCTTGTCGGGGTCGACGCCTTCGCCGAGGATCGCGAGGTCGCTCCTGCCGTTGTTGAGCACGCCGCCGAAACTGAGACGGGCCATCGCTTCGGCGACCTCGGGCTGCTCTTTCGCCAGCGCGAGGATCCGGTCGGGACGATCGATCAGATACTTGTAGGGGCTGCGCTTGCCCTCGGCGAAGTAGCCGGTCCGGTAGATCTGCAGATGGCCGAGCTGCGCATGGATGGTCGATTCCCTCAAGGTACGGAGCGAGTAGTCGACGAAGCCGCCGCTCAGGATCAGGCCCGCCACGCCGACGCCGATGATGAGCAGCGTCAACGCGGTTCTCGCCTTCTGCCGGAAGACGTTCCGCAGCGCCATCCGCAACGTGACCGCGTCGGGGAGACCGTCGAGCATCGTTCGGATGTCGATCGTCTTCATCAGCGGTTGTAGCGCAGCGCGTCGACGATGACGAGCCGGGATGCCTTGCGAGCCGGATAGATTCCCGCCAGGAGCGTGGTGCCGAGCGAGACCGAGACCGCCGACAGCAGGATGGGCCAGGTCACGCGGATCGCCCCGAGATAGCCGACGGTACGACCGGGAGGCGGCGGCATCGGCACGCCGATGTCCGAGATGACGCGGGCAGCGACCAGCGACAGCAGCAGACCGGCCAGTCCGCCGATCAGGCCGAGATAGAAGCTCTCGGTCATGAACAGCGCGACCACCTGTCGCCTGCGGATGCCGAGCGCCATCAACGTGCCGATCTCCCCGGTACGCTCGAGGACGTTCATGATCAGCATGTTCGACACGCCGAGGACGATGATGACCGCGATGAGGACGCGCATCACGCCGAGCTGCCCCGACAGGAAGGTCACGGTCTTCGTGAAGAAGTCGGACAGGTCGATCCAGCGGAACACCTCGAAGCGCGCCGGATCCAGTGCGCCCCCGACGCTCGCCGCCGTCGCATCGACGGCATCGACGTTGTCCAGCGCGACGACCCAGACATGGGCGCCATCGGCGCGCAACAGGCGCCGGGCCATGGCGATCGGCATTCGTAACGCGACATCGTCGAGCGCACGAACCTGCGTGGTGAACACGCCCTGTACGGTGGCTTCGACCGCGTTGACGCTGCCGGACTCGGTGTTGACCAGCATGACGACCCGATCGGACGTGTTGACTCCCAGGTTGGCGGCGAGGCCTTCGCCCAGGACGACCTGGTCCTTCGCGCCCGCCGACAGATTGCGACCGGAGACGAACGCGAGATTGCGGCTGATCACGGCTTCCTTGTCCGGCTCGACCCCAACCCCGACGAACGACAGGGTCGACTCCTGGAAGCTGAGCAATCCGTTGACGTTCAGACGCTTTCCCACCGCGACGACATGCGGCTCGGACTCGAGGCGCGCGAGTTCAGGGGACTTGTCGCCGAGGAGATAGGCGTAAGGGTCCGCGAGGCCGTGCTCGCTGTAGCCGTTGCGACTGACCTGCAGATGCCCGAGACCGGTCTCGATCGTCGAGGCCCTCAGGTCGAAGAAGATCCACTCGATGAAGCCTGCGGCGAGGACCAGCACGATCGTCGAGAACGCGATTGCCGCGAGCGTGACGAGCGAACGCACGCGATGACGGAAGAGGTTGCGAAGCGCAAGCGTGTTCATGCTCGAAGAGGGTCGGCCGTGTCGCTCCCGCAGCCGGGACGGGTTGCCACGCTCGGTGTCCTGGAGGCAGTCGAGGGACGAGCATAACTGCAATATCGACACTGTCACCGGGGGCCGACGAGATCACGCCGCGACGCCGGGCCACTGTGGAAAAGCCGATTCGTGCCGATGAACTGGCTACAATGCTTGCCCCGTCAGGAGTCGACTCCTGCGACCCGAACCCACCTGTCATCGGCGCCCGTCCGCCGCGCGCCGGTGACCGATCTCAAGGGCTCAGCAGCCCGATTGGATTCCAGCCGATGTCGAACGCGTTCCCGAACAGCAACCGAGTGGCGGCTGGCTGCCGAGTAGCGATCCTCGTCTTGGCCGCTGTCGGTCTGGGCGCCTGCGACAGGCTCGACAACCGTACCGCGGCCGAGCATCTGGCGTCGGGGCAGGCCTTCCTTGACAAGCACGAGGTGCAAGCGGCGGTCATCGAATTCAAGACGGCGCTGCAGAAGGACGGCTCGAATCCATCCGCGCGGCTGCTGCTGGCCGACGCCTATCTGGCGCTCGGCGACGGGCAGAACGCGGAGGTCGAGATCGATCGGGCCGAGCAGCTCGGGACTCCGGTGGAGACCACCCGCCTGCGGCGCGGCCGGTCGTACCTGCTGCAGGGCCAGTTCGATCGGGTGTTGCGGGAGATCCCGGCGACGACGGACAGGAACTCGCTCGATGCCGTCGACCTGACCGAAGTCAGGGCCGACGCGCAGTTCGCGTCGGGCTTCCTCCCCGACGCGATGAAGTCGTACGACGAAGTCCTCACGAAGCGGCCCGACTCGATGCATGCACGTCTCGGCAAGGCCCGCGTCTTCGCCAGGACCAACGACATCGAGCAATCCCTCCAGACGGTCGATTCGGCACTCGCAGTGTCGCCCGACAACTCGGTGGCCCTGACGCTGAAAGGCGACCTGCTGCTCGCGCGCAATCAGCAGGACGAGGCGATCGAGAGCTACGCGGCGGCCGTCAAGGCCGCGCCGTCCAGCACGCCGGCGCAACTCGCCCTGGCCTCGTCGCTGATCCTCGCCAAGCGCTTCGATGAAGCGAAGGAGCACATCGCGGCGGTCAGGAAGCTCGCGCCCAACTTGCCGTCGGTCAACTACCTCGGGGCGTTGCTGCAGTTCTACCAGGGGCAATACAAGGAAGCTTCGGACTCGATCGTCAAGGTCATCGAAGCGTTGCCCGACGATCCGCCCGCATTGATCCTGGCCGCCGGCATCCAGTACCAGACCGGTACCTTCACGCAGGCCGAGCTCAATGCTCGGAAGTTCCTGAAGACGTACCCGGGAAGCGTCTACGGCAGGAAGCTTCTCGCTTCGATCCTCCTGAAGCAGAGCCAGCCGGCGAAGGCGTTCCAGACGCTCGAACCGATGCTGGGACCTCCGGGCGTACCCGATCCCCAGGTGTTCGCGATCGCCGGCAACGCTCTCATGCAGCTCAACCAACCCGACAAGGCGGTCGCGTTGCTGGCCAAGGCGGCGACCATGGCCCCGACTGACTCGGCCATCCAGACCGCGTTCGGTCTGAGCAGCTTCTCGACCGGCAGCCTAGACCGCGCGATCCTCTCCTTCGAATCCGCGCTGAAACTCGAAACGAGCAATCCGAAGGCCGAGACCTACCTGGTGCTCAGCTTCATCGCCAACAAGGACTTCGCGCGGGCCATCGAGTCGGCTTCGGCGATGGTCCAGCGCGACCCGAAGGATGCGAACGCGTACAACCTGCTCGGCGGCGCCTACCTCGCCGGATCGGATGTCCCGTCGGCGCGGACGAGTTTCGAGAAGGCGCTCGGTCTCCAGCCCGATCTGTCGACCGCCGCGATCAACCTCGCCCGCATCGATGTCGTCGAGAAGAAGCCGGCCGACGCGCGCAAACATCTGACGTCGATCCTCGACCACGATGCGAAGAACGTCGATGTCCTGCTGGCGCTCGCCAATCTCGAGTTCGAGGACGGCCATGCCGAGCAAGGCGGGCAATGGCTCGACACCGCGGTGCAACGCAACCCGCAAGCGCTGGCACCGAAGATCCTGCAGATGCGCTATCTGCTCAGGAAAGGCGAGGCGGCACGCGTGGTCGGTCTCGCTCGCGACACGGAGGCCAAGAACCCGGGCAACGTCGATCTGCTGGGCTTGCTGGCCGAGGCGCAGGCGCGGTCGGGCGATCGCAATGGCGCCGTCGCGACGTACGGGCGGCTCGCCGCCGTCGACACGGACGGCCGCTACCAACTGGAGATCGCACGGCTCGAACTCGCCGATGCCCATCTGGCAGCCGGCGCCGCCGCGCTGGCGAAGGCCCTGTCGATCGACCCGAACCTGGTCGACGCTCAACTCCTGCTCGCCGAAGTGTCGGTCCAGCAGGGCCGCTATGAAGACGCACAGCGCATCGCGGAAGGCCTGCAGCAACGTCCGGCCTACGCGATCAAGTCCACCGTCGTCCTCGGCGACGCGGCCTTCGGTCAGAAAAAATACGATCGCGCGGCAAAACTGTACCAGTCCGCATTCGCTTCTTCGAAGACGCCTCTACTGGTCTCGAAGCTCCATGCGGCCATGGCGGCATCCGGCAGGAGACCCGCCGCCGACGAGATGATCCGCAACTGGATCGACGAACATCCCACCGACGCCGCTACCCGTCTCTATCTCGCAGCGGCGTCGCTGCAGTATGGCGACCGGATGCGCGCGACTGCGCTCTACAAGGACGCCCTGCGTATCGATCCCGACAACGTGGTCGCGCTCAACGAGATCGCATTGCTGCTCAGCGACGGCGACCGGGCGAGTGCGGCGACCTACGCCGAGCATGCTTACCGGATCGACGGCCGCAACAGCGCGGTGGCCGACACGTATGGATGGATCCTCTTCCAGCTCGGCGAGGTCGACAAGAGCCGACCCGTTCTCAATGCTGCCGTGAGCTCCAACCCGGCGAACAACGAGGCGCGTTATCACCTGGCCGTCGCGTTGCTGCAAGCGGGCAACAAGTCCGGCGCACGCGCTCAACTGGAAGCGGCCCTGCAATCCCAGACGACGTTCGCGCAACGCGATACGGCGCAGAAGATGCTCGACGACATGGAGTAATCCTCGAACGGTGTGCCGCAACGGGCGCACCCTTCGCGGGGACATCCGACCTTCGCTCTGCCGCGGGCGATCGCCGCTGGCGATCGCCCGCGGTGAAGACGTCGGCCACGGGTCGCACGAACCCACCCGGCCGGCGCTGCGAAGCCGGCGAGCACGGCCCGTCACAACGTCGATGTCTTCCCGGCGGCCTCGGCACCTCCGCTTCGGACGACCTCCTGACGCTTCCGAAGCGTCCGTCGCGAACGTCCGTGACCGTCTTCGAAGCGGCCGCTAGCGGCCCGCAGCTTCTGTCCCGCAAGCCTCGTGCTTCTGCCAGGCGGGACCGGCCCCGGTCTCGTTCCTTCACATGGCGGCGATAGACCGCCCGGACCGGAGGCTACTGATACGAAAGACTTGTGGCGCGCTCCGGCCCCGGATCCCGCCGTTGCTTTGGCGAAGGACGAGCTGATGGACAGCCGGTGATGGCGCGGACCAAAAAAAGGGGCGCCGAAGCGCCCCTCTCTACTTCCGGTACCGCGCCTCAGGACTTGCGACCCTTGCGACGCTGAACCAGACCCAGACCGGCCAGGCCGATACCCATCAGCAGAAGCATTTCCGGCTCCGGGACCAACGTCACGTCCGCACGGTTCTGGTGGGTGATCGACAGCGTGTAGGCATCGCTCGCCAGGAAGGCGAAATTGGTACGAGCGCTCGCGTTGCCGCTGCAGTCGTAGCTCGCGGTGCCGACCGAGAACACGCCGCGCGTCGACTGGAGGTTGCAGGCATCCGCGATCTCGGTACCACCGATGATCGACGAATTGACCGTGCCGTCCGGCGACCATGCGAACACCTGGTTGCCGCCGGTGGTCTGGTCGACGACGCTGATGTTCCAGCCCACGCCTGCGTTCGCGGTGCCGTTCGTGTTGAGCAGCGACGCGATCAGGTGCGTGATCGAGTTGAAGCTGATCGTGACGAAGGTGTCGGCCGTGGTCGAGAACGAGAACTGCGTCAACAAGCCGAGGTTGGCCGACGAGTTGGCCACGCCCTGGTTGACCAATTGCGCGACGGTACCGGTGCGGGCATTGGCCGACGGTGCGATGCCGGGCAGACCTGCGATCGGCGCGCCGTCGAGAGCGCTGGCGCTCAGGGCACCGTCGGTCGACGGGGGGTTCGCAGTGCTGCTGAACGGCGAACCGCTCGGCAGGCCGGCGCAACTGGCCGGAACGCAGCGGACGGTCTGGGCCAGCGGCGCGCCGCCGGTGCTCGAGCTGCTGTACGGATTGAAGGCCCCGTTGAGGAACGGGTTCAGGTTCGTGCTGTCCTGGATCTGCAGCAGGTCGAAGTTGCCTGCGTTCAGCTGGGTGCCGGTGGTGGTGTTCGAGAACACCAGGCCGAGGATCTGCAGGTTCGACTGGGCGAGCGACGTGGCGCCGGCGCTACCGAAACCCGTCAGGCCGGCTGCAAGTGAAAGGGCGAGCGCGCCTTTCCGGAGATAACTGTTGGTCTTCATCGCGATTCCTCAATCGTTGGTAAGTCGGTTAGTGCGTCGGATCGACATCCGCATGACTACTCTTAAGCATTGTGTGTGCCAGCTTTTCTAGAATCACTTTTCATGCTTATAAATCAACGACTTGAGATTTCTGGAGGGGCGCGGCGCCAGCCTGGTTCTCGACGCGTGTAAAGGTTTTCGACAGCACCAATCGGAGGGATGGAGCGCTTCGTCGACGTCTCGGACGAACGCCGTGCGCGAAGGGATGGTGGGCCGTGCTGGACTTGAACCAGCGACCAAAGAATTATGAGTTCTCTGCTCTGACCAACTGAGCTAACGGCCCGAAGCGGGATGATCGCCGATGGGAGCGTCGCGGGAAAGGCGAGGACCGCCTGGGGGGAAGAACTTCGCGCGCACCGATGAAAAAAGCGCACGTCGATGCGTGCGCTTTTGAAGGATTCAACTGCCTTCGAGGAAGGATTTGAGCTTGTCGCTCCGACTCGGATGACGCAGCTTGCGAAGCGCCTTCGCCTCGATCTGGCGGATTCGCTCGCGTGTCACGTCGAACTGCTTGCCCACTTCCTCGAGCGTGTGATCGGTGCTCATCTCGATCCCGAACCGCATCCGCAGCACCTTCGCCTCTCGCGGCGTCAGGCTGTCGAGCACGTCCTTCGTCACGTCGCGCAGGCTGGCGTACAGCGCCGCGTCGGCCGGAGCGAGCGTGTTCTGGTCCTCGATGAAATCGCCGAGATGCGAGTCGTCGTCGTCGCCGATCGGCGTCTCCATCGAGATCGGCTCCTTCGAGATCTTCATGATCTTGCGGATCTTGTCTTCCGGCATCTCCATCTTTTCGGCCAGCGTCGCGGGATCCGGTTCGGCTCCGGTCTCCTGCAGGATCTGGCGGCTGATCCGGTTCATCTTGTTGATCGTCTCGATCATGTGGACCGGGATGCGGATCGTGCGTGCCTGATCGGCGATCGATCGCGTGATGGCCTGACGGATCCACCACGTCGCATAGGTCGAGAATTTGTAGCCGCGGCGGTATTCGAACTTGTCGACGGCCTTCATCAGGCCGATGTTTCCTTCCTGGATCAGGTCGAGGAACTGCAGCCCGCGGTTGGTGTATTTCTTCGCGATCGAGATCACGAGGCGCAGGTTGGCCTCGGTCATCTCGCGCTTGGCCTTGCGGGCCTTCGCCTCGCCGGTCGCCATCTGCTTGTTGATGTCGCGCAGCACCTTCAACGGCAGCAGCACGCGCAACTCGAGGTCGGCGAGCTTCTGCTGGAGTTCCTGGATGGCCGGCACGTTGCGAGCCAGCGTGACGCTGTACGCGTGACCGGCGTTGACTTCTCCGACGACCCACTTCGCGTTCGTCTCGTGACCCGGGAACGAGCGGATGAAATGCTGGCGCGGCATGCCGGCCTTGTTGACCGATATGTCGAGGATCTGGCGCTCGAAGCTGCGCGCCTCGTCGACCTGCGAGCGCAGCGTGTCGCAGAGTTTCTCGACGATCTTCGCGGTGAAGCGGATCGTCATCAGCTCGGCCGAGATCGCTTCCTGCGCCTTCGTGTAGGGGCGCGTGCCGATATCGCGCTCCTTCTCGAAGGCCCGACGCATCTTGTCGAACTGCAGCGCCACGACGTCGAACTTCTCGAGCGCGTTGACCTTCAGTTCGGCCATCGCCTTCGCGTTGATCGCGGCGATGTCCTCGACGTCGTCTTCCTCTTCGCCGGCTTCGTCGCCGGCCTCGTCGTCGCCTTCGGCGGGAGCGGCCGCCACCGCGACGGGCGGAACCGGCGGCCTGCCGTAGGTCTGCGGCTCGGGCGGCGCATTGGGATCGATCAACCCGTCGACGACCTCGTCGATGCGCATCTCGTCGAGGCGGATCTTCTCGGCCATGCCGAGGATCTCCGCGATGGTCGTGGGACAGGCCGCGATCGACATGACCATGTGCTTCAGGCCGTCCTCGATGCGCTTCGCGATCTCGATCTCGCCTTCACGCGTGAGCAGTTCGACCGAGCCCATCTCGCGCATGTACATGCGGACCGGATCCGTCGTGCGGCCGAACTCCGAGTCCACCGTCGACAGTGCGGCCTCGGCCTCCTCCTCGGCGTCGTCGTCGCTGGTCGCGACCGGCGCGTTGTCGTTGATCAGCAGCGTCTCGGCATCCGGGGCCTGATCGTAGACCGCGATCCCCATGTCGTTGAACGTGCCGATGATCCCTTCGATCGCCTCCGCATCGACGACGTCGTCGGGAAGGTGATCGTTGATCTCCGCATAGGTGAGGAACCCGCGCTCCTTGCCGAGCTTGATCAGCGTCTTCAGCTTCGTGCGGCGTGCTTCGAGCTCTTCCTCGGTGCCGGGCTGACGGGCCGCCAGCGCTTCGCGAAGGAAGGCCTTCTCCTTGGCCTTGCGTTCACGTGCCTTGAGCTTGTCGTTCGGCGCCGACACCTTGACTGCCGGCTTCGCCGGAAGGGCTCCGTTGACCTTGTCGCCGGCAGCGCCGTTGGCTGGCGCCCCGGACGCACCCTGGTTCACCGGCGTGCCGGCGCCCTTGACCACCGCACGGCCATTGGCCGCCGCCGGAACCTTGGCGAGCGCACGGGGCGCGACCTTGCCGACGGGCGAAGCGGTCTTCGGGGCGGGGGAAACGAGCTTTCGAGAGGATGGCTGCGGCATAGGATTTCCTGGGGTGTTTGCTGAGCACCGACGTCCGGGGTGATCAGTCGCATGCGAAGTTCATGCACATGGGGTCGCGTTGCCGCGTTTCCACCGGTGGCGAAGCAAAGGAGAAGGACCTGCAAATCGGGACCCCACCGTGTTCGAAGGCGGTCGATGTTCGCGTTCTTGCCAATCTTCGGTTGGCGGGCGCGGCTTGCGTCGAAGCGGGTGGCTGTTCGGAAAAGGGACACGTGCGGATCGGATTTGTTCGCCCGCTTCGCCCTGGAAAACCCGACATCCTAACAGCCGTGCCGTCCTTTTTCCAGTCGTGCGAAGTGCGCGTTCGACGGTCACGAGGGTCCGTCCCGACCGCTGCGGGTGAGCCGATTTCTCTCCTCGACCAGGTGGCGATAGGCCTCCAGGCTAGAGGCATCCTGCGAGCCGGCGTTCGCGATGCGGTCGAGTTCGACCCGGATGGCCTGCTCGCGCATCCGCCGGATCGTGTCGCGCAGCTCGTGCTCCATCGACTTCCGTCGCTCCTCGCGCCGCGCCGCCTCGGTGGCTTCGGCCGCCTCGTCGGCCTCGTCGGCCGAGTGCCGCAACAAAAGGTCGCGCCGGTATTCGTCGACCGCGAGGATGTCCTGCATCAACGCCTCGTAGATCTCCCGATTGGGCGATTCCCGCAACGCGTCCGACATCGCGATGAAGTCCACGTCATGGCCCTGCGCCTTGGCCGCCTCGACCGTTTCCGTGATCAGGTCGCGCGACTCGCCGGCAGCTTCCTCCAGCGTGGCGACATCGGAAGCCGTCAGCGCGTGCGCATGCACCGGGTACATGATCAATGCGGTCAACGCACGCTGCGGCAGTCCCTGCGGTGCCCAACGTTGCACACGGTGCGCACGGCCGCGGCGGCTGGCCGTCACCGCGGCGATCTGGAACGACTCCAGGATCTCGTCGACGCTCGCCCCCGTCTTCGCGGCGAGCGCCCGGACGAGCTGCATCCGCAGCGCCCCTGCGGGCAGCGACCTGACCAGCGGGCGGGCGTCGAACAACGCCTTCGCGCGACCTTCGGCCGCCTTCAGGTCGTTCGCACCCGCGACCTCCCGCAGAAGGTACTCGGACAGCGGCAAGGCCTGTCTCACCGCCTGCAGGAAACCGTCGCGGCCATGTTCGCGCACGTAGCTGTCCGGGTCGTGCTCCGTGGGCAGGAAAAGGAAGGACAGCGCCTTGTCGTCGGTCGCCAGGGGCAGCGACGCTTCGAGCGCGCGCCACGCCGCTTTCCTGCCCGCGGCGTCGCCGTCGAAGCTGAAGGTCACGCGTTCGGTCTGACGCAACAGCTTCTGGACGTGCGCCGCGGTACAGGCGGTACCGAGGGTGGCCACGGCGTTCGCGACGCCCATCTGTGCGAGCGCGACGACGTCCATGTAACCCTCGACGACGAGCGCGAAGCCTTCCTCGCGGATCGCCTGGCGGGCTTCGAAGAGCCCGTACAGCTCCTGGCCCTTCTGGAACACCGGGGTCTCGGGCGAGTTCAGATACTTGGGCTCCCCGGCGTCGATGATCCGTCCGCCGAAACCGATCACGCGGCCCCGCGTGTTGCGGATCGGGAACATGACCCGGTCGCGGAAGCGGTCGTAGAGTCGCGCGTCGCCGTCCTGCCCTGCCGCGTCCGCACCGTCCTTGGCGATGACGAGGCCCGCGTCGACCAGCACCGGGTTGCGATAGTCGTCGAACGCCGTCTCGAGCGCGTTCCAGCCGTCCGGCGCGTAGCCGAGGCCGAAGCGGGCCGCGACCTCGCCGGTCAGTCCCCGCTTCTTCAGGTAGGCGATCGCGGCCTGCGAGCCGCGCAGTGCGTTCCGATAGAAGGCGCCGGCGACCTCCAGCGCCTCGACGATTTCCGATGAACGCGAGCGCGACGCGTCTTGCGCTTCGCCGTCGACCGCACGGCCGCAAACGCCGTCGTGCGACGGAGCACGCGTGTCGGGAACGGTCAGCCCTGCCGACTGCGCGAGATCGCGGACCGCCTCGGGAAAGGTCAGGCCGCTGTATTCGATCAGGAAGCCGAGCGCCGTGCCGTGCGCCCCGCATCCGAAGCAGTGATAGAACTGCTTGGTCGGGCTCACCGTGAACGACGGGGACTTCTCGTTGTGGAAGGGGCACAGGC
>CALMOR010000156.1:0-8480 GCA_937872165.1 uncultured Burkholderiales bacterium | reverse complement strand
CAGGTCGTCGATGAACGATTGCGGGATCATCGCGACCGCCCCGGCACGCCGATCCGCATCGCCCTCACGCGATCAGCGCCGCCTTCACCATTCCCGAGACACGGGTCATGTCCGCGCGTCCGGCCAGGCGCGGCTTCAACTCGGCCATGACCTTGCCCATCGCCGCCGGCCCGCTCGCGCCCAGCGCCGCGATGGCCTGCGCGATCTCGTCGGCGATCTCCGCTTCGCTCAGGGCCTTCGGCAGGTAGGCCGAGAGGATCCCGATCTCCGCCTGCTCCTTGTCGACCAGGTCGGGACGGGCGGCCTTCTCGAACGCGGCGACCGAATCGCGCCGCTGCTTGACGAGCTTGTCGACGATGGCGAGCACGTCCGCGTCGGTCAACGTGACGCGTTCGTCGACCTCCTTCTGCTTCATCGCAGCGGTCAACATGCGGATGGTGAGCAGACGCGCGCTGTCCTTGGCGCGCATCGCGTTCTTCATGTCCTCGTTGATGACTTGCTGAAGACTCATGGCTTCGACTCCGGGCGAGGTCGCCGCAGCGAGAATGCCTGGGCGACGATCAATACAAAAGCCCGCCGCGGCGAAAGCCGGAGCGGGCTCGTCATGACTGCATGCGCCCGGACCTGGGTCCGCGGCGAATCAGTACATCTTCTTCGGAAGCTGCTGGCTGCGAAGACGCTTGTAGTGACGCTTCACCGCGGCGGCGAGCTTGCGCTTGCGCTCTGCGGTGGGCTTCTCGTAGAACTCGCGCGCGCGGAGTTCGGTGAGAAGGCCGGTCTTTTCGATCGTGCGCTTGAAGCGGCGCAAAGCGACTTCGAAAGGCTCGTTTTCCTTGAGGCGGACTGTCGGCATTGAATGAGTGGCGGGCGAAGGACCCGGGTTGCACAAAAGCGAAGCCGGCGATTCTAGCGGACTTTGACGAAGAATGGTATCGCCGGTCGCAGCGGTGTCGCCGGCGGGCGTCACACCGACTGGCCCGCCGCGAAGCCCGACGACCAGGCCCACTGGAAGTTGTAGCCGCCGAGCCAGCCGGTCACATCGACCGCCTCGCCGATGAAGTGCAGGCCGGGCGCGCGCTTCGCCTCGAAGGTCCTCTGCGAAAGCTCGTCGGTGTCGACGCCGCCCACCGTGACCTCGGCCTTGCGGAAGCCTTCGGTCCCGCTCGGGACGATCCGCCAGTGCTCGAGGTCGCCGGCGAGCGATGCGAGCGACACGTTCGACATCTCGGCGAGCCGGCGGTCGGCGAGACCGCGACTGTCCTGCCAGCGGACCGCGAGCCGCTTCGGCAGATGGGCGGCCAGCAGCCGCGAAAGGTTCTGCTTCGATTCCTCCTTCCGGTCGAGCAGCAGGGCGCCGAGGTCCACCGCCGGCACGAGGTCGATCTCGATCGCGCGTCCCGGCTTCCAGTAGCTCGAGATCTGCAGCACCGCAGGACCCGACAGGCCGCGATGGGTGAACAGCAGGTCCTCGCGAAAGCGCGCGGCTCCGCCGTCCGTGCGCTCGCAAGCGATGTCGACCTCGAGCGCGACACCGCTCAACGATGCGAACGGCGCCCACGTCGTCTCGTCGAAGGTCAGCGGTACGAGCGCGGGTCGCGGCTCGACGACGCGGAGGCCGAAGCGCTTCGCGAGCCGGAACGCGAAGTCGGTCGCACCGATCTTCGGGATCGACAGTCCGCCCGATGCGACCACGACGCGCGCGGCCTCGATCCGGCCGCTGTTCGTCGTCACGGCGAAACCTTCGCCGTCGCGCGCGAGGTCCACGACGGCGGTCGGTCGTCGCCACTGCACCCGACCCGCGTCGCATTCGGCGACCAGCATCGCGATGATGCGTTCGCTCGACTCGTCGCAGAAGAGCTGGCCGCGATGCTTCTCGTGATAGCCGATGCGATGGCGCTGGACGAGGCCGACGAAGTCCCGCGACGAGTAGCGCTCGAGCGCGGAGCGCGCGAAGTGCGGATTGCCCGAGACGAACTGCGCGGGTCCGACCTCGCGGTTGGTGAAGTTGCAGCGCCCTCCACCCGAGATGCGGATCTTCTCGGCGAGCCGCTCCGCATGGTCGAGCAGCACCACCGATCGTCCGCGCTGACCGGCCACGGCCGCGCACATCATGCCCGCCGCGCCGGCCCCGACGACGACGACGTCGAAGCGATCGCCCATCAGTCGGTCGAGCTCACGGGTCGAGCCGGTCGCGGCAATAGGTCTCGATGAAGCGGCGCAACGCGAAGGAGTCCGGTTCCCACGCCGCCGGCAGCAGACGGTCCACGCATCGATAGACGTAGGTGTCCGCCGTCCGCGCGACGCCGTCGCCGTCGACGACCTCGACGGTCTTGCGCTCGTAGTCGTCGCCCTCGAAGCGGTCGAGTCGTACGAGGTCGGCCGCATCGACGTCGAGGTGGAGGACGCCGCTCACGCTCGCATCGCGCTCGTCGACCATGCCCGGGTAGGTCTCGTAGCGGATGGCGTAGCGCGCGTGATGCCGCAACGTGGCCGCGATCGACGCATGCGACCCTTCGACCACCAGCGACCAGACCTCGGCGAACATCAGCGACCCGTACGTGAAGACGTTCCGGTTCACGGCTTCGCGTCGAGCCGAGTGACGTGCCAGCAGCGATGGATCCGTCGGTCGCGGAAGTCCTCCGGCACGGTCTTCGCGCTGATCTCGCGGAAGCGGGCGCGCTCGCCGACCAAGGCGTCGAGCTCGAAGCTGCGCAGGTTGGTCGAGAAGAAGAGCTCGCCGCGCGGCGACAACAGCTGCAGGCACTGACGGATCAGCCACGGATGATCGCGCTGGATGTCGAGGATGCCCTGCATCGCCTTCGAGTTCGAGAAGGTCGGCGGGTCGAGCACGATCAGGTCGACCCCTTCGCGATCACCGGCCTCGAAGGCCGCGACCGCCTCGCGCAGCCACGTGAAGACATCGGCGCGAACGACGCGGTGACGAGCGAGGTCGACGCGGTTCAGCCTCAGGTTCCGCTCCGCCCAGTTCGAATAGGTGTTCGACAGGTCGACGCTCTCGGAAGACACCGCGCCCGCGGCGGCCGCGTAGACCGTGAAGCTGGCCGTGTACGAGAAGAGGTTGAGGAAGCGCTTGCCGCGAGCGCGTTCGCCGACCATGCCGCGGGTGACGCGATGGTCGAGGAAGAGACCGGTGTCGAGATAGCCGTGCAGGTTGACGATGAAGCGATGCCCGCCCTCGCGCACGACCAGGTCGCCCTCGTCGAGCCCGGTCGCTTCGTGCTGCACGGTCTTGTCGCCGCCGACGCGCTGGCGCCCGCGACGCTTGACGGCGATGCGATCGACATCGATCGCCAACGTGTCGGAGGCGACGCCGATCAGATGATCGATCCATTCGCGATGCTCGGCCTCGGTCTGCTGCCAGCCGGTGTCGACCTCCTGCAACTGCAGCCACCCGCCTTGGTCCTCGGCGCACGCCGCGTCGGCCTCGAAGAAGTCGACGATCAGCGGGAATTCGGGGACGTCGCGATCGTAGAGCCGGTACGCGTGGACGTCGGACCGCTTCGCCCACTTGCGCAGATGCCGCGCGTTCTTCGCGAGGCGATTGTGGAAGTGCGAGAGGTCGGTCACCGCGGGATTGTACGAGGCGGCCTTCGCGGCCAACCCCGCATCCCGCCGCTCAACCCATGTGCAGGCCGCCGTTCAGCGAGAAGTCGGCGCCGGTCGCGTAACCGCCTTCGTCCGAGGCGAGCCACGCGACGATCGAGCCGATCTCCTCCGGCATCCCGAGACGCTTGACCGGGATGCCCGCGACGATCTTGTCGAGCACGTCCTGGCGGATGGCGCGGACCATGTCGGTGCCGACGTACCCCGGCGACACCGTGTTGACGGTCACGCCCTTGGATGCGACCTCCTGCGCGAGCGCCATCGTGAAGCCGTGGATGCCGGCCTTCGCGGTCGAGTAGTTGGTCTGCCCGAACTGCCCCTTCTGGCCGTTGATCGAACTGATGTTGACGATGCGACCGAAGCCGCGGTCGACCATCCCGTCGATGACCTGCTTGGTCACGTTGAAGAGCGAGTTGAGGTTGGTCTCGATGACCGCATGCCAGTCGTCGTAGCTCATCTTGCGGAACATCCCGTCGCGCGTGATGCCGGCGTTGTTGACGAGGATGTCGACAGGCCCGTGCTCGGCCTTGACCTTCTCGAACGCGGCGACGGTCGAGTCCCAGTCGCCGACGTTGCCGACCGAAGCATGGAAGGTGAAGCCGGCGGCCGCCTGTTCGCGCAGCCACTTGGTCTGATCGCGGCTCGGACCGCAGCCGGCGACGACCTTGTAGCCTTCCTTGCCGAGCCGCTGGCAGATCGACGTGCCGATCCCGCCCATGCCTCCCGTTACGTACGCCACGCGCTGTGTCATGTTGTCTCCGTCTCCGTTCGTGATGTCATGGGTCGTTCGATGCGGCCGTCGTCAGGCGCGCTCCACGCACAGCGCCACGCCCATGCCGCCGCCGATGCAGAGCGAGGCCAGGCCCTTCTTCGCGTCGCGGCGCTGCATCTCGTAGAGCAGAGAGACGAGGATGCGGCAGCCCGAGGCACCGATCGGATGACCGATCGCGATCGCACCGCCGTTGACGTTGATCTTCGACGTGTCCCAGCCCATCTGCTGGTTGACCGCGCAGGCCTGTGCCGCGAACGCCTCGTTGATCTCCATCAGGTCGAGCTGATCGGCGGTCCATCCGGCCTTCGCGAGAGCGCGCTTCGAAGCGCTGACCGGACCCATCCCCATGATGCGCGGCTCGAGACCCGTGGTCGCGAAGGAGGCGATCGTGGCGAGCGGCGCGAGCCCGAGTTCCTTCGCCTTCGCGGCGGTCATCACGACGACCGCGGCCGCACCGTCGTTGAGACCCGACGCGTTCGCGGCCGTCACGCTGCCTTCCTTCGAGAAGGCGGGTCTGAGGCCGCTCAGCGCTTCGATCCTCACGCCGTGGCGAACGAATTCGTCGGTCTCGAATGGCACCGCGTCGCCTTTCTTCTGCGCCATCCGCAGCGGCAGGATCTCGTCGGAGAAGCGGCCGGCCTTCTGCGCGGCCTCGGCCTTGTTCTGCGACGCCACCGCGAACTCGTCCTGCATCTCGCGCGAGATCGAGTACTCCTTCGCGACGTTCTCGGCGGTCGTGCCCATGTGGTACTGGTTGTAGACGTCCCACAGGCCGTCGACGATCATGCTGTCGATCATCTTCACGTCGCCCATGCGGAAGCCGTCGCGCGATCCGGGAAGCACGTGCGGCGCCGCGCTCATGTTCTCCTGGCCGCCCGCGACCACGATCTCGGAATCGCCGTGCGCGATCGCCTGCGCCGCGAGCATGACGGCCTTCAGGCCCGACCCGCAGACGACGTTGATCGTCATCGCGGGGACCGCGACCGGTATGCCGGCCTTGACCAGCGCCTGACGCGCCGGGTTCTGTCCCGCACCGGCCGTCAGCACCTGGCCCATGACGACCTCGGAGACCTGGTCGGGCGCCAGCTTCGCGCGTTCGAGCACGCCCCTGATGACGTGGGCTCCCAGTTCGGTCGCGGGCGTCCTCGCGAGCGATCCGCCGAACTTGCCGACCGCGGTACGACCCGCGGCGACGATGACGATGTCGTCCATGTATGTCCTCTGCTGTGGGGCGCCGCGTCGGGGCGACGTGCGGCGATGCTTCAGGTCGCGCGGACCGCGACGTATCGTCCCGGCGCGGGCTCGATCGGCTTGTGCTTCGCGTTGCCGTAGACGGTCCTGGCCTTCACCCTCTTGCCCGCGTGCTGCGCGAGCCAGCCGTTCCAGTCGGTCCACCAGCTGCCCGGCACCTCGGGGGCACCGCCGAGCCACGCGTCGGCGTCGGCCGGGAACGTTCCGCGCGGCGGCTCGAAGGTCCAGTGACTGCGCTTCTTCTTCGCCGGCGGATTGACGACGCCGGCGATGTGACCGGAGGCGCCCAGCACGAAGCGTTTGCGACCGCCGAGGATCTGGGTGCTCGCGTAGGCCGCGGGCCACGGGACGATGTGGTCCTCGCGCGATCCGTAGATGAATACCGGGGAGCGGATCTTCGCGAGGTCGACCGGCACGCCGTGGACCTCGGTCGCGCCCGCATGCATCAGGCGA
Organism: uncultured Burkholderiales bacterium; assembly: GCA_937872165.1. GTDB lineage: Bacteria > Pseudomonadota > Gammaproteobacteria > Burkholderiales > Burkholderiaceae_D > CAHJXF01. The sequence continues at coordinate 2,380 of CALMOR010000156.1, read as the reverse complement.
TTCTCGAGATAGGTGTTGCGCAGGTACCAGACGAAGAACGGTCCCGGCAGGTTGGTGCTGTCCGCGTTCCAGTACAGGAGGTCGAACGGCGGCGGCGGCTCGCCCTTCAGGTAGTTCGCGACGACGTAGTTCCATACCAGGTCGTTCGGTCTCAGGAACGAGAACGAGGTCGCGAGGTCGCGTGCCGGCATCAGTCCCACCGTACCCCCGTCGATGCCGCCCAGCGTCGCTTCGCGTCGACGCACCGACTGCTCGTCGACGAACACGTCGAGGATGCCGGTGTCGGAGAAGTCGAGCAGCGTCGTCAGCAACGTCAGCGACGCGGCCGGCTGCGCGTCGACTCCGCGCTCGCGCGCGGCGAGGACCGCGAGCGCCGTCGACAGCATCGTTCCGCCGACGCAGAAGCCCAGCATGTCGATGGTCTTCTGCTTCGCGACGTCGCGCGCGACGTCGATGGCGGCGATGATGCCGTCCTCGATGTAGTCGTCCCACGTGAGCGCGGCCTGCTCGGCCATCGGGTTGCGCCACGAGACCAGGAACACGGTGTGGCCTTCGGAGACCGCGTTGCGGACCAGCGAGTTCTCCGGCTGCAGGTCGAGGATGTAGAACTTGTTGATGCACGGGGGCACGATCAGCAACGGCTTCTCGAAGACCGTGTCCGTCAGCGGCTTGTACTGGATGAGCTGGATGATCTCGTTCTCGTAGATCACCGCGCCTTCGCTGGTCGCGACGTTGCGGCCGATCTCGAAGGCCGACTCGTCGGTCATCGAGATGCGGCCCTTCAGCGCATCGGCGAGGAACAGCGAAAGCCCCGACTTGAGACTTTCGCCGTTGGTCTCGACGAGCTTGCGCAACGCCTCGGGATTGAGCGCGAGGTAGTTCGACGGGGCCATCGCATCGACCCACTGCTGGATCGCGAAGCGGATCCTGACGCGCGTCTTGGCATCGGCCTCGACCGCGTCGGCCATGCCGTAGAGGAAGCGCGCGTTGAGCAGGTAGAGGTCGGCGAAGAACGCGTGCGGGCCGGTCCACGCTTCGGACCCGAAGCGCTTGTCCGACGATCTCGTCTGCTTGCCGGACGACCACGCGGACCACAGCGCCGCGAGGTCGCGCGAGTAATCGTTCTGCAGCTCCAACAGCGTCGCGGGATCGATCTTCACCGGCGACGCTTCGGGCGCGCCGCCCTGCGCCGGCCACCGGGCGGCGGGGAACGCACCGGTCAGGGCCTTCATCCACTGCGAAGGATCGACGAGGCTCGCGCCCGGCGACGCGGAACCCGGGGCGGGCCAGGCGAACGGCGAGGCTTCCATCGTGGTCTCCTGCTTGTCGTCGTATGTGGTTCGATGCGAAACGCACGGACGATACTGCATGCCCGCACGGACGAGTGTCCGACCACGACGGTCGCGATGCACTAGGAGGAAATCCCGATGTATCTCGTCGCGATCGCATGGATGTTCGTGGTGGTGTGCATGGCCGCGGTCGAGGCCACGACCTCGTCGTTGATCGGCGGTCTGGGCACGTTGCTGCTGTACGGGATCCTTCCGCTCGGGCTCGTGCTGTGGCTGCTGGGGACGCCGCAGCGCCGCCGCGCGCGGGACGGCGGCCGGAAGGTCGTCGCCGGCGCGAGCTTCACGCCCGGTCGACGACATCGACGCGGCGACGACGAGACCGACGACCCGGGTCAGTGATCGATCCAGATCGAGGCGGCCATGCGTCCCGTGACGCCGTCGCGCCGATACGAATAGAAGCGGCGGTGATCGAGCACCGTGCAGAGCCCGCTCCGCGTCACGTCGTCGACGCCGATCGTGGCGAGGCGGCCTGCGGCCAGGGCCGGGAGGTCCGCCAGCCACTTGCCGTCCTCGAGCGGCACGAAGGCCGGGGTCACGGACCCGACCGCCGCCCCGGCCGCCGCCACGAGGCGTCGCGCACGTCGTCGCCGACTTCGAAGCGCGTCGGTCCGATCGCTGGACCGATCCAGGCCATCGTCTCGTCGGGCACGAGCCCGCTCCCGGCGACGGTCGCTTCGAGAACGCCGGCGACGAGGCCGCGCCATCCCGCATGCGCGGCCGCGACGCGCGTCCCGCGCCGATCGGCGAACAGCACCGGCAGGCAATCGGCGACGAGGATCGTGCACACGCGGCCGACCGACGTCGTGAAGGACGCGTCGGCTTTCGTCGGATGCGCGGACGCGGACGCGACCTCGTCGGCATCGACGACGCGGATGCCGTGGACCTGTTCGAGCCACGCGGGTTGGGAAGGAAGGCGACGGGCGAGCAACGAGCGGTTGCGCAGCACCGCTTCGCGGTCGTCGCCCGAGCCGAGGCCGAGGTTCATGCCGCCGCCCGACGACCCCGCCCACGCGCCGCCGCTGACGCCGCCG
>CALMOR010000155.1:2226-9863 GCA_937872165.1 uncultured Burkholderiales bacterium | reverse complement strand
ACGAGAACACGATGAAGAAGGGCAAGCTGACCCAGGACAAGTTCGACCAGCGCGTCGGCCTGATCAGCGGCACCACCGACTACGCCGACATCGCGGACGCCGACATCGTCGTCGAGGCGGTGTTCGAGGAGATGGGCGTCAAGGAAGCGGTGTTCCGGAAGCTCGACGAGGTCATGAAGCCCGGTGCGATCCTCGCGTCGAACACCTCGACCCTCGACGTCGACCGGATTGCCGACTTCACGAAGCGGCCGCAGGACGTCGTCGGCACGCACTTCTTCAGTCCCGCGAACGTGATGAAGCTGCTCGAGATCGTGCGCGGTGCGAAGACCGGCAAGGACGTGCTCGCGACGACGATGGACCTGTCGAAGAAGCTGAAGAAGACCGGCGTCGTGTCGGGCGTGTGCGACGGCTTCATCGGCAACCGGATGATCGAGCAGTACTCGCGGCAGGCCGGCTTCCTGCTCGAAGAGGGCGCGCTGCCCGAGCAGGTCGACAAGGCGGTCGAGAAGTTCGGCTTCGCGATGGGGCCGTTCCGCATGGGCGACCTCGCCGGCAACGACATCGGTTACGCGATCCGCAAGCGCCGCTACGTCGAGAAGCCCGACATGGTCTATTCGAGGACGGCCGACCTGCTGGTCGAGATGGGCCGCCACGGCCAGAAGACCGGCGCCGGCTGGTACGACTACAAGCCGGGCAACCGCAACGCGATCCCGAACGAACAGGTCAACGCGATGATCGTCGAGGAGTCGAAGCGCCTCGGCATCGAGCGCCGGAAGATCGGCGACCAGGAGATCGTCGACCGGCTCGTGTTCGCGCTCGTCAACGAAGGCGCGCAGATCCTCGACGAGAAGATCGCGCAGCGTGCATCCGACATCGACATGGTGTATCTCACCGGCTACGGCTTCCCGATCTTCCGCGGCGGACCGATGTGCTATGCGGACACGGTCGGGCTGCCGAAGGTCGTCGCGACGATGCAGAAGTTCGCGAAGGGTCCGAACGCGGAGCGGCAGGGCAAGGCCTGGGTGCCTGCTCCGTTGCTCGCGAAGCTCGCGGCCGACGGCAAGACCTTTTCTTAAACAGAAGGACGCGACGCGCGGCGTCGCGGTCACTCGAAGGACTCTCCCATGTCTTCTCCCGACGCAGTCATCGTCTCCACCGCCCGCACCGCCCTCGCCAAGTCCTGGAAGGGCGCCTTCAACATGACGCACGGCGCCGCGATGGGCGGCCATGCGGTGAAGCACGCGATCGAGCGTGCGAAGCTCGACCCCGCCGAGGTCGACGACGTCGTGATGGGCTGCGCCAATCCCGAAGGCGCGACCGGCGCCAACATCGCGCGCCAGATCGCATTGTCGGCCGGCTGTCCGGTGACGACCTCGGGGATGACCATCAACCGCTTCTGTTCATCGGGGCTGCAGACGATCGCGTCGGCGGCGCAGCGGGTGATCGCGGGCGAAGGCGACATCTACGTCGCCGGCGGCGTCGAGTCGATCTCGTGCGTGCAGAGCGAGATGAACCTGCACATGCTGCGCGACCCGGGCCTCGTCAAGCAGAAGCCCGAGATCTACTGGTCGATGCTGCAGACCGCCGAGCAGGTCGCGAAGCGCTACGACATCCCGCGCGAGAAGCAGGACGAGTACGGCGTCGAGAGCCAGCGCCGCGCGGCCGCGTCGCGCGAGCTCGGCCGCTTCAAGGACGAGATCGTCCCGATGACGACGATGATGGGCGTGGCCGACAAGACCACCGGCATGCTCGGCATCAAGGAAGTGACGATCGCCGAGGACGAGGGCATCCGCGCCGACACGACCTACGAAGGCGTCGCGAAGATCAAGGCCGCGATGCCGGGCGGCGTGATCGCGGCCGGCAACGCGAGCCAGTTCTCCGACGGCGCGTCGGCCGCCGTGGTGATGAGTTCGAAGGTCGCCGAGCAGAAGGGCCTCTCGCCGCTCGGGATCTTCCGCGGCTTCGCGGTGGCCGGCTGCGAGCCCGACGAGATGGGCATCGGCCCGGTCTACGCGATCCCGAAGCTGCTCAAGAAGCTGAACATGAAGGTCGAGGACGTCGGCCTCTGGGAACTGAACGAAGCCTTCGCGGTGCAGGTGATCTATTGCCGCGACAAGCTCGGCATCCCGAACGACCGCCTCAACGTCGACGGCGGCGCGATCGCGGTCGGCCATCCGTACGGCGTCACCGGCGCGCGGCTCGTCGGCCATGCGCTGATCGAAGGCAAGCGCCGCGGCGAGAAGTTCGTCGTCGTCACGATGTGCATCGGCGGCGGCATGGGCGCGGCGGGGCTGTTCGAGGTCGTCTGAACCGTCGCGTCGTGGAGGCGTCGCGCGTGCGTCCCGTCGTCGCCACCCCCGCGCGTTCGTGCGGAGCCGCCCGCGTCGCCACCCCATGACTTCACGACTCCTCTCCCGCCGCGACGTCGCCTTCCTGTTGTACGAATGGCTCGACGTCGAGTCGCTGACCGCGCGCGAGCGTTTCGCCGACCACTCGCGCGAGACCTTCGATGCGGCGATGCTCACTTGCGAACGGATCGCGACCGACCTGTTCGAACCGCACAACAAGAAGAGCGACCAGAACGAGCCGCGCTTCGACGGCGAGCGCGTGACGATGATCCCCGAGGTCGGCGAGGCGTTGAAGGTGTTCTGCGACGCCGGGTTGATGGCGGCCGGCCGCGACTACGAGCTCGGCGGTTCGCAGCTGCCCGCCGTCGTCGAGAAGGCCGGCTTCGCATGGTTCAAGGCCGCCAACGTCGGCACCTCGTCGTATCCGTTCCTGACGATCGGCAACTCCAACCTGCTGCTCGCGCACGGCTCGGCCGAACAGATCGAACGCTTCGTGAAGCCGATGATGACCGGCCGCTTCTTCGGCACGATGTGCCTGTCGGAGACGCAGGCGGGCTCGTCGCTGTCGGACGTGAAGACGCGCGCGGTCCCGCGCGACGACGGCAGCTACCGGCTCTTCGGCAACAAGATGTGGATCTCCGCCGGCGAGCACGAGCTGTCGGAGAACATCGTGCATCTCGTGCTGGCCAAGATCCCCGAGCCCGACGGCTCGCTGCCGGTCGGCGTCAAGGGCATCTCGCTCTTCATCGTCCCGAAGTTCCTGGTCCGCGACGACGGCAGCATCGGCGAGCGCAACGACGTCGTGCTGGCGGGGCTCAACCACAAGATGGGCTATCGCGGCACCACCAACTGCCTGCTGAACTTCGGCGAGGGGAAGTACGAGCCGGGCGGCGAGGGCGGTGCGGTGGGATACCTCGTCGGCGAGCCCGCGAAGGGACTCGCGCAGATGTTCCACATGATGAACGAGGCGCGCATCGGCGTCGGCCTCGGCGCCGTCGCGCTCGGTTATGCGGGCTATCTCCACTCGCTCGACTACGCGCGCAACCGGCCGCAGGGACGGCCGCCCGCCGGCAAGGACCCGGCGCAGGCGCAGGTGCCGATCGTCGCGCACGCGGACGTGCGTCGCATGCTGCTAGCGCAGAAGTCGTACGTCGAGGGCGGTCTCGCGCTCAACCTGTTCTGCGCGAAGCTGGTCGACGACGAGCACACGTCCGACGACGAGGCCGCGCGGACGGAAGCCAAGCTGCTGCTCGACATCCTGACGCCGATCGCGAAGAGCTGGCCGTCGCAGTGGTGCCTCGAGGCCAACAGCCTCGCGATCCAGGTCCACGGCGGCTACGGCTACACGCGCGACTACGACGTCGAGCAGTTCTATCGCGACAACCGGCTCAATCCGATCCACGAAGGCACGCACGGTATCCAGGGCCTCGACCTGCTCGGCCGCAAGGTCGTGATGCAGGGCGGCGCGGCGTTGAAGGCCCTGTCGTCGCGCATCCGCTCGACCATCGCGCGCTGCCGGGCGGTGCCGGACGCGGGCTCGCGGAAGCTCGCGACCGAGCTCGAAGCGCAATGGGACCGGCTCGAGGAGGTCACGGCCGTGCTGCACGGGATCGGCGACACCAACCGCACGCTGGCCAATGCGAGCGTGTACCTCGAAGCGTTCGGCCATTGCGTAGTCGCGTGGATCTGGCTCGAGCAGGCACTGGTCGCGGGTCGCTCGATGCGGGGCGATGCGGACGACGACTTCTACAAGGGCAAGCTCGCCGCCTGCCGCTATTTCTTCGCCTTCGAGCTGCCCAAGGTCGGCCCGATGCTGGAGCTGCTGGCGGCGCTCGACGACACGACACTGACCATGCAGGACGCGTGGTTCTGACCCGCGGTACCGAACCGAAGGAATGGAAATGCTGCGACATATCGTGATGTGGACCGTCAACGATCCGGCCGACGCCGAGACGTTCGCGACCGAGTTGAGGAGCTGCAAGGACCTCGTGCCCGGCATGCGCGAGTTCGACGTCGGCGTCAGGACCGACGGCCTCGATGCAAACCAGGACATCGTGCTCGTGTCGACCTTCGACGACGCGGCCGCGCTGCAGGCCTACGTCGTGCATCCGCACCACCAGAAGGTCGTCGCGACGCTCAAGCCGATGGGCAAGTCGCGCGCGGTCCTCGACTTCTCCCCCGCCTGAGCACCTCGAACACGACGACGACGGAGACCTCATGAGCATCAAGAAACTGTTCGACCTGAGCGGCCGGACCGCTCTCGTCACCGGCGGGTCGCGCGGCCTCGGGCTGCAGATCGCCGAAGCGCTCGGCGAGCAGGGCGCGCAACTCGTGCTCTCGTCGCGGAAGCAGGGCGAGCTCGACGAGGCCGTCGAGCACCTGAAGGCGATGGGCATCACGGCCCATGCGGTCGTCGCCGACCTCGGCACGATCGACGCCGCGGGCCCGCTGGTCGAAGCCGCGATGAAGCATCTCGGGCAGATCGACATCCTCGTCAACAACGCCGGCGCGAGCTGGGGCGCGCCGGCCGAGGACCATCCGCTCGAGGCATGGGAGAAGGTGATGAACCTCAACGTGCGCGGCATCTTCCTGACCAGCCAGGCGGTGGGGCGCGCGAGCATGATCCCGAGGAAGTCGGGCCGCATCATCAGCGTCGCGTCGATCGCCGGCTTCAAGGGCAACGCGCCGGGCACGATGCAGACGCTCGCTTACAACACCAGCAAGGGCGCGGTCGTGAACTTCACGCGCGCGCTGGCCGGCGAATGGGGACCGTACAACATCAACGTCAACGCGATCGCGCCGGGCTTCTTCCCGTCGAAGATGACGAAGGGAATCATGGCGACGATCGGCGAGAAGCGGCTGGCCGAGCGCGCGCCGCTCGGCCGCATCGGCGGCGACGAGGACCTGAAGGGCGTCGCGCTGCTGTTCGCGAGCGACGCCGGCAAGCACATCACGGGGCAGATCCTCGCGGTGGACGGGGGCGTGCTCGCGGTCTAAGGATCGCGAACCACCACGGACTCGGCGTCCGCATCGATGAAGAGATGCAGCATGTTCGCCTGCGGCACCGTGGGATTGACGCGGAGACCGTCGACCGACGACAGGGCGGCCGCGAAGTCGACGGTGCGGCGATACAGTGCCGGCATCATCGCAACGCGCTCGTCGAAGCGCATCGCGGCCGACGCCACCATCGGCGCCGCCTGATACAGCGTGCCGCCCATGCGCTGCGCGCGGACATCGCTCCCGGGCGGAACAGCTACGCCGCGCGCGTGATCCAGCCGCCCATCGAGTATGGTTGCGAGATGCATCTCGCCCATACCGTCGGCGATACCGTCTGGACCTTCGCCGATCTGAAGGACCTCTTGGCCAAGGCGTCGCCGCTCCGCTCGGGCGACGTGCTCGCCGGCATCGCGGCGTCGTCGGCCGAGGAACGCGTCGCGGCGCGCATGTGCCTCGCGGCGCTGCCGCTGTCGACCTTCGTCGATCACGCGGTCATTCCCTACGAGGACGACGACGTGACGCGGCTCGTCGTGGACGGCCACGATGTCGCGGCCTTCGCCGAGATCGGGCATCTCGCGGTCGGCGACTTCCGCGACTGGCTGCTGCTCGAGGCGACCGACACCGCGACGCTGACCCGCGTCGCGCCCGGCGTGATGCCCGAGATGGCCGCGGCCGTCTCGAAGCTGATGCGCAACCAGGACCTCATCGCGGTGGCGCGCAAGTGCTCGGTGGTCACGCGCTTTCGCGACACCATCGGCCTGCCCGGTCGCCTGTCGATCCGCCTGCAGCCCAACCATCCGACCGACGATCCGATGGGCATCGCGATCTCGCTCCTCGACGGGCTGCTGTACGGCGCGGGGGACGCGGTGATCGGCGTCAATCCGGCGAGCGACGACGTGCAGGCGCTGATCCGCCTTTGGCATGCGCTCGACGAGGTGCGCGCGCGCTTCGACATCCCGACGCAGACCTGCGTGCTCACGCACGTGACGAGCCAGATCGCGGCCATCGGACGCGGCGCGCCGATCGACCTCGTGTTCCAGTCGATCGCCGGCACGCAGAAGGCCAACGAGAGCTTCGGCATCACGCTCGCGATGCTGGCCGAGGCCGACGACGCGGCGCGGTCGCTGCGTCGCGCGACCGTGGGCGATCCGTCGACGGCCAACGTCCTCTATTTCGAGACCGGGCAGGGCAGCGCCCTGTCGGCCGACGCGCACCACGGCGTCGACCAGCAGACCTGCGAGGCGCGGGCCTACGCGGTCGCTCGCGCATACCGGCCGCTGCTGATCAATTCGGTGGTCGGCTTCATCGGCCCCGAGTATCTCCACGACGGGAAGCAGATCGTGCGTGCGGGACTCGAGGATCACTTCTGCGGGAAGCTGATGGGCCTGCCGCTCGGCTGCGACGTCTGCTACACCAACCACGCCGAAGCCGACTCCGACGACATCGACACGTTGATGACGCTGCTCGGCATCGCGGGCGTCACCTACCTGATGGGCGTGCCGGGTGCCGACGACGTGATGCTCGGCTACCAGAGCACGTCGTTCCACGACGCGCTCTACCTGCGCTCGGTGCTCGGCCTGAAGCGTGCACCCGAGTTCGAACGCTGGCTGGTGACGATGGGCATCGCCGACGAGACCGGGCGGCTGCGCGAGGCGAGCGCGCGGCATCCGCTGCTGGAAGACTTCGCCGCGCGGTGGAAGCGATGAACGACGACGCGGCGATCGCACGGGTCGCCGCCGCCGATCCGTGGGAGACCCTGCGAGCGGCCACCGCCGCGCGCGTCGCGCTCGGACGCTCGGGCGCCGCGTTGCCGACGTCGGCGCTGCTGGCCTTCGAGCTCGATCATGCGCGCGCCCGCGACGCGGTCCATCGCGCGCTCGACGTCGACGCGCTCGCGGCCGAAGCGCAGGCGCTCGGACGCCGGACGCTGCGCGTGAAGAGCCGTGCGGCCGATCGTGCGACCTATCTGCTGCGACCCGATCTCGGGCGCCGTCTCGACGACGACAGTCGTGCTCGCCTCGAGGCCGCGGCCGCGGCCGGATGCGATCTCGTCGTCGTCATCGCCGACGGCCTCTCGGCGCTCGGCGTGCAGGCGCATGCGAAGGACATCGTGGCCGCGCTGCTGCCGCAGCTCGACGACCTCCGGGTCGGCCCGCTCGTGATCGCCGAGCAGGCGCGCGTCGCGCTCGGCGACGAAGTGGGCCAAGCGTTGACGGCGCGCGCGGTCGTCGTCGTCGTCGGCGAACGGCCGGGGCTCACGTCGCCCGACAGCGTCGGGCTCTATCTCACGTT
>CALMOR010000155.1:0-2216 GCA_937872165.1 uncultured Burkholderiales bacterium | reverse complement strand
CTCCCCGCCTCCCCGCCTTGACGTCCCGTTCGTCGACGACCTCGGCATCGAGATCGTCGACGCGCCGGTCGGCGAGGGACGCGTCGTGCTCGATCTTCTTCCGCGTCACCTGAACAGCTGGAAGGTCGCGCACGGCGGCGTCATCATGACGATGCTGGACATCGCGATGGCGATCGCGGGCCGCTCCATCGATCCCGGGTCCAGGGGCGGCGTGACCGTCGAGATGAAGACCAGCTTCCTGCAGCCGGGACCGGCCGGCACGCGCCTCGTCGCGATCGGCAAGGCCTTCCATCGATCGACGACGATGTCGTTCTGCGAAGGCGAGATCCGCGACTCCGACGACCGTCTGATCGCGAAGGCGATCGGCACCTTCAAGACGCTCGGGCGGACCGATGCGTCCCGTCGCGACCTGCGCCCGCTGCCCGCGGCCGGTGGTGGCGGCGACGGCGGCTGAGGCATACCCTTCGTCGCAACGATCCACCGAGGAGACGAGATGACCGAGACCTATCGCCGCATCGTGCTGGCGGGACGACCCGACGGCGCGGTGCAGCCCGAGCACTTCCGCATCGAGACCGGCGACGTGCCGCGTCCCGAGGAAGGGCAGGTGCTGGTCCGCAACCACTTCCTTTCGCTCGACCCGTACATGCGCGGCCGCATGAACGACTCGAAGTCGTACGCGGCGCCTCAGCCGCTCGGCGAGACGATGATCGGGGCGACCGTCGGCGCGGTGGTGGAGTCGCGCAGTCCCAAGTTCGCCGCCGGCGACATCGTCGTCGGCATGTACGGCTGGTCGGAGTACGGCTGCTCGGACGGCGCCGGCTTGATGAAGGTCGACACGAGCCATGTCGCGGAGTCGGCCTATCTCGGCGTGGCCGGCATGCCGGGCATGACCGGCTGGTACGGTCTCAACAAGGTGATCGAGCCGAAGGCCGGCGAGACCATCGTCGTCAGCGCGGCGAGCGGCGCGGTCGGCGGCGTGGTCGGGCAGCTCGCGAAGATCGCGGGCTGTCGCGCGGTGGGCATCGCGGGCGGCCCCGAAAAGTGCGCCTACGTCGTCGACCAACTCGGCTTCGACGCGTGCGTCGACTACAAGGCGGCGCCGGACCGCGAGACCCTGGCCCGTCGCCTGAAGGACGCGACGCCCGACGGCGTCGACGGCTACTTCGAGAACGTCGGCGGGGTCGTCATGAACACGGTCCTCGCGCGCCTCAACCCGTTCGCGCGCGTCGCGGTCTGCGGACTGATCTCCGGCTACGACGACGCGGGCGGCGCGGCGCCGATCGAGCGTCCCGGTCAGTTCCTCGTGTCGCGCTTCAAGATGCAGGGCTTCATCGTCTCGGACCATCTGCCGCTGTGGCCGCAGGGACTCAAGGAGCTCGCGACGCATGTCGCGACCGGCCGGCTCAAGTACCGCGAGACGATCGCCCGCGGCATCGCCGCCGCGCCCGAGGCGTTCATCGGCCTGCTGAAGGGTCGTAATTTCGGCAAACAGCTCGTGGACCTGTCCTGAGGGACGCGCGCGCCCGCGTCTTCCGATGGTTCATCGCACTTCGGCGCGAATCGGGCTATCCATCGATCGCAACCTACGTCAGGCTCGTTACCATTGGCGGGGCTGATCCCGCCGCGGCCCGCGCCGCGGCTCACCGAGCGCCGCTTCGAGCGCGCGCACTGAGGAGACCGACATGAACGCACCCGAACGACTCGCTCCCCGCGTGGACGACGCCCCGACGCAGTCCGCTTCGCAAGCGATGCAGAAGCCGGGCATCACGGCGCGCGGCGGCCTGCCGATGCCGCCCACCTTCGCGACGCATGCGGAAGAGCGCCTGCATCGCAAGCAGCGCCTGGCCGCCGGCTTCCGCCTGTTCTCGAAGTTCGGCTTCGACGAAGGCGTCGCCGGGCATATCACCGCGCGCGACCCGGAGTTCACCGACACCTTCTGGGTCAATCCGTTCGGCGTCCACTTCAGCCAGGTCAAGGTCTCGAACCTGATCCGCTGCGACCACGACGGCAACGTCGTCGAAGGCGACCATCCGGTCAACACCGCGGCCTTCGTGATCCACTCGCGCGTGCACGGCGCGCGTGAAGACGTGGTGGGCGCGGCGCACTCGCACTCGACCTACGGCCGGGCCTTCTCGACGCTCGGCTGCGAGCTCGCGCCGTTGACGCAGGACGCGTGCGCGTTCTACGGCGAGCACGCGATCTACGACGACTTCGGC
>CALMOR010000154.1:314-4525 GCA_937872165.1 uncultured Burkholderiales bacterium | reverse complement strand
GGTCACGCGGTCACGCGGTCTCGCGGTCACGTGGTCACGAGGTCACGAGGTCACGAGGTCACGAGGTCACGAGGTCACGAGGGATGGAACTGCGAGCCCTCGCGAAGTTCCGGCCGTGTTCGTCGTGCCGCCGCGACGCGTCGTCTGCAGTCGCTCGCGCGCGTGTCGGTCCGGAATCGTCCTTCGACGCTTCGTCGTGGGCCGGCCGACGGCGCCGGACGAAGATCACGACAGGAGCCGGCGTCGCGGGCGCCCTCTTTCCGTCGCGCTCAGCCGGGTGCTTCGCCGCGCTCCACCAGTTCGACGATCTGGCGCCCGTAGGCTTCGAGCTTCTTCTCGCCGACGCCCGACAACGCGCCGAGCGCCGCGATCGTCGTCGGTCGCGCGCGCGCGATCTCCTTCAGCGTGCCGTCGTGGAAGATCACATAGGCCGGCACCCCGTGCTCGCGCGACGTGGCGAGCCGCCACGAACGGAGCGCGTCGAACAGCGCGGCGGCGCTGCCGTCGAGGCCGTCGGCCGGGTCGAGGTCCTTGCGCGTGCGACCCTTCTTGCGAGCGGCGTCCTTGACGAAGCGCCGCAGCCGCACGGCCTCCTCGCCCTTCAGCACGGCGCGGCTCCGGGCGGTGAGATGCAGCGTCCCGTAGCTCTCGTGGTCGACGTCGACGTAGCCGAAGGCGATGCACTGGCGGACGATGGCGCGCCATTCGAGTTCGCTGCGCTCGGCGCCGATGCCGAAGGTGGACAACGCATCGTGCCGGCCCTGCGCGATCTTGTCGGCGCTCTTCGCGCTGCGGTCGCCGCGCAGCACGGCGATGACATGCAGCGCGCCGAAGCTCTGGCCGCGCTCCTTCTTCAGGCGATAGATGCACGACAGCAGCTGCTGCACGGCGACGGTGGCGTCGAAGGTCTCGGGCGGCACGAGACAGTTGTCGCAGTTGCCGCAGTTCGCCTCGCCCCGCGCGTCCGCCGCGTCGTCCTCGCCGAAGTAGGTCAGCAGCATCGCGCGCCGACAGGTGGCCGCCTCGCACAGGCCGAGCATCGAATCGAGCTTGGCGCCCGACACGCGCTTGTACTGGTCGCTGGCATCGGACTCGTCGATCATGCGGCGCAATTGCACGACGTCCTGCAGGCCGTACGCCATCCAGGCGTCGGAGGCCGCACCGTCGCGTCCGGCGCGGCCGGTCTCCTGGTAATAGCCTTCGATGCTCTTCGGCAGGTCGAGGTGCGCGACGAAGCGCACGTCGGGCTTGTCGATGCCCATGCCGAACGCGATCGTCGCGACCATCACGATGCCGTCGTCGCGCAGGAAGCGCGCCTGGTTCCTCTGCCGCGCCTCGCTGTCCATGCCGGCGTGGTACGGCAGCGCCTTCACACCCTGCTCCACCAGATACGCGGCCGTCTCGTCGACCTTGCGTCGCGACAGGCAGTACACGATGCCCGCCTGATCCGCATGGTCGGCACGGATGAAGTCGATCAGCTGTCGACGCGCGTCGAGCTTCTCGACGATCTCGTAGCGGATGTTGGGACGATCGAAGCTCGACACGAACGAGCGCGCGTCCTCGAGCCCGAGGCGCTCGACGATCTCGATGCGCGTCGCGGGGTCGGCGGTCGCCGTCAGTGCGATGCGCGGCACGCCGGGGAAGCGCTTGCCGAGCAGCGCGAGCTGCATGTACTCGGGCCGGAAATCGTGTCCCCACTGCGAGACGCAGTGCGCCTCGTCGATCGCGAACAGCGACACCGGCGCCGACGACAGAAGCTGCAGGCAGCGCTCGGTCAGCAGCCGCTCCGGCGCGACGTACAACAGGTCGAGAGCGCCGCTGCGGAAGTCGCGCTCGACCTCGGACGCGCGTTGCGCCGACAGCGTCGAGTTGAGGAACGCGGCCCGCACCCCGCTCTCGCGCAACGCGGAGACCTGGTCCTGCATCAGCGCGATCAGCGGCGAGACGACGATGCCGCAGCCGAGTCCGCGCTGGCGACGCACGAGGGCGGGGATCTGGTAGCACAGCGACTTGCCCGCGCCGGTGGGCATGAGGATGAGCGCGTCGCCGCCGTCGCAGACATGGACGATCGCATCGCCCTGATGCCCGCGGAACGACGCGTAGCCGAAGACGCGATGGAGGACCTCGTGCGCGAGCGCTCCGGTGGACGTCGCGACCGACCGCTCCTCGACGGCGACGGCGTCGCTCACCGCGCGGTCCGCTCGACTCGCGCCACCGGATCGCTGCCCGCTTCCCGACCGCCGGAGCGGCGTCGCGCGGGATCTACTTGGTCCACGCCACCATGCCGGTGTAGGCCGTGATCAGCACCACGATGCCGAACGCGATGCGGTACCACGCGAACGCGGTGAAGTCGTGCGTGCTGATGTAGCGCAGCAGCCAGCGCACGCAGAGGAAGGCCGCGATGAACGAGACCACCAGGCCCACGCCGAGCAACGGGACGTCGTCGGCGACGAGGTTGTGCCGTTCCTTCCATAGCGAATAGCCGGTCGCCGCGAACAGCGTGGGGATCGCGAGGAAGAACGAGAACTCGGTGGCCGCCTTCCGCGACAGCCCGAACAGCATGCCGCCGATGATGGTCGCGCCGGAACGCGACGTGCCCGGAATGACGCCGAAGGCCTGCGCGAACCCGACCTTGAGCGCGTCGAGCCACGTCATGTCGTCGATCGACGTGATGCGCGGCGGACGCGCGGTGCCGACGCGGATGCGCCGCTCGACCCACAGGATGACGAAGGCGCCGACGATGAACGCGAGCGCGACCGGCACCGGCTTGAAGAGCACGGCCTGGATCTTCTTGATGAAGACCAGGCCGATCACCGCGGCCGGCAGGAACGCGATGAACAGGTTGAGCACGAAGCGGCGCGCCTTCGGGTCGCTGCCGAGACCCGACAGCACATCGCCGATCTTGACGCGGTATTCCCAGCAGACGGCGAGGATGGCGCCCGCCTGGATGATGATCGCGAAGGCCTCGGCCTTCTGACCGGTGAAGTCGAGCAGGCTCTCGGCGAGGATCAGGTGTCCGGTGCTCGAGATCGGCAGGAACTCGGTCAGGCCTTCGACGACGCCGAGGAGAGTGGCCTTGAGCAGAAGGATCGGATCCATGGGGAGACGCGGCGCGAGGGAGACGACGAACGGGAAGGAAGCGCGGACGGGACCCGGCGAGCGACAGACGCCGGCCCGCGGGCAGCCGCGAGGATACCTGCTTTCCCGCTCGTTTCTTGCATCGCATCATCGCTGCAGGATGCGGGCCTCTCCGTCGGTGCGCCAGCCTCGAACGGACGACGTCGACGCCGCGGCGTCTCACTCCTCGCGTTCGAGATAGCTCTGGAAGATGCCGACGTGGACGAACGCCGGGTCGGCCGCGTTCGGCCACAGGTCGTTCGCGTCGAAGCGGACGTCGAAGGTCGGCTCGTCGACGGCAGCGACCCCGTGCGCGTGCGCGTCGGGGAAGGGATAGGCGGGGGACGTGCCGACGACGACGCCGACCTTGCCGCGTACGTACGCGGGCAGGCGCACGTGTCCGGGTACCTGGTCGGTCGTCACGCGCACGCGATCGCCCGGCGCGAAGGACTCGCGTCGCGCGACGTTGGACCGCCCCGGCGCGCTCGGCAGCGCGAGCGGGAAGCGGCCGCCCGCACGGGCCTCGAGTTCCTCGCGGGTGACCACGCCCTTCTCGACGCAGAGCGTCGCGCGGCTCGTCAGCGAGCGTTCGTAGTAGCTGGCCGACAGGTAGTGACGCGGCTCCATGCGCTCGATCGCATGGCGGTACTCGTCCATGTTGAAGATGCCGAGCTTGACGGCGAGCGAGTACAGCGCGTTGGCGCGCTTCTCCCACCGCTCGTGGAAGACCGCTGCGATCGGCGTGTAGCGGACCGGACCGAAGCCCTGCTTGCCGCCGAGGTCGTGCATGCCGTCCATGTCAGGTTCCCGGCAGTCGGGACACGCCGATCATCGCGTCCTTGGTGACGATCGCGGCGAGTTCGTCCTCGGACCAGCCGACCGTCTCGGGCGGCCGTACCGGCAACACCATGTAGCGCGTGTCGGCCGTGGTGTCCCACACGCGGATCTCGACATCGGGGGGCAGGTCGAGTCCCATCTCCTTCAGCACCGTGCGCGACTGCCGCACGACGCGGGCGCGGTACTCGAGGTCCTTGTACCAGTCGGGCGGCAGGCCGATCACGGTGAACGCGGTGCACGAGCACAGCGTGCAGCAG
>CALMOR010000154.1:0-304 GCA_937872165.1 uncultured Burkholderiales bacterium | reverse complement strand
CTTCGG
Source organism: uncultured Burkholderiales bacterium (assembly GCA_937872165.1). Classification (GTDB taxonomy): domain Bacteria; phylum Pseudomonadota; class Gammaproteobacteria; order Burkholderiales; family Burkholderiaceae_D; genus CAHJXF01. The sequence continues at coordinate 298 of CALMOR010000154.1, read as the reverse complement.
CGTGTTCTCGAGCACGACCAGATGGCGATGATGCGGCGGCATCGGGATGCCCAGCTCGACGACGGCCGCACGCCCGTCGGCGAAGAGCCGGTCTCGGAACGCCGGGTCGGTCCACGCCTTGGCGACGACGCGTGCGCCGTTCCGCGGCACCCACTCCTCTTCGGCCAGATGCTCGAAGGTCTCGATGAATGCGCGCGGCTCCATGCCGCGCTCGTGCATCGCCTCTTCGATCGCGTCGATGCGTCGCTCGACCGGGGCGAGTGAAGCGGGGGCGAGTGAAGCGGGGACGAGTGAAGGG
>CALMOR010000153.1:27360-31886 GCA_937872165.1 uncultured Burkholderiales bacterium | reverse complement strand
GCCCGGCACGAGATCCTCGACCGCGACTTCACCCGGCATCGCGAGTTCGTCGCCGGTCGAGAAGACGGCCACCCGCGGCCGGCGCGCGACGACGACCTCGGCCGTGCCGATCGATGCCGCGAGCCCGAGATGCTGGGGCAGCAGACGGGTTCCCGCTGCGATCACGACCTGGCCGGCGGCGATGTCCTCGCCGCGATAGCGGACCCACTCGCCGGCGCCCACGGCCTCTGCGAAACGGACCGAGCCCGAACGTGGATCGACTTCGACCGCCTCCTGCATCACCACCGCGTCCGCGCCGGTCGGCATCGCGGCGCCGGTGAAGATGCGGGCGACCGTGCCGGCCGCGAGAGGCGTTCCCGGGTGGCCCGCCGGTATCCGCTGCGAAACGGGAAACGCGATCGGCGCGCCCGGGCGCGCGGCTTCAAGTTCGCAGGCGCGGACCGCGTATCCGTCCATCTGCGCGTTGTCCATCGAGGGAACGTCGAGGCGCGAACGCAGCGCAGCGGCCAGGACGCGCCCGCGCGCGTCGAAGGTCGAGACGGTCTCGGTGGCGGGTGCGCCGCGAACGCCGTCGAGAAGGAGGCCGAGCGCGGCGTCGACCGTCAGCAAGCCCTTCGCACGTGGCGCCGCCGGGCCTGGTTCGGAAGTTGCATCGGGAGCGGGGCGCGCGGACATGACCGCATTCTATTCTGCGGGACCGTATCGACAGGCCGGGCGCGCCGACCCGCGCCCGAAGTAGAATCCACGACCCGGAAAGCGCGGTCCCGGCGCGTCGCATGCGGACGCGCCGCTCATTCAAAGGAAACACCATGACCCTCCTTCAGCCCGTGATCCTCTCCGGCGGCTCGGGGACCCGCCTCTGGCCGATGTCCCGCGAGAAATATCCGAAGCAGCTACTGTCGTTCATCGGCGGCGAGACCATGCTGCAGTCGACGGCGACGCGCCTGTCGGGATATCAGGGCAAGGTCACCGTCGCACGCGGCCCGATCGTCGTGTGCAACGAGGAATACCGCTTCCTCTCCGCCGAGCAGATGCGCTCCGCGGGGTCGAGCGGCGGCCGCATCCTGCTCGAGCCGTTCGGCCGCAACACGGCGCCGGCGCTGACCATCGCGGCGCTGCTCGCCGCCTCCGACGACGACGAAGCGCTGCTGCTGGTGATGCCGGCCGACCACGTGATGCGCGATCTCGCGGCCTTCCATGCGGCCATCGACGCGGCCATCGGTCCGGCGCTCGACGGCGCGATGGTGACCTTCGGCATCGTCCCCGACCGACCCGAGATCGGCTACGGCTACCTCGAGGTCGCCACCTCGATCCGCGGCGACGACGGCATGCGCAGCGCGCAACCGCTGGTCGCCTTCGTCGAGAAGCCGCCGGTCGAGCTCGCCAGGCAATACCTCGAAGGCGGTCGCCATCTGTGGAACAGCGGCCTCTTCATGATGAAGGCCAGCGTCTGGCTGAAGGCGCTGAAGCACCTCGCCCCCGCCATGCTCGACGCCTGCGAGAAGGCGTTCGAGTCGGGCTCGGTCGACCGGGACTTCGTGCGCATCGGCCGCGAAGCGTTCGCGACCTGCCCTTCGGACTCGATCGACTACGCGGTGATGGAGAAGCTGGCCGCCACTCCCGAGCTCGGCATCGAAGGCATCGTCGTGCCGCTGGTCGCCGGCTGGTCCGACGTGGGCGCATGGGACGCGGTGTGGGCCTCGTCGACCAAGGACGAGAACGGCAACTCGTCGCAGGGCGACACGATGCTGGAAGACACGCGCAACAGTCTCGTCATCACCGAAGGACGCCTCGTCGCGTGCCTCGGTCTCGACGACATGATCGTCGTCGAGACGCCCGACGCGGTGCTGGTCGCGCGGAAGGACCGGACCCAGGACATCAAGAAGATCGTCAATCGCCTGAAGGCCGAGTCGCGTCCGCATGCCGACAACCATCGCAAGGTGCATCGGCCGTGGGGCTACTACGACTCGATCGACAGCGGCTCGCGCTTCCAGGTCAAGCGCATCGTCGTCAAGCCGGGCGCGAGCCTGTCGCTGCAGATGCATCATCACCGCGCCGAACACTGGATCGTCGTGTGCGGCACCGCGCGCGTCACGCGCGGCGACGAGATCGTGATGCTGGCCGAGAACCAGTCGACCTACATCCCGCTCGGGACGGTCCATCGGCTCGAGAACCCCGGCAAGATCGACCTCGAGATGATCGAGGTGCAATCGGGCACCTACCTCGGCGAGGACGACATCGTCCGGCTCGAGGACAACTACGGTCGCCTGCACGCTGTGCCGGGCGGCCAGGCCGCCTGACCCGACGGTCCGTCGTTCGGCTCAGGTGCGAGCGGCGATGTAGGCCTCGACGGCGCCGACGTCGGCCGCGAGGGTCGTGAAGCGCTGGTCGCGCGTCAGCAGGTCCTCGAAGCCGGCGGGCAATGCCGGATCGCGTCCGAGCGCTTCGCGGATCGTCTCGCCGAACTTCGCGGGCTGCGCGGTCTCGAGCACGACCATCGGCACGCCGTCGCTCGCGTGCTCGCGCGCGACCTTCACGGCGACGGCAGTGTGCGGATCGATCACGGCGCCGGTCGTCCGCTCGACCTCGCGGATGACGGCGATGCGCTCCGCGTGCGAGCACTGGCCCGACGCGAAGCCGTAGCGTCCGGAGACTTCGGCGAAGAGCGGCGATGCCGACAGGTCCAGGCGACCGTCTTCGTCGACCTCGCGCCACAACGTCTTCAGCGCGACCGGATCGCGTCCGACGAGATCGAACACGAAGCGCTCGAAGTTCGAGGCCTTGCTGATGTCCATGCTCGGACTGCTGGTCGCGTGCGTCTCGTCCGAGGGCCGCACCCGATAGACGCCGGTGCGGAAGAATTCGTCGAGCACGTCGTTCTCGTTGGTGGCGCACACGAGCCGGTCGATCGGCAGGCCCATCATCCGCGCCACGTGTCCCGCGCAGATGTTGCCGAAGTTGCCCGACGGCACGGTGAACGACACGCGCTCGTCGTTGCCGCCGGTCGCGAGGATGTAGCCACGGACGTAGTAGACGACCTGCGCCACGACCCGCGCCCAGTTGATCGAGTTGACGGTTCCGATCGCGTGGGCGTGCTTGAACGCGACGTCGGCGCTGACCGCCTTGACGATGTCCTGGCAGTCGTCGAAGACGCCGTCGATCGCGAGGTTGTGGATGTTGGCGTCCGACAGCGAGAACATCTGCGCGGTCTGGAAGGCGCTCATGCGCCCGCGCGGCGACAGCATGAAGACGCGGATGCCCCGCTTGCCGCGCATCGCGTACTCGGCCGCGCTGCCGGTGTCGCCCGAGGTCGCCCCGACGATGTTGAGCGGTCGGCCGCTCTTCGCGAGCGCGTACTCGAACAGGTTGCCGAGCAGCTGCATCGCGAGGTCCTTGAACGCGAGCGTCGGGCCGTTCGACAGGTGCAGCAGCTCGAGGCCCGGCGCGAACGCCGACAACGACGTCATCGGCGTGATGTCGTCGCTGCCGAAGGTCTCGGGGGTGTAGGTCTTCATCACGATGCCGCGCAGATCGGCGAGCGGGATGTCGGTGACGAACCGGCGCACGACCTCGAAGGCCAGTTCCGCATACGACAGGAAGCGCCACGCATCGAGCATCTCGCTCGTGATCCTCGGATAGCTCTCCGGCATCGCGAGACCGCCGTCCGGCGCGAGGCCCTCGAGCAGGATGTCGAGGAAGCAGGCCTCGCCGTCGCCTGACGACGGGAAGGCGCCTCCGCGGGTCGAGAGATAGTTCATGTGAAGGCCCGGATCAAGCGAGCGTCGACGGGTCGACGACCCGCCACGGCGGATCGATGCGATGGGCGCCCGCGTTGAAGAGACAGATCGGATTGCCGTCGGGATCGGCGAGACGCGCCTCGCGCCACGACCACGGCCGATCCGACGGCGCGCCGTCGAAACGCAGCCCCGCCGCTTCGAGCTCGGCGACGGTCGCGTCGAGGTCGTCGCACTCGAAGTACACCACCGTCGTCGACGCGACCGGCCGGTCGCTGCGATGGACGGAGAAGGTGCTGCGACCCTCGGGACAGACGAAGCGCGCGTGATTCGGGGAGCGGACGACCAGTTCGAGCCCGAGCGTGCGATAGAAGCGCACCGAGCGCTCGATGTCGCCGACGGCGACGGTGACCTGGTTGAGTCTCATCGGCGAGCGCTCGCCGACGGAGTCATGCGAGGTCCTCGACGCGGATGCGGATCATCGGCGACAGCGCGGCGCTCAACGCCTCGATGCGCGCGATCGCGGCATCGATGCGCTTCTCGATGGTGCCGTGCGTGAGCATGATGATGTCGGTCGCGTGGGTGCCCGCCTCGGGCTCCCTCTGCAGCATCGCGCCGATCGAGATGCCGCCGTCCGCGAGGATGCGCGTGATGTCGGCGAGGACGCCCGGACGATCGGCGACGCGCAGCCGCAGGTAGTAGGCGGTGCGGACCTCGGCGATCGGCAGGATCGGCGTGTTCGACAGCGAGTCCGGCTGGAACGCGAGGTGCGGGACGCGATGCTCGGGATCG
>CALMOR010000153.1:1755-27350 GCA_937872165.1 uncultured Burkholderiales bacterium | reverse complement strand
GCAGGCGCGTCACGTCGACGAGGTCGGCGACGACCGCCGACGCGGTCGGCTCGGCCCCCGCGCCGGCGCCGTAGTACAGCGTGGGACCGACCGCGTCGCCTTTCACCAGCACCGCGTTCATCACGCCTTCGACGTTACCTAACAAACGTTTGGCAGGGATCAGCGTCGGGTGTACGCGGAGCTCGATGCCGCCGGCCTCGCCGTCGCCGCCGTCCACCCGGCGCGAGATCCCGAGCAGCTTGATGCGATAGCCCAGCTCCTCCGCGTAGCGGATGTCGTCGGCCGTCAGCTTCGAGATGCCTTCGGTGTAGGCGCGCTCGAACTGCATCGGGATGCCGAACGCGATCGCGCTCATGATCGACAGCTTGTGCGCGGCATCGATGCCTTCGATGTCGAAGGTCGGGTCGGCCTCCGCGTAGCCGAGCCGCTGCGCCTCGGCCAGCGCCGCCGCGAACGTGGCGCCGGTGTCGCGCATCGACGACAGCACGAAGTTGCTCGTGCCGTTGATGATCCCGGCGATCCACTCGATGCGGTTCGCCGAAAGCCCCTCGCGCAAGGCCTTGATGATCGGTATGCCGCCCGCCACCGCCGCCTCGAACGCGACCATCACGCCCTTCGCCCGGGCCGCCGCGAAGATCTCGTTGCCGTGCGCCGCGAGCAGCGCCTTGTTGGCGGTCACCACGTGCTTGCCCGCCCCGATCGCCGCGAGCACGAGGCGCTTCGCGTCGCTCGTGCCGCCGATCAGTTCGACGACAATCTCGATCTGCGGATCGGTCACGATCGCATGCAGGTCCGCGTCGACGCGGACGTCGTCGCAGACCAGTCGCCGCGCCTTCGCGACGTCGCGGGCTCCGACCGAGGCGACGACGATGCCGCGCCCCGCCCGCCGCGTGATCTCTTCCTGGTTGCGCGACAGCACGCGCAGCATGCCTCCGCCGACGGTGCCGGTGCCGATCAGTGCGACCTGGATCGGCTTCATCGGGGCCGCCGATCGCACGAAGGACGACGGGCCCGCGACGAGGCGGGCCGGTGCCCGCCTTCCCCACGACGACGGCGAGGCCTCACGCGGCGACTCGCGGCAGCAGCCCGTCCTTGCGGAACATGTCCTTGATGCCGCGGACGGCCTGTCGCGTGCGGGCCTCGTTCTCGATCAACGCGAAGCGGACGTGCCCGTCGCCGTAGTCGCCGAAGCCGATGCCCGGCGACACGGCGACGCGCGCCTCGGCGAGCAGCTTCTTCGAGAATTCGAGCGAACCCATCGCGGCATAGGCCTCGGGCAGCGCCGCCCAGATGTACATCGACGCCCGCGGTACCTCGACCTTCCAGCCGGCCTCGGCCAGCCCCTTGGCGAGCACGTCGCGGCGCTTCTGGTACTTCGCGACGATCTCGGCGACGCAGTCCTGCGGCCCTTCGAGCGCGGCGATGGCCGCGACCTGCACCGGCGTGAACGAGCCGTAGTCGTGATAGCTCTTCATCCTCGCCAGCGCGTTGACCAGCTCCTTGTTGCCGACCATGAAGCCGATGCGCCAGCCCGCCATGTTGTAGCTCTTCGACATCGTGAAGAACTCGACGGCGACCTCGCGCGCGCCGTCGACCTGCATGATCGACGGCGCCCTCCAGCCGTCGAATGTGATGTCGGCGTAGGCGAGGTCGTGCACCACGAGGATGTCGTGCTGCTTGGCGAGCACGACGATGCGCTCGAAGAACTCGAGCTCGACGCACTGCGCGGTCGGATTGCTCGGGAAGCCGAGGATCATCATCTTCGGCTTCGGGATCGACTCGCGGATCGCACGTTCGAGCTCGGCGAAGAAGTCGACACCGGGCGTCATCCGCACGCTGCGGATGTCGGCGCCGGCGATCACCGCGCCGTAGATGTGGATCGGGTAGCTCGGGTTCGGCACCAGCACCGTGTCGCCGCGGTCCAGCGTCGCGAGCATCAGGTGCGCGAGGCCCTCCTTCGAGCCGATGGTGACGATGGCCTCGCTGTCGGGATCGAGCTCGACGTCGTAGCGCGACCGGTACCAGTTGCAGATCGCGCGGCGCAGTCGGGGGATGCCTTTCGAGACCGAATAGCCGTGGGTGTCGGGTCGCTTCACGGCGTCGACCAGCTTGTCGACGATGTGCGCGGGCGTCGGGCCGTCGGGGTTGCCCATGCTCATGTCGACGATGTCCTCGCCGCGACGGCGCGCGGCCATCTTCAACTCGGCCGTGATGTTGAAGACGTAGGGGGGCAGGCGCTTGATGCGCGAGAATTCTTTCATGCGGGCCTCGTTGTGCGCGCGGTCGGTCGATCTGGGAGAGGCCGTCGCGTGCGTCCTGCCTCGGCGGTCGATGCGCACCGGCTCTGCGGAGCGCGGCGATTATAATTCACGCCCTTCCGCGGCCCGTGACGAACGATGTCGAGCCGACCCCGGCGACGACCCCGCGGCGCCTCGTCCTGCACCGGATGCCCTCCGTGAAACTCCACGCCACCGTCGTCCCGCAGTCCAACACGTTCAACGCCTACGGCGACGACTATGTCGAGGTCAATGCCATCCGCCACGAACGCGCCATCGTCGTCTTCCCCGAACGTCCGGTGATCGACTGGCCGGTCGCGGACTTCGAGGCGCTCACGGCCGACAGCTTCCGCTTCGTCGCCGACCTCGCGCCCGAACTCGTCGTCTTCGGCAGCGGCCGGCGCCTGCGCTTCCCGCACCCGCGCCTGCTCGCCCCGCTGATCGACCGCGGCATCGGCGTCGAGACGATGGACATGCAGGCGGCCTGCCGCACGTACAACATCCTGATGGCCGAAGGCCGCCGCGTCGCGGCCGCGTTGCTGATCGGTTCGGTGATCGGTCCGCTCCCGTGACCTCGTCCGGTGGCTGACGGCTCGCAGGCCGCGCTCGCGACGGTCGAGGCAGGCGGGCCGCGGGCCGCGACGAAGACCCGCCGCGCGGTCGCGGTCGCTCTCTTCATGCTGCTGGCCCTCGTCTGGTTCGGCGACCTCGGCCATCGCAAGCTGATCAAGTCCGACGAAGGCCGCTACGCCGAGATCCCGCGCGAGATGGTCGCGAGCGGCGACTGGCTGACGCCGCGGTTGAACGACCTCGACTACTTCGAGAAGCCGCCGCTGCAGTACTGGACCACCGCGACGGCCTACGAGATCTTCGGCGTCGGCGAATGGACGTCGCGTCTGTGGACCGCGCTGACCGGCTTCCTCGGGGTGCTGGCCGTCGGCTTCACCGCATCGCGGCTCTACGACCGACGGACCGGGCTCTTCGCGGCGACCGTGCTCGCGAGCAGCCTCGCCTATGTGCTGCTCGGCCACTTCAACACGCTCGACATGGGCCTCGCGTTCTTCATGACCGTGACCGTCTGTTGCGTGCTGCTGGCGCGCGACTCGCGAGCCCGCGACGACGCGCCCGAAGCCCGATGCGGGGGGGTGGCGCGGCGCGCGCCGACGGCACGGCGCTGGATGCTCGTCGCGTGGGCGGCGATGGCGCTCGCGACGTTGTCGAAGGGACCGGTCGCGGTCGTCCTGTCGAGCGGCGCGCTGGTCCTCTACCTCGCGACGACGCGCGACTGGCGGCTGTCGCGGATGCTCGCGCCGGTGCTCGGGCTCGCGCTGTTCCTGTCGATCGCGGGGCCGTGGTTCGTCGCGGTGTCGCGCGCGAACCCGGCGTTCGCGCACTTCTTCTTCGTCCACGAACACGTCGAGCGCTTCCTGACGACCGAGCATCGACGCGAAGGACCGCCTTGGTACTTCGTCCCGGTGCTGCTCGCGGGACTGCTGCCGTGGCTGTCGCTCGCGCCGAGCGCCATCGTGCACGCGTGGCGCGCGCCGTCCCGCCGCGGCTTCTCGCCCGAGCGCCTGCTGCTGTCGCTGTCGATCGTGGTCTTCGCGTTCTTCAGCTTCTCGGGGTCGAAGCTGCCGTCGTACATCCTGCCGATGTTCCCGGCCCTCGCGATCGTCGTCGGGCGTCGACTGGCAGCGATCGACGCGACGACGCTGAAGCGGCATCTGCTCTTCGTCGCGGGCCTGGCGACGATCGCCGCGCCGGTCATCGCCTTCGTCCCGCTCGACGTCAACGACAGCGACGAGGCCGTCGCCGCGTTCCGGGTCGCGGCGACGGCGAGCATGGCGGCGTGGCTCGTCGTCACGCTGATAGGCACGGGGCTGCTCGCGCGCGGTCGCACGACGGCCGCGGTCGTGACCACCGGCCTCGCCGCGCTGATCGGCTGGTCGTGCCTGCTGCACGGGCACGAGATCCTCGGACGCGGGATGTCGACCTACGACCTCGCCCGCGCGATGAAGCCGGCGATCGAGCCCGACACCACGATCTACAGCGTCGGGCTGTTCGAGCACACGCTCGACTTCTATCTGCGACGCACGGTGACGCTGGTCGCGTTCCGCGACGAGCTGGAGTTCGGCCTCGCGCAGCAGCCGGAACGCGGCATCGCGTCGCTCGACGACTTCACGGTGCGCTGGAACGCCGACCGCGCGCCGCTGGCGGTGATGGCGCGCGACGGCTTCGATACACTCGCGGCCCGCCACCTGCCGATGCGGGTCGTCGCGTGCGACGGCCGGCGCATCGTGGTCGGCAAGTCAACGGCGACCACGGCCGCGACGTTGACCGACCCTTCGCTCCCCAGGACCTGTCCGTGAATCCGGCAAGCCTCGCCCTCATCCTCTTCGGCGTCTTCCTCAACGCCTGCGCGCAGCTGTTGTTGAAGGCCGGCGTCAACAACGTGACCGCCGCGATCGGAACCTTCGAGTACTCGATCGCGAACGTCTGGCCGGTGGGACTGCGGCTCGCGACGCAGCTGCCGATCATCGGCGGCCTGTCGTGCTACGTCGTCAGCGTCGTCGTGTGGATCCTCGGCCTGTCGCGCGTCGACGTGTCGGTCGCATATCCGCTGCTGTCGCTCGGCTATGTCCTCAACGCGGCGGCCGCGTGGTGGCTGTTCGGCGAGGCGATGACCCCGCTGCGGCTGGTCGGCATCGGCATCATCATCGTCGGCGTGTACGTGCTGACGCGCAGTGCCTGATCCGCAAGGAGCGCGATGAACGCGAAGCCCGAGCCCCTCGTCGAAGCGGTCGAGACCCCGCTGCCCTTCCTGCCGTTCACGCGTCCGACCATCGACGAGGCGACCATCGCCGGCGTGGCGGACGTGCTGCGCTCGGGATGGATCACGTCGGGTCCGAACGTGAAGGCGTTCGAGGCGCGGCTGTCCGCGTACTGCGGCGGACGACCGGTGCGCGCCTTCAACTCGGGCACGTGCACGATGGAGATCGCGCTCCGCATCGCCGGCATCGGCGAACGCTCCGCCGACGAGGTCGTGACCACGCCGCTGACCTGGGTCTCGACGGCGAACATCGTGCTCGACGTGGGCGCGCGGCCGGTCTTCGCCGACATCGACCCGGTGACCCGCAACATCGACCTCGATCGCGTCGAGGAGATCGTCGGCGGCGACACGCGGGCCATCATCCCGGTGGACCTCACGGGACTGCCGGTCGACCGCACGCGGCTCTACGCGCTGGCGCGGGAGCGCGACCTGCGCATCGTCGAGGATGCCGCGCAGAGCTTCGGCAGCAGCTGGGACGGCAAGCCGATCGGGTCGACCGGCGACTTCGTCTCGTTCAGCTTCCACGCCAACAAGAACATCACGACCATCGAAGGCGGCTGCCTCGTGATGAACGACGAGGCCGAGGCGAAGCTGGCCGAGCAGTACCGGCTGCAGGGCGTCGTGCGATCCGGCCACGACGGCATGGACGTCGAGCGCGTCGGCGGCAAGTACAACCTCACCGACGTCGCGGCGCGCGTCGGCCTCGGGCAGCTGCCGCATCTCGCGTCTTTCACCGCGAAGCGGCGCGCGCTGGCACGCCGCTACTTCGACGGCTTCGACGCGGCCTTCCTCGCGGACATCGACTGCCGGTTGCCGGTCGCCGACTTCACGCGGAGCAACTGGCACATGTTCCAGGTGATCCTGCCGGAGGCGCACCTCGCGAAGCGATCGATGAAGCGCGCCGACGTGATGGCGGCGCTCGCGGACCGCGGCATCGGCACCGGCGTCCACTACCCGGCTCTGCACCTGTTCGCGCTCTACCGACGACTGGGATGGAAGGAAGGCGACTTCCCGCACGCCGAATACGCGGGCCGCAACACGCTGACGCTGCCGCTCTTCCCGTAGATGACCGAGTCCGACGTCGATCTATTATTAAACGCATTGCAGTCGGTGCTGCGCGGCTGAAGGAGAAGACCGTGACGAGCACCGTCGACATCGCCGCTCCGGCGACCGCGGCCGAATGGCCGAACCCCCCACGACCCGGCGAGCCGACCGACCGCGCCGTTCACGCGCTGCCCGCGGCCGCGACCGTCGACGTGTCGGTCGTGATCCCGGTCTACAACGAGGAGGCCGGCCTCCATCAGCTGTTCGCGCGGCTCTACCCGTCGCTCGACGCGATGGCCGCGTCGCGCGGCCATCGCTACGAAGTGATCTTCGTCAACGACGGCAGCCGCGACCGGTCGGCGGCGATCCTCGCCGAGCAGTTCCGGGCGCGACCCGACGTCACGCGGGTCGTGCTGTTCAACGCCAACTACGGCCAGCACGCGGCGATCATGGCGGGCTTCGAACGCGTGCGCGGCGCCTGCATCGTCACGCTCGACGCCGACCTGCAGAACCCGCCCGAAGAGATCGTCAAGCTGGTCGACGCGATGAAGGCCGGGCACGACTACGTCGGCACCATCCGCCAGGCACGCAAGGACGCGGCGTGGCGGAAGACCGCGTCGCGCGCGATGAACCGTCTGCGCGAACGCATCACGCGCATCACGATGACCGACCAGGGCTGCATGCTGCGCGCCTACGACCGGCGCATCGTCGAGACCATCAACCAGTGCCGCGAGATCAACACCTTCATCCCCGCTCTGGCCTACACGTTCGCGAACAGCCCGGTCGAGATCGAGGTCACGCACGCGGAGCGCGCGGCCGGCGAATCGAAGTACTCGCTGTATGCGCTGATCCGCCTCAACTTCGATCTCGTCACCGGCTTCTCGGTCGTGCCGCTGCAGGCCTTCTCGCTGTTCGGTGCGCTGCTGTCCGCGGCATCGGCGGTGCTGGTGGTCTGGCTCGCGTTGCGACGCATCTTCGTCGGTCCCGAGGCCGAAGGCCTCTTCACGCTCTTCGGCATCGCGTTCTTCCTGATCGGCGTGACGCTGCTCGGCATCGGCCTCCTCGGCGAATACATCGGTCGCATCTACGAGGAAGTACGCGGTCGTCCGCGCTGGATCGTGCAGGGCGTGCTCGAGAGCGTCGCCGAGGGCAGCGGCGACGACGTTCCGCCGCCGCGATGAGGCCGGCTCGTCGGAGGGCCGTCGTCTTCGCGTACCACGACGTCGGCGTCCGCTGCCTGCTGACGCTGCTCGCGCGCGGCATCGACGTGCCGCTCGTGATCACGCATCGCGACGACCCGCGCGAGACGATCTGGTTCGCCAGCGTGTTCGACACCGCGACGGAGCGTGGCATCGCGACGCTGATCGTCGAGGACCTCGACGCCGCGACGCTGCACGAAGCCGTCGCGAGCGTCGCACCCGACTTCGTCTTCTCGTTCTATTTCCGCAGCATGTTGCCGACGACGCTGCTGTCGCTGGCGCGCGCGGGCGCCTACAACCTGCACGGCTCGCTGCTGCCGAAGTACCGCGGTCGCGTGCCGATCAACTGGGCCATCATCCACGGCGAGACCGAGACCGGCGCGACGCTGCACGAGATGGCGGCGAAGCCCGATGCGGGCGCGATCATCGCGCAGACGCCGGTGCCGATCCTGCCCGACGACACGGCCCGCGAAGTCTTCGGCAAGGTCGTCGTCGCGGCCGAACAGACCTTGTGGCGCGCGCTGCCCGACCTGATCGACGGCCATCCCTTCCGGATCCCCAACGAGCTCGCGCTGGGTTCCTACTTCGGCGGCCGCAAGGCCGAGGACGGCCGCATCGACTGGAGCGCGAGCGCGCGGTCGATCCACGACCTCGTGCGCGCGGTGGCGCCGCCCTACCCGGGCGCGACCACCGTCGTCGACGGCAGGCCGCTGACCATCGAGCGGACGCGCGTGGTCGAAGGCGTCGTCGAAGACGCGAGCGGCCCGGAGCTGCGGGTCTCCCAGCAGCAGGTCCATGCCGTCGCCGGCGACGGGGCCTGCCTGCGGATCGTCGCCGCTTCCCTCGACGGCGAGCAGCTCGACGAACGACAGCTGGCCGCGAGGCTCGGCGACGGACCGCATCGCCTCGGCGGCGCGGCGTGATGCACGACGCGTCGACGACGACGCTGGTGATCCTCGGCCCGATCGGGCTGTGGCAGCCCCCCGACGTGCGCGCCCGACCCGAGCCGGGCGGCCATCGGCTGGAGGTCGCCACGTATCATGCGACGCCGTCGCGTGTCGGCGGACCGGTCGCCTCGGGCGTTATCCCCATCGTCGTCGCCCTCCTGCTGCGCGCGTCGTCCGCGGCCCTCATGTACCTGTCGGTGATCCCGCTCGGTCGCTGCGCGCGACATCCCGAGCACAAGGGCCGGGCGCGAGCCGGAATCGCGACGGCGCATCGAACCCCTCCGGACGAACACCCATGAAAAAGATCCTCATCCTCGGCGTCAACGGCTTCATCGGCCATCACCTGTCCAAGCGCATCCTCGAGACCACCGACTGGGAGGTCTACGGCATGGACATGCAGAGGGAGCGTGTGTCCGAGTGGCTCGATCACGATCGCTTCCACTTCTTCGAAGGCGACATCACGATCAACAAGGAGTGGATCGAGTACAACGTGAAGAAGTGCGACGTGCTGCTGCCGCTGGTCGCGATCGCGACGCCGGCGACCTACGTGCGCGAACCGCTGCGGGTGTTCGAGCTCGACTTCGAAGCCAACCTGCCGATCGTCCGGCAGGCGGTCAAGTACGGCAAGCGCGTGATCTTCCCGTCGACGTCCGAGGTCTACGGCATGAGCCGCGACGCCGAGTTCGATCCGTACGCGTCGGACCTGGTCTACGGACCGATCGACAAGCCGCGCTGGATCTATGCGTGCTCGAAGCAGTTGATGGACCGCGTCATCGCCGCCTACGGCCAGCAGGAAGGGCTCGACTACACGCTGTTCCGGCCCTTCAACTGGATCGGCTCGGGCCTCGATTCGATCCACACCGCGAAAGAAGGGTCGAGCCGCGTCATCACGCAGTTCTTCGGTCACATCGTGCGCGGCGAGCCGATCAGTCTCGTCGACGGCGGCGCGCAGAAGCGCGCCTTCACGTACATCGACGACGGCATCTCCGCGCTGATGAAGATCATCGCCAACGAGGGCGGCGTCGCGAGCGGGAAGATCTACAACATCGGCAACCCGTCGAACAACTACTCGGTCCGCGAGCTCGCGACGATGATGCTCGCGCTCGCGGCCGAGTATCCCGAGTACGCGAGCAGCGCGAAGAAGGTCCGCCTGATCGAGACCACCTCGGGCGCCTACTACGGCGCCGGCTATCAGGACGTGCAGAACCGGGTTCCGAAGATCGACAACACGAAGGAAGACCTCCAGTGGGCGCCGACCGTCGCGATGAGCGACGCGCTGCGCCTCATCTTCGACGCGTACCGCGGCCAGGTCGCGCACGCGCGCAGCCTGGTCGACTGATCGTCGGCGCGATGCGATGACGGTCGATCGCGCGGCGATTCCATCCGGGCACACCGTCCGGCCGGTGGAACGCGCCGACCTCGAAGCGCTGATGGCCCTCGTGCGCGGGCTCGCACGATACGAACGGCTGGAGGAGCAGGTCGTCTCGTCGACGGATGACTTCGAACGGGCGCTGTTCGGAGCGGAGCCCGCGGTCGAGGCGGTGCTGCTGCGGCCGCTGGTCGACGGGCGCGAGGCCGAGCCGATCGGCTTCGCGCTCTTCTTCCACAACTTCTCGACCTTCCTCGGGCGGCGCGGCCTCTATCTCGAGGACCTCTTCGTGGAGCCCGATCATCGCGGCAAGGGCTACGGCAAGGCGCTGCTGATCCACCTCGCGAAGCTCGCGGTGGAGCGCCGCTGCGGGCGATTCGAATGGTCGGTGCTGGACTGGAACGTCGAAGCGCAGGACTTCTATCGAGCGCTCGGCGCGACGGTGATGCCCGACTGGCGCATCACGCGCGTGACCGGCGACGCGCTCGTCCGCCTCGCCTCGAGAGGCGGCGCATGAGCCGCCACCTGACGTTGAAGGTCGACGTCGACACGCTGCGCGGGACGCTCGAGGGAGTACCGCGGCTCCTCGATCTGTTCGAGCGCCACGGCATCTCGGCGACCTTCCTCTTCAGTCTCGGTCGCGACCACACCGGCCGCGCGTTGAAGCGCGCCTTTCGCCCGGGCTTCTTCGCGAAGGTGCAGCGCACGTCGGTCGTCGAGCACTACGGCATCAGGACCTTGCTGTACGGAACGCTGCTGCCGGGGCCGGATATCGGTGCCCGCGGCGCGGATGTCATGCGCGAAACGGCCGGACGGGGACACGAGGCCGGCATCCACACGTGGGACCACACGCTGTGGCAGGACAACGTGCGCCGGCGTTCGGCACGCTGGACATGGCGGCAGATGACCCGCGCCCACGACCGCTTCGTCGACGTCTTCGGGCACGCGCCGAGCACCCACGGTGCCGCGGGCTGGCAGATCAACGACGACGCGCTGCGCCAGCTCGATACCTGGGGGATGCGCTACGCGTCCGACGGCAGGGTCGCCGACGACGAGGCCGATCGCGGCGCGTTCAGGCCGGTGGCCGGAGGCCGAGCCCTGGACTGCATCCAGATCCCCTCGACGCTGCCGACGCTCGACGAACTGATCGGCATCGACGGACGCGACGCGTCCGCAGCCGCCGACCTGCTGCTCGCCCGGACGGTCGAGGGCGTCGACGACGAGCTCTTCACGCTGCCCGCTGAACTCGACGGTATGAAGCTCAGGCCCGCGTTCGAACGGCTCCTGGTCGGCTGGAAGGAGCAGGGATTCGCGCTCGGCACCCTGGGCGAGGCGTTCGACCGCCTCGATCTCGCGACGGTGCCGGCACGGCGATGGCGATGGGGAGAGATCGCAGGCCGAAGCGGCGAGCTGATGGTGAGCGGTGATCGCGCGTCGCCCTGATCCGCAAAAAAACCCCCGGTCGGAAGACCGGGTCTCGTGACGGCGACGAGCGGAACGCTCAGCGATGCCAGTCGCCGCGACCGTTCCAGCCATGGCCGTAAGGGCGATACACCACGCGAGGGCCGTAGTAGCGCGGTCCGTAGTACCGCGGACCGTAGTAGGCATCGTAGTAAGGGGCGGGGGCGTAGACCACGGGCGGCGCGCTGTAGGCGACCGCGGGTGGGCCGTAATATGCGGGCGGAGCGACATAACCGCCGACCGGCAGGCCGACGCCGAGGGACAGCGAGACGTGGCCACCCGCGTGCGCCGGCGCCGCGGCGACCATCAGCCCTCCGGCGGCCACCAGTGCAACCGCGATCTTCTTCATCATGATTCGTTCTCCTTGCTCGATGTGCAGAACCTGCACGCCCAGATAGGAACGCACGATCCCCGAAAGGGTCCCGCAACGGGATTCCACCGCGGTATCTTTTGTAACAAGGCATTCGCATGGACGGAGGCCGCATTCCTCCAAGGAGAAGCGAACATGGCAGGGACTCCGATCGAAGTCGGAACGAGGGTGCCGTCGTTCTCGGGCGAGTCCACCGGCGGCACCGTCCGGCTGGAGGACAGCCGGGGCAAGGCGGTCGTCCTCTATTTCTACCCGAAGGACAGCACCCCGGGCTGCACGGTGGAGACCCAGGAGTTCGGCGATGCGACCGCAGCTTTCGCCGCCGCCGATGCGGTAGTGCTGGGCGTGTCGCGCGATTCGATCAGGTCGCACGAGAAGTTCAAGCAGGCGCTCGGAATCCCGTTCGAGCTCGTCTCGGACCCGGACGAGACGCTCTGCACGCTGTTCGGCGTCATGAAGACGAAGAACATGTACGGCAAACAGGTCCGTGGCGTCGAGCGCAGCACGTTCGTGATCGGCCGGGACGGCGTCCTCGTCAGGGAATGGCGCGGCGTCAAGGTACCGGGCCACGTCGCCGAGGTCCTCGCAGTCGTCCAGACGCTGTAGGCTCGCTCGCGACCGCGGTGCATCGGGTCTTGCCTTTTGCGGGCCGGCGATCCACCATCCTCGGCATTCCGGTCCATCCGGCGACCCACGGAGACCGGTTGCAACGGAACCCCGGTCGCAGCACGAGCACGCAAGAATCCTTTGAAACGCCGCCACCGCAAGGCCGACCGTCCGCCCGTGGATCGTTCCACGACCGGCCGTCGGCCTTCGTCATTTTCGGCGCGGGCGGAATAGTCCGCGCCAAGTAGCGAATCCTTCATCACCGGCCACGCCCGATGCCTCTGCCGAAACTGCCTGCCCGTCCCGCCGTATTCCTGTCGCCGCAAGCCATCGAAGAAACGAACAAGAACCGCGCTCGTCCCAAGTCGCTGGTCGTCGCCGATCCGTCGCCGCGTACGGCCTCGCGACCGTCGCCCGCCGGCCCCGGGCAGGCGAATCCGCCCGCCGCGCAAGCGGTCCGCACGATCGACGTGCCGGCGACCCCGTCGGCCCAGCCGCGTCGCGCGGCACCGGCCCCTTCGGTCGTCACGATGCTCGAACCGCGTCCCCGGTCGAAGTCGCTGGGCGACGGCGTCAAGCTCTTCGTTCTCGACACCAACGTGTTGATGCACGACCCGTCGGCCCTGTTCCGCTTCCAGGAACACGACGTCTATCTGCCGATGATGACGTTGGAGGAACTCGACGATCACAAGAAGGGCATGTCGGAAGTCGCTCGCAACGCGCGGCAGGTGAGCCGCTCTCTCGATGCGCTCGTCGGCAGCGCCGGCGAGGCCGAGATCGAGGACGGCATCGCCCTCGCCGCGCTCGGCAACAAGGACGCGGGAGGACGGCTGTTCTTCCAGACGCAAGCCATCGCGCAGGAACTGCCCACTGCGCTGCCGACCGGCAAGGCCGACAACCAGATCCTCGGCGTCGTCCGTGCGATGCAGGATCGTTTCGCGGCGCGCCCGGTCGTCCTGGTGTCGAAAGACATCAACATGCGCATCAAGGCGCGCGCGCTGGGCCTCTTCGCCGAGGATTATTTCAACGACCACGTCCTCGAGGACACCGATCTCCTCTATGCCGGCGTGCGGCAACTCCCCGACGACTTCTGGGACACCCACAGCAAGGGCGTCGAGAGCTGGCAGCAGAACGGCGCCACGTGGTACCGGCTGTCCGGCCCGCTGGTGTCGAGCCTGATCGTCAACGAGTTCGTCTATCACGAGGGCGACGGGGCGACGCTGCATGCGCAGGTAAAGGAAGTCCAGGGCAAGACCGCGGTGCTGAAGACGCTCCGCGACTACACCCATGCGAAGAACAGCGTGTGGGGCATCACCGCGCGCAACCGGGAACAGAACTTCGCGCTCAACCTGCTGATGAATCCGGACTGCGACTTCGTCACCCTGCTCGGGCAGGCCGGCACCGGCAAGACGCTGCTCGCCCTCGCCGCCGGACTGGCGCAGGTGCTCGAGAGCAAGACCTACACCGAGATCATCGTGACGCGCGTCACGGTCCCTGTCGGCGAGGACATCGGCTTCCTGCCGGGCACCGAGGAAGAGAAGATGTCGCCGTGGATGGGCGCCTTCGACGACAACCTCGACGTCCTCAACAAGACCGACGACACGGCCGGCGACTGGGGCCGTGCCGCGACGCAGGACCTGATCCGCAGCCGCATCAAGATCAAGTCGCTCAACTTCATGCGCGGGCGAACCTTCATCAACAAGTTCCTCATCATCGACGAAGCGCAGAATCTGACGCCGAAGCAGATGAAGACCCTGATCACGCGCGCCGGCCCTGGAACGAAGGTGCTCTGCCTAGGGAACATCGCGCAGATCGACACGCCCTACCTGACCGAAGGGTCCAGTGGGCTGACCTATGTCGTCGACCGCTTCAAGGGCTGGGCCCACAGCGGGCACGTGACGTTGCAGCGGGGCGAACGCTCGCGGCTCGCCGATCACGCCGCGGATGTGCTCTGACGGCCGCGACGACTCGACGCCGGTCCCGGCCGGCGCGTCGAAGCTTCGTCGAGCCTAGGTATTACCCGCAACTCCGAGAGATCGCCGGTTACTGACGACCGACGAGCGTCGGCCCTCGACACCCCGATAGGCCTCATCGTCTCGTCACACCGGCACGCCGCTCTCGGGCCGTCCCGGCGTGCATCGCCGACAACACGACTTCGGATCGACGGCCGGTAGCCGGACGGTTCACGAAGAAGCGGCTGCAGCAGGCCGTAGCGCCGGCCTCTCCGGCGAGTCCCGTAAGGGTCGCTCCCGCCCGCCATCCACAGGCGAGCGCGGGAAGTCGCTCCTTCCGTAGGAGAACCGCCCGGTTCGTCCCGCCTTGCTCCCGTGGCTGCTCAGTCACGTCCAAGCTTTTGAAAAAGAAAACTTTTTTTCGCCAAACGCTCTATTTTTTCGGAGCGGGACGTCGATGAACAGTGAACACCGTTGATCGTCCGGGCGGTGGACCACATCCCTTCTCCGTAGTTGGCGCCTTCTCCGCGCCGGCAGAGCTGCGCGCTCCGGTACAGACCGGCTCGCTCGGCGCACTGACCCAACAGGTGAACACTTGAGCCAGATCCTCGCACGCCCGTCCGCCCCCTCCTCCCTCCTTCGACTCCGTTCGCTGTCGGCGGGCCTCGCCATCGCCTCTACGATGGCGCTGTCGGCCTGCGGCGGCGGTGGCGGTTCCTCCGACGACGGCAGGGTGACCGCCGCGGCCGTGGCCGCATCGGCCGCCCCGACATCGGACACCCCGGACAAGGTGGCGAAGGACAAGCTCAGCAGCGTCTCGTCGTTCGACGTCAACGGCGCGACCAAGATCGCCGACGAGAACCAGAACTTCACGCTGACCGCGTCCACCACCGTGTACTTCGGCGCGAACGGCAGCTTCCGCGCCACCCAGCTCGCCGCGGGAACCTACACGGCCAACACGGCGCTGCTCGGCGATCCGCTGCCGTACGTCGTCAAGGCGGTCTACGTCGTCGGCACTGATGCGATCACGCCGTTCGAGGCGGGGCACGCGATCAAGGTCGCCGACGAGGATCGGCCGTTCACGCTGACGACCGCCGGGACCGTCTACTACGGCGCGAACGGCACCTACGTCTCGCGCCTTTTGCCGGCCGGAACCTATACCGCCGGCAACGCGGTGTTCGGCGATCCGATTCCGTACGTCAGGAAGGCCGCGTACGTCGTCGGCACCACGTCGATCGCGACCTTCGACGTGTCGACGGCGACCCGCATCGCGTCCGAGGGCGCGCAATTCACCCTCGCCGCCGCAGGCACCGTCTATTACGGCGCGAACGGGATGTTCAACTCGCAGGCCCTCGCCGCGGGGACCTACTACGCGAGCAATTCGCTCTTCGGCGATCCCGTTTCCGGCGTGGCCAAGGCGGCCTATGTCGTCGGGACGTCGGCGATCGCGCCGTTCAACGTCGCGACCGCGACGAAGATCGCCAACGAGGGCATCGCCTTCACGTTGACGTCGGCGGGCACCGTGTATTTCGGCGCCAACGGCGCGTTCACGTCGCGGCAACTGGCGCCCGGAACGTACTGGGCATCGACGTCGCTGCTCGGCGATCCGATCCCCGGCGTGGCGAAGGCGGCCTACGTGGCGGACCCGTCGCTGATCACGGCGTTCAACCCCGCGACCGCCAACAAGATCGCGGACGAAGGGACGCCGTTCTATCTGTCGACGATGGTCCAGGTCTACTACGGAGCGAACTCGTCGTTCACGTCGAAGCAGCTGGCGGCCGGCACCTACTACGCGAACTCCGACCTCTTCGGCGATCCGGCTCCGGGCGTCTACAAGGCCGCCTACGTGATCGGCACGACCGGCATCCCCCAGTTCGACGCGGCCAGCGCCAGCAAGATCGCCGACGAGAACACCCAGTTCACGCTCGCCTATCCGAGCGTGGTCTTCTTCGGTTCGGGCACGACCTACGCGGCCTTCCTGCTGCAGCCCGGCACCTACACGGCGAATCGCTCGCAGTTCGGCGATCCGACACCGGGGCTGCCGAAGGCGGCGTATGTGCTGAGCGGTCTCGACCAGGGTCCGCACGCAGCCGCTCCGCCTTCGATCACCACGCAGCCGCGATCGGCCACTGTCTTCGGCGGCAGCCCGGCGACCTTCAGCGTGGCGATCTCGAGCGAGACGACGGTGCTCTACCAATGGTCGCGCAACAACGTCGCGATCACCAACGCGACCGCCTCCTCCTACTCGGTGCCGGCGACCCAGCTGAGCGACAGCGGCGCACGGTTCACGGTCGCCATCACCAACAACGCGGGCACGACGCAGAGCGCAGTGGCGACGCTGACCGTCAACGCCGGAGCCGGCCAGGTCGCCTCGCCGCAGCGGCCGTTCTCCGACCAGTCGCTGTGGAACTCGCGTCCCACGCAGGTCACGCTCGGCACCTTCCAGATCCCTTCGTCGTATTACTACCCGACCGTGGCCGAGGGCTCGTTGTCCACCGGTGCCTTCACCGCGTCCAGCAGCGATCCCGCGGTGACGGTGGTCGGTCCCAACGACGGGACCGGCCTGTACGTCGCCGATGCGGAGGAGTACGTGTCGCAGCTGACCATCCCCCATTGGCCGGCCAATCTGGTCCCGGCCAGCGGCGGCGACGGACATGCGGACATCATCGACGTGGCCGCGAACCGCATCCATTCGTTCTACCAGCTGAAGCAGGACGGCAACAAGTGGCGGGCCACGCAATACACGTGGACCGCGCTCGACGGTCGCGGCTTCGGGACCCCGGGTCAGTACTTCCAGGGATCGCGTGCGACCGGGGTCGTGCCGATGGCCGGCATCATCCGCACGTTCGAACTCGCCGACGGGCAACCCTCGTACAAGCACGCCCTCGCGATGTCGATGCCGGCGAACGCGTTGTCGGCCAACCCGACCTACGCCTTTCCGGCCACCTCGGCCGACGCGTATGCAGCCAGCATCAACACCGGTTCGATCCCCGAAGGCGCGCTGATGATGCTGCCGGCCGACTTCGACCTTTCGAAGATCAAGGACCCGCGCCTGTTGAAGATCGTGCGCACGCTGCAGTCCTATGGCGCCTATGCGGTCGACGGTAACGTCGGGACGCCGTACGTCTTCTACGTCGAGATCGGTTCTGGCTTCCAGCTGATGCCGAACGGATGGGATCCGGAGATCGCGTCCGAGCTCGACATCATCCGTGCGGCGCTGCGTCAGGCCGTGACGACGTCGGGCTGGGTCGATGCGAACGGCGTGCCGTTCACGCCGGAGACCAACCTCAACCTGCTGTCGATGCGCGGCGGCTGGTACGTGCTGCAGGGTCCGGCCGCAGGTACCTTCAACACCTGGGACCAGGCCGTCACTTTCCCCGACAACGGCCAATACACGGTGCAGATCAACGCCAGCGGCCGCAGCATGCCTTCGTCGCTATGGGGAAGCCCGCAGGCCGGCAGGGCCTACCGGCTGCAGGTCACCGCGTCGGGCGGCGCGACGATGCAGTTCAGCCTCGTCGACGGCAACGGTCAGTCCGTCCACGCGTCCGCCAGCCTGGGCGACGGCAACGTCCACATCTTCACGTGGCCGGCCGGATCGGTGACGCCGCACCTGACGATCGCGAGCGGTCGCAACGGCGGCGGCAAGATCTCCGCGACACTGCTGGCGCAGTGACCGCGGGTCGCGCCCCGCGACCGAAAACAGCAGCGACACGAAGGGCCGGCGACGGCCCTTCGTGCTTTCCGGCGCCCACGTGCGTGATAAGGTCGCGGCTCCCCGTCGCCGTAGTCCGCCCCGCTCCTCGTTGCCAGTCCACGTCGATCCGTCACGCATCACCGGACTCGTCCTCGCCGGCGGGCAAGGCTCGCGCATGGGTGGCGTCGACAAGGGACTGCAGGTCTTCCGCGGACGTCCGCTGGTGGTCCATGCGCTGGCTGCGCTCGCGCCCGCGGTCGGTCCGATGCTGATCAGCGCCAATCGCGGCCACGACGACTACGCACGGCTCGGCTCCGCGGTGGTATCCGACGCGATCGCGGGATACCAAGGCCCCCTCGCCGGCATCGCGGCCGGCCTCGCCCGCTGCACCACCGACTTCATGATCGCGATCCCGTGCGACGCGCCGGGCTTTCCGGACGACCTCGTCGCACGGCTCTCCGCGGCCTTCGCGACGCCGGCCGTGCGGGTGGCCATCGCCGCCACCGGCGAACGCCTCCATCCGATCTTCTGCATGATGCGGACCGACGTGGCGGGCGCGCTCGCCCGCTTCCTCGCCGACGGCGGTCGCTCGGTCCGCGGCTGGGCCGAATCGCTGGCCTGCGCGACGGTGCGCTTCGACGACGAATGCGCGTTCCGCAATCTCAACTCGATGGACGAACTGCTCGATGCCGAACGAAACACCTGATCGGGGAAGAGTCCCGAATCCATCGATGCGCCGATGAACGCTCTGCGCTACGAGGACGCACGGCGACGGATCGAGGACGGGATCGTCGCGGTTAGCGGCGACGAATCGGTCCGGCTCGCGGACGCGCTGGGACGCACGCTCGCGGCGGACCTCGTCTCGCCGGTCGACGTGCCCGCTCACGACAGTTCCGCGATGGACGGCTATGCGCTGCGTGCCCCACCGGCGAACGCGCCGAAGCCGCTGCGGCTGCGCGTCGTCGGCGGCGCTCGAGCGGGTCATCCCCATCGGGGGCCGGTCGGCGCCGGCGAGTGCGTGCGCATCATGACCGGCGCCGTGATGCCGGACGGATGCGACACCGTCGTGCCGTGGGAACACGTCGAGGTCGCGGGCGACGAGATCGCCGTCGACGCGCTCGTCAGCCGAGGCAGGCATCGTCGTCCCGCCGGCGAGAACCTCGCCACGGGCGCTCTCGTCCTGTCTCGCGGTCGCCGCCTCACCGCGTCCGACCTCGGACTCGCCGCATCGATCGGGATCGCGCGGCTGACCGTCGTCCGCCGTCCGCGCATCGCGGTCTTCTCGACCGGCAACGAACTCCGCGAGCTCGACGAGCCGCTCGCCGTCGGCAGCGTACGCGACACCAACCGCTATGCGCTGATCGGCTTGCTGACGGCGCTGCGCTTCGAGATCGTCGATCTCGGCATCGTCCGCGACGACCCGGACGCGCTCGAAGCAGCGATCACGCGGGCCTGCGTCGACGCGTCGGCGGACGCCATCGTCACGAGCGGTGGCGTGTCCGCGGGCGATGCCGACTACACGCGCGCGACGATGGAGCGCCTCGGCGAGGTCTCGTTCTGGAAGCTCGCGATCAAGCCCGGCCGTCCGATGGCGTTCGGGCACGTCACGGTGGCGGGCCACCGGGCCCTCTTCTTCGGCCTCCCCGGCAACCCGGTCGCGGTGATGGTGTCCTTCCACGCGCTGGTGCGAAGGGCCCTGCTGAAGCTAGCGGGGGGGGCCGTGACCGCCCTTCCATCGCTCGTCGTCGTCTGCGATGCGCCGATCGCGAAGGTCGCGGGCCGCACCGAGTTCGTACGCGGCATCGCGTTCGCGACGGCCGACGGCTGGCACGTGCGCACGACCGGCGACCAGGGCTCGGGCATCCTCCGCTCGATGAGCGACGCGAACTGCCTGATCGTCCTCGGCCACGACCGTGGACCGGTCGACGCCGGCGACGTCGTCGAGGCGTGGCCCTTCGAGGGTCTCGGCTGAAGCGCCGCGTGGCGGCCTACTTGCCGGTGATCGCCTGGTTCGACTGCTGGACGTATGCGTTGAACTCGTCGATCGCCTTGTTGCCTGCGGCGTTCCAGGCATCGGCCTCAGCGGACAGTTCGGCGACCTTCGCGCGGGCCACCTTGGCGTACTCGTCGACGCAGGTCTTGTACGCGTCGCGACGCTTCACGAAGCGGGCCTGCTCGGGTCCGCTCTTGTCGATCGGCTGGTACTCGCCCGGCTTCTTGCAGTCGTAGGGCGGGATGTCGGCGACCGCCGCCTGCTGCGCGTGAGCCGAACCGGCGAGCAGCAGCGTGGACAGCACGACGGACGAGCGGATGGTCGACATGAGGCGTTCTCCGATGGGGCCGCGACGCACCGCATTCGCTGCGGGCCGTGCGTCGCGCCGTTGAAGGGCTGGGGGAAAGCGGCGAAGTTTAGCGAAAAGACGCGCCGAAGACGTTCATCCGGGCTCCGCATCCGTGTCGGCAGAAGGCACCAGCGTGAGCTTCGACGGCAGCGGGCTCTCTTCCATCGCATGCTCCGCTTCGGTGGCCTGCTCGAGCCAGTCGGCCGGCAGCGGCCGGTTGGCCTTCACGCCCATCTCGCGCAACTGCTCGACCTTGCGCACGAGATTGCCCTTGCCGCGCGACAAGCGCCTGCGCGTGTCGTCGAAGGCATTCGATGCCCGCTCGAGATGCTTGCCCACCTGTTCGAGCGATTCGATCACGAGCACGAACTGATCGAACAGCGAACCCGCCTTCTTCGCGATCTCGATCGCGTTGGCGGTCTGCTTCTCGCGCTGCCACAAGGTATGCACGGTCGTCAGCACCGCGAGCAGCGTGCTCGGCGTGACGATCACGACCTTGCGGTCCCAGGCATCGAGGAACAGCGCTTCGTCGAGCGACGACGCGAGCCCGAGCGCCGGCTCGATCGGCACGAACATCGCGACGAAGTCCGGCGAGTCGAGGCCCTGCCGCTGCTGGTAGCCCTTCGCGCCGAGATCCTTCGCATGCTCGCGGATCGCACGCACGTGGTCGCGCCCGTGCAGGGCCCGCCCCTCGTCGTCGACGGCCGCGTGGTAGCGGTCGTAAGCCACCAGGGACACCTTCGAATCGATCACGATGTGGCGGTCGTCCGGCAAGCGCACGACGACGTCCGGTCGCACCGTCCGGCCCTCGTCGGTCTTGAGCGACAACTGCGTCTCGTATTCGACGCCCTTCACGAGGCCGGACCGTTCGAGCACGCGCTCGAGCACGACCTCGCCCCAGTTGCCGCGCGTCTTCGCTTCGCCTTTCAGGGCCCGTGTCAGGTTGTTCGCGTCCTCGTTGATGCGCGCGGTCGCGAGGTGAAGGTTCTTTACTTCCTGCTGCAGCGAGAAGCGTTGCTGTGCTTCCTTGTCGTAGGTCTCGTCGACCTTCCTCTCGAACGCGACGAGCTTCTCGCCGAGCGGTTTCAGGATCAGGTCGAGAGCGCCCTGATGCTGTTCGGTCATCCGCCTGCGGTTGGTCTCCAGGGCCTCTCCGGCGAGGGCCTTGAAATGCGCGGACAGTTCGTCGCGCGCCTCGGCGAGGGCCGCGAGCTTGTCGGCCATGCGCTCGCGCTCGTCGCGCAGATCGGCCTCGACGCCGGCGTGGGCGACCCTCGCTTCGGCGAGGGCCTCGCTCGCGTCCCGCGCAGCGGCGACCGCGACGTCTAGCCGCTGGCGAAGATCCGCGTCGGCGACCTCGCGGGCCGCGAGCCGGGCCTCGGCCGCCGCGAGACCGGCCTGCGCGTCGGCCCCGGCCGACGCCAGCTTCGCGTCCATCAGCAGTCGATGGTGGCGCCCGAGCAGCCACGCGGCGGCGGCGGCGCCGAGCGCGATGCCGACCGCCACGGCGACGAGCACGGACCAGGCTTCCATCGAAGGCCTCTTTCAACGACACGGACGGGACGGCAAGCATACCGAAAGGCGCGGGGCCTCCGCGGAGGGGAAACGACGGAGGTGAAATGAATGGCCGGATCCGTACGCACCTCGTCCGCCTAGACCCTCGCATGCTTTCCGGTCGAACCGCATGATGCTGCTACTCTCTGGTCCGGAAGCCGCTCATGACCTCGACAACATCACGCCTCACCGCCCTTCTCGTCATCGACGTGCAGGAATCGTTCCGTCGGCGGCCGTACTTCGACGATCGTGACCTTCCGTCCTTTTTCGACCGGTCCCGCGCACTCGTCGACGGCTTCACCGCGGCGGGTCTGCCGGTCGTGCGCATCCTGCACGTCGAAGGCGACGGCGTCTTCGGCGAGGCGTCGGGCTTCGCGGTGCCGATGCGCGAGCTCTCGTTCGACGCGGCCGCGACCTTCGAGAAGAACGTGCACAGCGCCCTGATCGGCACGGGACTGCAAGGCTGGCTCACCTCTCGCGGCATCTCGCGCCTCGCGGTCTGCGGGATCCGCACCGAGCAGTGCTGCGAGACCACGACCCGCAACGCCTCCGACCTCGGCTACGAGGTCGACTACGTCACCGAAGCGACGCTGACGTTCGCGATGACGACGTCGTCGGGACGGGAGGTGTCGGCCGACGAGATCCGCGAACGGACGGAGCTGGTCCTCGCCGATCGCTTCGCGACGATCGTCACGGCCGACGAGGCCGCCGCGCGCGCCCGGCGCGCGGCCCGATGACGATGATCGCGGCGACCATCCCCGTCCACTTCGTCGTGCTGCCCCAGGTCTACCTGCTCGACCTGGCCGGCATCGCCGATGCCTTGCGAAGCGCCAACCGCATCGCGGACCGTGCGGTGTTCGAGGTCGCGTATCACGGCGTCGATCGCGATGCGAAGACGTCGCTCGGTCTTTCGCTGTCCGAGCTGAAGCCGCTGCCGGCCTCGCTCGCCGACGGCGCGCTCGTCGTGGTGCCCGGCGTGACGCCGGTGCCGCGGCTCCAGGGCAGCGCGGCGACCGCGGCCGCCCGCTGGCTCGCGAAGCACGTCACGCCGCGGCAGCGCCTCGCGTGCGTGTGCTCGGGCGCCTTCGTGGCCGCCCGCGCGGGTCTGCTCGACGGGCGGGCCTGCACCACCCATCACGAATACTGCGATGTCCTGCAGCGCGAGCATCCCGCGGCACGGGTGCAGCACGGCCGCATCTTCGTCGAGGACGGACACGTGACGACGAGCGCCGGCGTGACGGCCGGCATCGACCTCGCGCTCCACCTGATCGCACGGTACGCCGGGCCGGCGATCGCCTCGCGGGTGGCGCGCAGCCTCGTCGTGTACATGCGTCGCGCCGGCAGCGACGACCAGCTGTCGCCGTGGTTCGCCCATCGCGACCACATGCATCCGGTGATCCACCGTGCGCAGGACGCGATCGTGGCCGACCCGGCGCGGCCCTGGGACCTGGCCGCGATCGCTGCGGCCGCGCATACCAGCGTGCGCCACCTGTCGCGGCTCTTTCGCGACGAACTCGGCACGACGGTGCTCGCTTACCTGCAGCAGATCCGCCTCGCGATCGCGCGCGAGCGGCTCGACACGACCGGCCTGTCCGTCGAACGCGTCGCCGAGGCCGCGGGCTTCAGCTCCGCCCATCAGCTGCGCCGCGTGTGGCAGCGCCACGGGCACGGCTCGCCGCGCGGCGCGGCGCGCGTCAGCCCGCGAGTCGCGTGAAGGCCTGTTCGAGGTCGTCGATCAGGTCCCGCGCGTCCTCGGTGCCGGCGTAGAAGCGGACCAGCACGCCGCGATGCGGCCACGACGAGGCCGAGCGCGTCGTGCCGCCCGGCGCCGCCATCCGATACGGCACGGCGAGGCTGTGGACCCCGCCCCAGCTGAAGCCGATCGCGAAGAGCCGCAACGCGTCGACCATCGCGTCGACGCGCTCCTCCGGGATGCGTTCGTCGAACACCGCCGAGAACAGGCCGCAGGCCCCGCTGAAGTCGCGTCGCCAGAACGCATGGCCGGGACAGTCGGCGTGCGCGGGATGCAGCACCGCCGCGACCTCGTCGCGCCCCGCGAGCCAGGCCGCGAGCGCGAGTCCGTTCGCACCGCTGCGCTCGAAGCGCATCTGCATCGTCGCGAGACCGCGCAGCACGAGATACGCATCGTCGCCGCCGATGCCGAAGCCCATCTTCATGTGGACCGCCTTGATGCGCTGGTGCAGGTCCTCGTCGGCGGTCGTGACCGAGCCCATCAGCACGTCGCTGCCGCCGGACGGGTACTTGGTCAGCGCATGCATGACGATGTCGATGCCATGATCGAAGGGACGGAACAGCAGCCCCGCCGCCCACGTGTTGTCGATCGCGGTCGGCACGCCGCGCGCCTTCGCGATCGCGACCAGAGCCGGCACGTCGGGCACTTCCATCGTCACCGAGCCGGGCGTCTCGAGCCAGATCAGCGCGGTGCGGTCGTCGACCAGCGCGGCCAGCGAGGCCGGGTCCATCGGGTCGTAGAAGCGCGCCTCGATGCCGAGGTCCGCGAGCAGCGAGCCGCCGACGTCGCGACTCGGGTTGTAGACGTTGTCCGGCAACAGCAGGTTGTCGCCGGTCTTCGACATCGCGAAGTCGACCAGCACGATGGCGGCCAGACCCGACGGCACGAGCAGCGCGTGGCGACCGCCTTCCAGCGACGCGATGCGGCTCGCGAGCGTGAACGTGGTCGGCGTCCCGTGCAGCCCGTAGGTGTAGCCGGTGTCGTGCTTCCAGTCGCGCGCCCGCATCGCCGCGACCGTCGGCCAGGTCACCGTCGACGCGTGATGGATGGCGACGTTGATCCCGCCGAACGGCGACGGCGCGACGTAGTCGTCGTGCACCAGCCGCGTCGCCGTCCCGAGCTCCTTCGCGTCGTCCATCGTCAGGCGCCCGGCACCAAGCGCGCCAGCCCCTTCAGATAGGGCCGCAGCGCCTCCGGCACCGTCACCGAGCCGTCGGCCTCCTGCCCGTTCTCGAGCACCGCCACCAGCGTGCGACCGACCGCGAGGCCCGAGCCGTTCAGCGTGTGCACGAAGTCGACCTTGCCATCCGCGTTGCGGTAGCGGGCCTGCATGCTGCGCGCCTGGAAGGCCTCGCAGTTCGACAGCGACGAGATCTCGCGATACGCCTGCTGGCCCGGCAACCAGACCTCGAGGTCGTAGGTCGTGGCCGCCGCGAAGCTCATGTCGCCGCCGCAGAGACGCAGCACGCGATACGGCAGGTCGAGCAGTCGCAGCACCGTCTCCGCGTGACCGACCATCTCGGCGAGCGCGTCGTACGACGTCGACGGCTCGACGATCTGCACCATCTCCACCTTGTCGAACTGATGCTGGCGGATCATGCCGCGCGTGTCGCGCCCGTAGCTGCCGGCCTCCGAACGGAAGCACGGCGTATGCGCGGCGAGCCGGATCGGCAGCGACGCGAGCGGCACGATGTCGCCGCGGACCGTGTTGGTCAGCGAGACCTCCGACGTCGGGATCAGGTAGAGCGTCTCGTCGCCGCCGTCGTCGCCGCCCTTGCGCACCGAGAACAGCTGGTCGCCGAACTTGGGCAGCTGGGTGGTTCCGATCATCGAGTCCGCGTTGACGATGTACGGCGTGTAGCACTCGACATAGCCGTGCTGCTCGGTATGCAGGTCGAGCATGAACTGCGCGAGCGCGCGATGCAGGCGCGCGACCGGGCCCTTCATCAGCGCGAAGCGTGCCCCGGACAGCTTGGCCGCCGTCTCGAAGTCGAGGCCGAGCGCGGCACCGATGTCGACGTGGTCGCGGACCGCGAAGTCGAAGGTCCGCGGCGTTCCGTGGCGTCGCACCTCGACGTTGTCGGCCTCCGACCGGCCGAGCGGCGTGTCGGCATGCGGCAGGTTCGGCATGCCCTGCATCAGCTCGAGCAGTTGCCGCTGCGTCTTCGCGAGCCGCTCCTCGAGCGCCTTCAGCG
>CALMOR010000153.1:0-1745 GCA_937872165.1 uncultured Burkholderiales bacterium | reverse complement strand
CAGCGTGCCCGGCAGCGCCGCCACTTCGGCCATCACGGCGCTCGCGTCCTCGCCGCGGCCCTTCAGCACGCCGACCTGCTTCGACAGTGCGTTGCGACGCGCCTGCGCGGCCTCGGTCTCGGTCTGGACGCGCTTCCTCTCGGACTCGAGCGACTCGAAGGTCGCGCGATCGAAGGCGTAGCCGCGGGTCTCGAGGGCCGCGACAACGCGCGGGAGGTCCTTGCGAAGGAGATTGAGGTCGAGCATCGGAGAAGTGGCGACGACGAGGGGCGGGCTGAAGCGGCGCGCATTTTCGCATGGCCCTAAGATCGTGGCCTTCCTTTCGATCGCTTTCGCCGATGCCGCTGCACATCGAGACCCCGCTCGTCGAATCGCGCCCCCTGTCGCTCGCCTCGGGCCGCACGGTCCGTCTCAAGCTCGAAGCGCTGCAGCCGCCCGGCTCGTTCAAGATCCGCGGCATCGGCGCCGCATGCGAGCACCACGCGCGGCGCGGCGTGCGCCGTTTCGTGTCGTCTTCGGGCGGCAACGCGGGCATCGCGGTGGCCCACGCGGGACGCCGGTTGTCGGCGGCGGTCGTCGTCGTGGTTCCCGAGACCGCGAGCGCGATCGCGCGACGTTCGATCGAAGACGAGGGTGCGGAACTGGTGTTACACGGCGCCGCATGGCACGAGGCCCATGCGCTCGCGCTGACGATGGTGGACACGGACACCGCCTTCGTCCATCCGTTCGACGATCCGCTCGTGTGGCGAGGCCACGCGACGATGATCGACGAGGCGGTCCGTCAGGGGGCGCGACCCGACGCGGTGGTGCTGTCGGTCGGCGGTGGCGGTCTCCTGTGCGGCGTCGTCGAAGGACTGCGCCGCAACGGCTGGTCCGACGTGCCGGTCGTCGCGGTCGAGACGCGCGGCGCGGAGTCGTTGCATCGATCGATGCGGAGCGGACGGCGCGTGACGCTCGACGCGGTCACCAGCATCGCGACGTCGCTCGGCGCGCGCGAGGTCTGCGAGCAGGCCTTCCGGTGGACGTCGGAACATCCGGTCGCGAGCGTCGTGGTCGACGACGCGGCCGCGGTATCGGCCTGTCTCCGCTTCGTCGACGACCATCGCCTCGTCGTCGAACCCGCCTCTGGCGCGGCGCTCGCGCCCGTCTACGACCGCGCGCCGGAACTCGACGCCTTCGACGACGTGCTCGTCGTCGTCTGCGGCGGAGCGGTCGCGAGCCTGGCCCGCCTCGACGCATGGGCCGTCGACCTGGGAGCGCGGCGATGAGTGCGCTCGTTCATCGTGACGCCACCCCGGACGACGTCGATGCGATCCACGCGCTCGGGGACGAGATCCAGCGGATGCATCACGCGGCCATGCCGACCGTGTTCGTGCACCCGCCGGACCGCGACGCGATGCGCGCGTCGTGGGCGGCGGGCATCGACGAAGAGGCGGCGAAGACCTTCGTCTGCGAACGGGACGGCCTGCTGATCGGCTTCGTCACCGTGAGCGTCGTCGACGAGACGAGTCCGCTGCTGCAGGCGGCCCGCGTCGCACGCATCGGCTCGATCGTGGTCGCGGCGGACCATCGCGGGTCGGGCATCGGGCACGTGCTGATGGAGAGAGCCGAACGCTGGGCCGTCGCGCGAGGCGCAGCCGAACTTCGACTCGGCGTGGCCGCGTTCAACGACAGCGCGGCGCGGCTCTACCGGACGCTCGGCTTCGAGCCCCGGATGATCACGATGTCGAAGACGCTGCCGATCG
>CALMOR010000152.1 GCA_937872165.1 uncultured Burkholderiales bacterium | reverse complement strand
CTCTTACATCTTCTGTGGCGATGCGTTCACACGCACAGGGACCTAGGGTCGAGGCGGCCTCGCCAGCACCCGAACCGACCGTTCCGATCGAATCGTCCGATGCGGAGGGTCGGCCGATGCCGAAGCGTCTCCTACCGCTGCCGCCGTCGGCCGTTCCCGCTTCGCGGGCCAGCTTCTCCGATGGCCGGGCACTCGCCGTCGTCGAACGGAGCGCGCCCCGTGCGTCGAAGCCCTAGCTTCCGCGATCGATTCCATCGAGCGCCCAGCGCACATTTTCCTCGAACCTACCGGGTGCGGAGCGCCATTTCACCGGCGCTCCAGGCGCTCGTCGACGGGTTCGGCGGCAGTCGTGACGTCGAGCGCGGATCAGGACGCCCGGTCGACACGGGACGGCTGGCACGCGGCGAAGCGTGACCCGCCCGTGGCAAGGCACCAGGCAGGCGGCCCCGCCGTCAGCGCGTCATCGGCCGAAGCCCGCGACGCCCGCGACCGACGCGAGCGTCGCGCCGAATCCCGCGGTGGCACGGAAGTCGGTCCGCGCGCTGGTCACGACGCGCGGCGACGCGCTCCACGCGATGCGGGCCCCGCTCGCCTCGAGCGCCGCGACGAGCGCGACATCCTCGCTGTTGGCGAGCGCTGCGAAGCCACCCGCGTTGCGATAGGCACGGGCCGACATTCCGAGGTTGGCGCCGTGGATGTGTCGATGACCATCCTCGTCGCGATAGGTGCGCTCGAAGTGACGACGCATGGCCTCGCCGTAGACGTCCCAGTCCTCGACGCCCACGGTGCCGCAGACGACGTCGCTGTCGAGCGCGAGCTGCTCGGACAGCCAGCGACTGCAGACCACGGTGTCGGCGTCGGTGAAGGCGAGCCAGTCGACTCCGAGATCGAGCATCGCCTCCGCGCCGATCGAACGCGCGACGCCGACGTTGCGTGCGTCGCAGCGGCGCGCGCGATGACCGAACGACTCGACGACATCGGCCGTGTTGTCGGTGCAGGCGTCGCAGACCACGACGACGTGGACCGGCAGGCGAGCGACCTTCGCCGCCCGCGCGATCGAGGCGAGGCAGTTGCCGATCAGCCGTTCCTCGTTGTGAGCGGGGACGACCACGCCGACCGAACGCACGACGGTCGCGACCTTGGGCGCGGTCATCGCAGTCCCTCGCGGATCGCCGCCGTGCGGACGTCTGCGGACCAGCCGGTGAGCACGAAGTCGTCGTCGATGTATTCGAAGGTGCGCGGCAGACCGAGCTCGTCCTCGAAGTGTCGATGCACGGCATCGCCATCGTGGCCGAGCCCTTCGATCGGAGCTCTCCAGTCGCAGGCCACGACGGTGCCCGAAGGACCCGCGCTGGCACGTGCGTGCCGCGCGATGCGCGCGCACTGCGCGGCATCGGTGAAGTAGAGCAGCTCGCTCAGCACCAGGAGGTCGAAGGGACGCATCGGCCAGTCGTCCGGCAGCACATGGCGTTCGAGCGTCACGTTGGCCTTGTCGGCGAGACGTTCCGCCGCGATCGCGAGAGCGCCGGCGCTCGCGTCGCTGACCAGCAGCACATCGCAACGGTCGGCGAGACAGACGCTGATGTGACCGGTGCCGCAGCCCGCTTCGTAGACTTCGCCGTAGCGCTCGCGGTCGAGCGCCGCGAGCAGCAGGGAGCGCTTGCGTCGTTCGTACCAGCGGGTCGTCGTCCCCCAAGGATCGCTCGAGCGATCGTAGAGGGCATCGAAGGTCGCGATGGCCGCGCCGCCTTGGGCGCTCACGTGAAGACGACTTCGAACGGACGCAGGAAGCGGGGCAGGACGTGAGGCGGCAGCACGGCCTCGCGACCACCGTCGGGAGTGATCTGGCTGCGGAACTCGTCGATCGCCGCCCGCTTGCGGTCGATCGTGGCGGCCGGCAGCACGATCTGCTGGGCCCGGGTCCACGGCACCACGACCTCGTCGGGCGAAGCCCAGTGCCACATCCACACGGGGTATTCGAAGAGCGTCGCACCGGTCAGTTCGGCGGCGAGCGCGCCGACCTCGCCGCAGGCTTCGTGGTCGGGATGCCCGTCGAAGCGACAGGTCGCGAGCAGCAGGTCCCGTTCGTCGACCCTCTCGACGAGCGCCTTCAGCAAGGTTTCCCGATGCGCACCGACGCGTCCGTCGGGAATTCCCAGTCGCAACACCTGCGCGTCGATGCCGAGGACCTCGAGGCTGCGTCGCATCTCGAGCGGACGGGTCTTCGCGAGACGCTGGGCGGTCCATTCGCTCGAGCCCGCGTGGCTGGCTTCTCCGTCGGTCACGGAGACGATGTGGAGTTCGGCGTGCGACGCGGTGAGCTGGGCCATGCTGCCGCCGAGAGCGAGGACCTCGTCGTCCGGATGCGGTGCGAGCAACCAGATACTGCGAAAGCGTTCGGTCCACTCGACGACGTCGCAGACGGCGAAGCGTTCGAGCGTCGACGACGATCGCCACGCTCCTTCCGCCGTTCCCCGACCTTCGATCAGCCGGCGACTCGGCGAGTGCGACGGGACGTGGGTCGAAGGCGTCATAGCGTCCATCCCGCTTCGCCCAGCGCCTCGGCGTCCGTCAGCAGGATGCGGCTCTGCGCGACATGATCGTGATCGGCGCGGCATTGGCGCACGAAGATCGGCAGGTCGGCGACGCGCCGCGCGAGATCCGCTTCGTTGCACAGCGGTCCCGGGCCGACCGCCCGCTCGGCATGATGCAGCACCCGTTCGCACATGTCGGCGATGGCTCCGCGGACCCGCAATGCGACGTGAGCGGCGTCGTCGGCGGGGGCGGTGTCGATCGTCCGTGCCACCTCGCGCAGCAGCGCGGCGCCGGATGCGAGCGACGCGTCGATGGCACCGAGATGCGCGAGAGCGTGGGGATCGTCGCGATCGACCTGGAGGTCGCGGACCCTGGTGCCGATCGCCGCGGCCGCGCCGAACCAGCACGCCGCCACGCCCGCGCCGCCGTGCCAGAAGCCGGGCCGTGCGAGATAGCTGTTCGCCGGTCCGACGATGCGCGCGGGAACGCCGTCGCAGACGACGTCGAAACTCCCCGAGTCCCGCATGCCCACCGCCTGCCAGCGACTCTCGTCGATGGAGACACCGGGCGCCGACAGACGGACCTCGACGAGGTGACGGGCGCCGCTGGGAGCGACCGCCGTCATCAGTGCGAAGTCGACGACCCGCGCGCCCGAGCACCACGACTTGCGACCGTCGATCAGCACATGGCTCGCGTCGCGGAGCGACCGCCCGTCTTCGCGGATCGTCAGCGGGTCAACGCGCGCTTCGGAGGCCCATACCGCATGGAGAGCATCGGGCCGCGGGGCATGACGGGTGTCGATCTCGTGGAGGATCGCCAGCGCATCGGTGTGGCTCTCGTAGAGCTTGACCGTCGCGAGGTCGTGACGGGCGACACGTTCGAGCGCCTGCCAGCGCTTCAGCGTCGCACCGTGACCGGGAAGCGGAAGGCGGTCGAGACCGGCCGCAATCAGCGCGCGCGCGACGGTTGCCGCGTCTCGCGACGGCGTGCGCCCCTCGCGTTCGAGCAGGCGCTCGATGCTCCGCTCGACGGCCATCGGGCCGGTGTCGGCACTCGCGATCAGCTGATGCAGTTGTGCGGCCAAGTATCGATCCCCGCTCCCCATCGGCCAGGTCCCGAAGTAGGAGAACGGGCGCCGTGGGCGAGGGGAGCATTCTTCGCGAAAGGCGGGGCCTGCGGCTTCGGACGAATGCTGATCGGAAGGTGGTCGGCCCGGACGGCGTCACCGGCCGCGAGCGGGTGCGCCGGGCGCGCTTCTCTTCTTCGTCCCGCCCGGACGCGATACGCGAGGCCTGCGCTCGTCGTGACGGCGACGAGGCGCCGACCGTGGGGCCGGCGCGCTGGAAGGGCGACCTCTGGAAGCGGCCCCTCGCCCCTCCGCAAGGGCTACTTGATGCGGCCGCGGTCGCGCAGCCCGACGACGAGAGCCTTCAGGTCCTCGACCGATGCGGGCTTGGTCAGGTGGGCATCGAAGCCGACTTCGGTCGCCCGCTGCACGTCGCCGGCGCGTCCGTAGCCCGACATCGCGATCGCGACGATGTCGCCGCTGCCGTTGCGCTGGCGGATCTCGTTGATCAACTGATATCCGTCCATCTTCGGCATGCCGACGTCGGAGATCAGGAGGTCGAACGCGCCGGCGTCCAGGACCTCCAGCGCCTGCGCTCCGCCGTGGGCCTCGGTGACGAACGCACCCTCGAGCCGCAGCAGTTCGGCGAACGGTTCGAGCGCCTCCACGGAGTCGTCGATCGCGAGGATGCGCAGATCGGCCAGCGGCCCCGCGTTGCCGGCGTCATCCGTCGGCATCGATTCGAGACGGTCGGCGCCGACCGGCAGCGCGATCGCGAAGGTCGCGCCCTTGTCGACCCCGGGCGACGCGACCGAGACGCGGCCGCCCTGCGCTTCGGTCAGCTCCTTGACGAGCGCGAGTCCGATGCCCATTCCGCCCTCGCCGGAGGCGATCTCGCGCCGCTCCTGGCGAAACATCGAGAACACCGTGGGCACGAAGGCGGGCGCGATGCCGCGACCGCTGTCGGCCACTTCGAGCACCGCCTCGTTTCCGGTACGGCGCAGACTCACGTCGACCTTGCCGCCGGCAGCCGTGAACTTGATCGCGTTGCTGAGCAGATTCCACACGATCTGTTCGACGCGGATCGCGTCGCAGGTCACGACCAACGCGTCGTCGGCGTCGAGCTGCGCGTTCAGCGTCACGCCCTTCGATGCGGCGTCGCGCCGCGACGCTTCGACGATGCGCGTGACGATCTCGGACAGGGAGGTCGGGACCAGCGTCATCATCATCTTGCCCGTCCGGGCGCGCGACAGGTCGAGCAGGTCGTCGATGATGCGGGCCTGGCTCGCGACGGTGCGCCGGATGGTCTCGGCCGCCCGACGTACCGCGGCCGACTGGCCTTCGGGCATGCGCGTGAGCAGCTCCGCGTTCACGTGGATCAGGTTCAGAGGGTGCTTGAGTTCGTGCGACATCACCGCGAGGAACTCGTCCTTCGTCCGGTTGGCCGTCTCCATCGCCAGGGCCGTCTGCTTCTGCCGGTTGAGCTCCTCGTCCCGATGCGTCTCGAGCAGCTTGGTGCCGGTCATGTCGTGCAGGATCTTGACGAAGCCCTCGAGCTGGCCGCTCTTGTAGGACGTCAGCACGCCGCTAAAGAAGCGACGGGTGCCGTCCTTGCGGACGTGCCAGCGTTCGTCGCGGACGCTGCCGTCGGCGACCGCGCGCTCGAGGTCGCGGAGGGCGATGCCTTCGACGCGATCCTCGGGCGTGAAGAGCACCTCGACGTGCTGGCCGAGAATCTCGTCTTCAGCATAGCCGAACGCGTCGACGGCGCCGGCGTTCCAGGTCACGACGATTCCACCCGCGTCGAGCGTGACGATCCCGTACTGGCGCACCGACTCCGACGCGATCCGCAGCCGCTCCTCGTTGACGCGGTTGTTGTCCGCCGCCAGCACGCGCGACGTGATGTCGACGAAGGTCATCACCGCGCCTTCGATCTTGTCGTCGATGGTCCGGTAGGGCACTACGCGCGAGAGGTAGTACCGGCCGTCCGAACCGCGCACCTCGCGTTCCATCGTGCGGAGGCTGCGAAACGCTTCCTCCGCATCGCCGCTGATGTCGTCCCATTCGAGGCGATGCGTGATGTCGAGGAGCGAGCGGCCGACGTCGCTGCCGATCAGGTTGAAGAGCTCGGTGGCGCGCGGCGTGAAGCGCTTGACGCGCATGTGCGCGTCGACGAACACCACCGCGAGGTCGGTCGACGCGATCAGGTTCTGCAGGTCGTCGTTGATCCGGATCGTCTCCTCGACCTTGACCTTCAGCTCGTAGTTGACCGTCGTCAGCTCCTCGTTGATCGACTGCAGTTCCTCCTTGCCGGTCTCGAGCTCCTCGGACGCCGAACGCAATTCCTCGTTGAGCGCCTGCAGCTCCTCGTTCGACGCCTTGAGCTCCTCGGTCGACGTGTCGTAGCGCTCGATGGTCTCCTGCAGATAGCTCTTGAGCTGCGACACTTCGCTCTCGAGCTGATGGACCACCTCCTCGCGATCGAGCGACCGCGAGGCCTCGAGCAGCGGCACGAGCGAGTCCTGCAACTCCTGCATCGTGACGAGGCTCATGCGTTCTGCGGACGCGGGGTCCGTGAACGGATGCACGCCGACGACGACGCGACGACGGCTGCCGTCGCCCGCGGTCCACGAGGCGGGCACGGACACCGGTTGTCCCGTCTGCTGCGCGCGGAACAGCGCGGTGCGCATCTCGACGCGCAGCTCGGGCTGGATGTTGGCGAGGATCTCGTTGGACGGCGTCCCTCCGGCCCGCCTGAAGTACTGACCGGCCCGCGGCGACAGGTGCAGGATCTGCTGGTTCGCGTCGATCAGCACGCTCGGGGTCGAGTGCTGTTCGAGGGCCGAGCGATGGCGCTCGCCGTGCGAAGGCAGCTTGCGTTCGAGCTGGGCGATCGGCACGATCCCCGTGCGGCTGTCGGCCAGCGCGTCCTGCTTCGGCGGCCGGCGCGCCGCAGGAGCGTTGGCGTCGACCGCGAAGATCCGCTGCTTCTTGTCGAGCAGGCGGAAGCCGATACCCGCCGCGTCGGCCGACTCCGACGTGCCGAGCAGCAGCGTGCCGTCGTCTCGAAGCGCGAAACGAAAGGTCTCGAGCATCGCCTTCTGGGCTTCGGCATCGAGATAGATGAGCAGGTTGCGGCACGAGATCAGGTCGAGTCGCGAGAAGGGCGGGTCGCGCAGCACGTTGTGGACGGCGAAGAGGACCGACTCGCGGATGGCCTTGTGGATCCGGTAGCGATCGCCTTCCTTGCTGAAGTAGCGGCGCAGGCGCGGGGGCGAGACGTCGTTCGCGATGCCTTCCGGATAGAGCCCCGTCCGGCCGATCGCGATCGCGCGCTCGTCGATGTCGGTCGCGAAGATCTGGATCCGCGGCGGTTCGCTCAGCGTCTCGGCGTGCTCGCGCAACAGCATCGCGATCGAGTAGGCCTCCTCGCCGGTGGCGCAGCCGGCGATCCAGAGGCGGATCGGCTCGTCGGCCGCATGGTTCGCGAACAGGGCCGGTACCACGACCTGCTCCAGCACCTCGAAGGCCTCGCGATCGCGAAAGAAGCTCGTGACGCTGATCAGCATGTCCTGAAGCAGCAGGGCCGTCTCCGACGGGTGCGTCTCGAGGTAGTCGCGATAGGCCGCCAGGTCGGGCAGGGCGTTGACCTGCAGTCGGCGCTCCAGGCGGCGCAGCACGGTCGCGCGCTTGTACTGCCGGAAGTCGTGGCGCGTTCGCTTGTGCAGCAGCGACAGCGTGTCCTTCAGCGCGAGCTCTGCCGCGCCGCGCTCGTCGGGCTGGTCCGGCGAAGGCGGGGCCGTCGCCTCGACCGGCAGGCGGATGTGCTGCAGGTTGGCCCACAGTTCGATCAACCGGGCGGGCATCCCGGCCACCGGCAGCACGAAGTCGATGACCCCCGTGGCGATCGCGGCGCGCGGCATGCTGTCGAACTCCGCGTCGTCGGGATCCTGAGCGAACGAGACTCCGCCGCACTCGTTCATGCGTCGGATGCCCATCGCGCCGTCGCTGCCCATCCCCGAGAGGATGATCGCGAACGCGCGATCCCCATGCGCTTCGGCGAGCGTCCGCAGGAACACGTCGATCGCGACGTGCGGTCCGCGCTCGCGGGTCGTGCCGGTGAGCATGAGGTGACCGTCGTACATGCGCAGGTCCTTGTCCGGCGGGATCACGTAGGCGTGGTCGGCCTCGATCGCCGTCTCGCCGTGGACCTGGACGACCGTGAGCCGCGTCCCGCGCTGCAGGATCTCGGCGACGTTGCTCTCGTGATTGGGCGCGAGGTGCATCACGATCACGAACGCCATGCCGCACGGTGCGTCGAACGCCTCGAAGAAGCGCGTGAGGGCCGGCAGCCCTCCCGCCGACGCGCCGATGCCCACCACCGGAAAGGAAAGGCTTCTGCCGGGTCGAGCGTCGGCCGGGTCGCGTGCTTCCGCTCCGTCTGCTGGCATCGGTGAGGGTCGAATCGAGGTGGGCCGGTCGGTGCAGCGGCGTTCACGGCAAGGCACGGAATGTACTCCGAGATGGAAGGCCGTCACCACCGCCGCCGTTCCAACCTGCCGGCGACGGCGCTGCTGCCCGCGACGCGTCGGATGCCGGCGACGGACGTGGAGCTTCGGGCGCCGATCCCCTAAACTTCGCCGATGCGCATCGATCGTCTGTCTTGAGCGTGCCGATCCCCGCCGCGGTGGAAATCGGCGAAACGTTCTCGCGCGTCCATCAGTTCACGCCGGAAGCGGTGAGTGCGTTCGCGTCGACGATGGGCGACACCAATCCTCTCCATCACGACGCGGCCTTGTGGATCGTGACGAAGGTGACGCCGCACCGTAGCCGAACCGGGCTCGTGGTCGATCTCGCCGGCGCGCCGCGCGAGGCGGACGGCGTCGACCGCGTGAGAGCGACGGGGCAGGTGCTGGTCGGGTACGAATGAGCAGGCGTGATCGTCGCGTTCGTCCGACGTCCATTCGATGAGGCACGATGAAATCCACGACCGGCGAACACTTCGTAGGGCTCGACCACGTCCGGGCGCTCGCGGCCTTCCTCGTGATCTGCTGGCACTTCAATCACGGCGCGTTCGGCTTCCCGATCCCGTTCGGCGCGGCGCCGGCGATGCCCCCTTTCGCCATCATCGATCAGGGTCATACGGGCGTGGCGCTGTTCATGTGCCTGAGCGGCTATCTCTTCGCCAAGCTGCTCGACGGCAAGCAGATCCACTTCCCTTCGTTTCTCTGGAACCGGGCGCTGCGCCTGTTGCCGCTGCTGATCGTCGTCATCGTCCTGCATGCGTTGCTGGCGTTTCTCGCCGGCGAAGGGACGCGCGCCTACTGGACCGGCATCGTTGAGGGCGTCGTGCTGCCCACGCTTCCGTCGGGAGGCTGGTCGATCACCACGGAGTTTCATTTCTATCTGGTTCTTCCGCTGCTGCTCTGGTTCGCCCGACGCAGCAAGGCCCTGCCCGTCCTCATCGTCGTGGCGGCTCTTTGCGCGAGGGCCGTCGTCTACTTCGGCA
Organism: uncultured Burkholderiales bacterium; assembly: GCA_937872165.1. Lineage (GTDB taxonomy): Bacteria > Pseudomonadota > Gammaproteobacteria > Burkholderiales > Burkholderiaceae_D > CAHJXF01. Next base: position 6,760 of record CALMOR010000152.1, on the reverse strand, counting down.
CCGGGGAGGTCTGGTCCTACGCTTACTGGACGATTGTGGGACGCATCGATCAATTCACGATGGGGATCGTCCTCTTCCACTATCGAGGTGCGTTGCGGGGGCGGCATGCAGTGGCGATGGGCCTGGTCGCGACCACGGCGCTGGTGTTCTACGTCATCGACGTCAACGACAAGGTCGCCATGGCCCACTCCAGTCCACTCTGGATCTACCTGGCAACCATCGAGGCGATCCTCTATTCGACGTTGATCGCCTGGTACGACACTTCGTTCGAAATCCGGAACGTCGGCGTGGCACGTGTCATCGGACTCGTCGGCTCGTACTCGTATTCGATCTACCTGTTCCATTTCTTTTTCTACGAGCGTGCGATGGGCTTCGTCCATCGTCACCTGATGCCGCTGACGAACATCTATGCGGCCACCGCCGGTGCCTTGCTGTTCCTGATTGGAATGACCGCGGTGGGTCATGTGAGCTTCCAGGTGATCGAGAAGCCCTTCCTGCGTTATCGAAGGCGTTACACCGTGTCGAGGCCGGTGGACGACGTGCGCACCGGTGCAGCCGTGGCCTGAGCGTCCGTCGTCCGCCCGATTCCGGAAACAGACCCTGCATCCAGCGTCCCGACAGTCAGCCGGGAAACGCGAGCCGAGCGATACAGGGGTACGGTCCGATGCGACGACGTATTGGCGGTCCTACAATCGCCTACCCGGGCGGGCCGGTATCGACGATCGGGACATCCCGGAACCCCCGCGGCGCGGGCCCTCTGGCGGAGACGGAGTCATACGTGGCGTGAGGGCTGGCGCCGGTTTCCGCGCGCCGGAACGTTCTTACCCTCTATCCACCCTCGAATCGAATAGCGCTTGAGGCGTGGCGGTAGCAACCCTCGGTCTCATCGATCTTCGCGAGGCTTCGGGCAGCGCAGAGGGACATCGTCAGGTGCCTCTGGGCCTGTGACACGCAATAGGTAATGTTCAGTCGCATGCTAGCAATCTAACGATTGCTCCTGGGCTTCCCCCGATCTTCCGGACGCCCTTGTCAAGCCATTGAAGCCTGTTCGAACTGAACAGGGCTGATCATGTTCAAGGTCGAGTGCTTTCGTCGCTGGTTGTAGAAGCGCTCGATGTAGTCGAACACGTCGGTCGTCGCGTCGTCGCGGGTGCGGTAGATCTTGCGAGCCGTCCGTTCGGTCTTCATCGTGCTGAAGAAGCTCTCCATGGCCGCGTTGTCCCAGCAGTCGCCGCGGCGGCTCATGCTGCAGGTGATGCCCTGGACCTTGAGCAGCGTCTGGAAGTCTTCACTTGTGTACTGGGCGGATTCAACTGGTCGTCGCAACACCTTTGATCGTAGAGGTGTTTCATGGGACGACCTGCGGGATGGATGCGTCGATTGACGGGGCGAGGGGCAATGCGCTCGCCGGGTGCGCCGTCACATCGACATGAGGTCGAGCGACGTTTTTGGCAGCAGATCGCGACGGGTATCACGAGCGAGAAGGCAGCAGAGGCGGTTGGCGTGTCGCAACCGGTCGGCACGCGCTGGTTCCGCCATCGTGGCGGCATGGCACTGTTCATGTCGAGCCCGGTATCCGGGAGGTACTTGTCGTTCGCCGAACGAGAAGAGATTGGGCTGCTCTTGGTCCAAGGCGTCGGGGTACGCGAGATCGCTCGCCGAATCGGGCGCAGTCCCTCTACGGTTTCGCGAGAGCTGACTCGTAACGCTGCCACTCGCAGCGGCCGACTCGAGTACCGGGCTTCGGTCGCGCAATGGAAGGCGGATCTGATCGCCAAGAGGCCGAAGTCGGCGAAACTGGCGGCTAACCTGCGACTGCGTCACTACGTGCAAGACCGCTTGGAGGGTAAGGTTCGTGACGCGGATGGTCGTGAGATCACCGGCCCTCAGCAGGTTCCGTTCAAGGGCCGGAACAAGCCGCACCGCGGTGACCGTCGTTGGGTCAATGGCTGGTCTCCCGAACAGATCGCCAATCGGTTGCGAGTCGACTTCGCGAATGACGAATCGATGCGCATCTCTCACGAATCCATTTACCAGGCTCTCTACATTCAGGGACGCGGTGCTCTCAAGCACGAGCTGGTGAGCTGTCTGCGAACCGGGCGGGCATTGCGCGTACCGCGGGCCAGGGCGCAGGCCAAGGCGTGGGCGCACGTCAGCGAGGATGTGATGATCTCCAGCCGTCCTGCAGAGGTCGAAGATCGCGCTGTGCCTGGTCACTGGGAGGGCGATCTGATCATTGGCCTGGACCGATCCGCAATCGGAACACTGGGGGAGCGATCAAGCCGATTTACGATGCTCGTCCATTTACCTCGCGAGAACGGCTATGGGCTGATTCAACGCACGAAGAACGGTCCTGCGCTGGCCGGCTACGGAGCCGTAAGCATGGCCAATGCGCTCAAGAAGACCGTGATGACCCTACATCAGATCGGTCGGCTCGCCGCGTCGCCAGAGCGCCATCAGCAAGGCATCGTTCACCATCCGGGCTTGCACCGTGTCGCTCATCGACCAGCCGACGATGCGACGCGAGTAGAGGTCCATCCCAGCTGCGACGAACAGCCAGCCTTCGGCGGTCCAGACATAGGTGAAGTCGGCGACCCACTTGCGGTTCGGGCTATCAGCTTCAAAGCGGCGCTGCAAGTGGTTCGGCGCGATGTAATGCTCGATGCGAGCCGCCCCGTCGATCGGAAGCCGCCTGCGCTTACGACGGGCCTGCAGCTTGGCCCGCTGCATCAGGCGAGCAACGCGATTCATTCCGCAGCGTTCGCCGTCGGCTCGTAGGTCGTGCCAGACCCGCGGGCTGCCGTAGGTCCGGTCGCTCAGCTCGAAGCTCTCGCGGATGCGCCGCGTCAGCCTCGCGTCTTCGAGCGATCGGTCACTCGGACCACGACCGAGCCATTCGTAGAAGCCGCTGGTCGAGACCTCGAGCATCCGGCACATCGATCGGGTCGGCCACACACCGCGCTGTCGTGCGATGTAGGCGTACTTCACTGCGGTTCCTTCGCGAAGTACACCAACGCTTTTTTTAGGATGTCGCGCTCCATCGTCACGCGCTTGAGCTCCCGCTGTACGCGCTGCAGCTCAGTGACCGCCTCGGCCCGCAGCGGCTTCGCTGGGTTCATCTCCATGACCCCGCCGCGCTCGAGTTGCACCCAGCGACGCAGCACTGTCTGGTCGAGCCCGAGATCGCGTGCGATCTGCGAAACCACCGCACCCGGCTGTCGGCACAGCTTCACCGCCTCACGCTTGAACTCGTCCGTGAACTTCCGTCGTCCCTTGCTCATCGCTTCCTCCTGACCACATCATGCTAGTGGATGTGTCCGCAGAACTGAAGGAAGCCCAATCATCAGGTCGGCCGAGCGTCCAAGGCCGATGATTTCGGGCCTCGGAGCATCGAAATGGACTATGACGCGAAATGCGCGCCTATAAGCAGCCGCGCCTGCGCGCCCCTCAACCTCGACCCCGGCTTACTCGTCGTACCCAGAGGCCAAGAACGACCGGATGCGCTTCACGATCAACGCCACCCGGGCGGCTGGGACCGGCGTGTTGGAGTATTTGACATCACGCAGGCCTCGACCGCATACTCGGCCGCGTGAGGGCCACTCTGCTCGTGCGAGACCGCATCGCGTATGCGGACGACGCGTTTGCGGAGATCGTGGTCTGGCAAGTGCCGAAGTCGCTGCCGGGCTCGACGCACTCATACAAATACCGTCTCGCGTTCGTGCTCCGCGGAGACTGCCTGGTGCGCTTCGACAACGAGGCCGGCAAAGGCGATCACCGTCACTTGCGTGGCCGGGAGGCCGCGTATCGCTTCACGGGCTTGGACCGGCTGTTCACCGATTTCGAGCGTGAGGCCAGGAGGCTGCTCAATGAAGACCGTGACCCTTGATGTTCGCCCGCCCGGGAGTGCGGTCGCAGACGCGTTAGCGGCGGTCAAATCCGGCCGAGCTGCGCGCACGGCGCGGATTTCCTTCGCCACGCCAGAGCTGTTGTGGCGCGTGCTGACCGTCAAGCGCTGGCAGATCCTGCGCGCTTTGTGTGGCGCGGGCCCGGTATCGATCCGCGAAGTCGCGCGCCGCGTGAAGCGAGACGTGAAGGCCGTCCATGCCGACGTCACCGCGCTACTGATGGCTGGCGTGCTCGATCGCACGGACTCGGGAGAGGTCGAGTTTCCCTACGAGACGGTCAAGGTCGAGTTCGAGTTGGAAGCTGCGTGATCTTCGAGGCTCGCACCCCCAATTTGCAACAATCGTGCGGAAATCTGTACGGTAAACCGATGAAGACCACGCTGGACCTCAACGATCAGCTTCTCGCGGACGCCAAGGCGTTTGCGGCTCAGCAGTGTACGAGCCTGACTCGCGTGATCGAGGAAGGCCTGCAGCTGCGACTTCGCGCGAAGGCGGAGTTCCGCGAAGCGCGCTCGGGTCCGCCTTCCCGTATTCAAGGGGCACGGTGGTCTGGTGGCAGGAATGGACCCGCTGAGCAACAAGTCCTTGCTCGAGGCGCTGGGCGATGGGGCCTGATGTCAACGTGCTGGCCGCCGCTTGGCGTGCCAATCATCCCCACCATGCCGTGGCGCGCGGCTGGCTCGAGGAAGCGGTCAAGGCATCCGAGGCCGGCGCGGCCTTTACGTTGATGCCGATGGTGCTCGCCAGCTTCCTGCGACTGGTCATCAGCCCGAAGATTTTCCGGCAGGCCACCCCGATCGAGGATGCCATGGGGTTCGTCGATGCGTTGTTGGCATCGCCGGGCGTGCAACTGGCCCACGTGGGCTCGGAGTGGTCGAAATTGCGGCAGCTCTGCCTCGAGAAGCACCTGTGTGGCAACGATGTGCCTGACGCCTGGCTGTCGGCAGCTGTGGCGCAGATGGGCGAGCACCTCGTCAGCTTCGACCGGGATTTCAGGAAACTGCTCACGCGCGGGCGTTCACGTTGCTCCTACCCACGAGTGGCAGAAAGCCAGCGAGATCGAAGTCGACTTTCGGCCTGCGACGAGAACCCGCGGTCCGCGCAGGAAGCGGACTGGTCCGGCTGCGTTCCCAACGATCGACTGCTTAAGACTGGCTGCAGCCGATCCCGGCCCTGCCACCGAACTTCAGCACCGGCCGCAAGCTGACATTCAACTTCGTGGATCACAGGCGTCCGCTCCACCCCTAGCACTGGACGTTCATCGCGGGCCGGCGGGCGCGGCGGCCCGAGTGACCGCTCTTGCCGTGACCGAACTCGCGCTTTCGACCCGAAGCGGACGCACTCCGACGCGAGCGATTGACAGCTCTGCAGCGGGTGTTGCCGGACCCCCATCCGCGCGCGTACTCACGCTGCGTAGGATAAAGCTGTCGATCTGTCTGGCCGGCCTGCTTGAACTCCTTCTGGCCAACTACTATCCGGGCGGCTTGAGGCCATCGCCTGACTGCGGGCGGCTCCGCTCGGCACCATCACCTCGGGGATACCCATGAAGTTTTCCGTCGATCGATCACTGGCTGCTCATCAGTCGCTCCGTCCCGATGTCGAGGCCATTCTTCGTGGCCTGCCGGCAACTGCGCTCTTCCACGATGCACACGATCTAAAGCACCCGCTGACGCAGTATCGCCTGTCGCTCGCCGCCATCGAGGAAGCTTGGCTGCGCGTGCTCGATCTGCATGAACGTGCGCGGCTCGCTGCCGCGATGGAGCTTCAGGAGACCGGCGAAACCGAGCTGTCGGGTGCCTACCGGCAGCTTCTCGAGCGGCTGAACGAGCACTTCGATGCAGCACATTCGATCCTGCGCAGCCTCCGTCCGCCGATCCCGGCCAAGGCGTTTAACTTCCACACGCAGTTCCTCGACAAAACCTCGCTCCCCGGGTGGCGGGCCTTCAAGGATGGGGTGCAGAAGAAGTATCGGGACGCGAGGCTGGGACGCGTCGTCAATCTCTTGAAGCACGACCAAGCGCAACTACGATCGGTGCGACTGCTTTCGGATGACACGATCGCACTCGGCTTTTACGTCGAAGGGGCACGTGGCGCTGGAACCATCGGGCCACACAAGAAGGTCCATGCGCTGTGGCGGGATTGCGAGACCGCGTATTCGTACGCCTTCGACATGCTCACGCATTTCCTCGGGATCTTCCAGGTCGCCGAGGCTCTGCAACACTGCGTCGCACTGACGATTAAACAAGACCATCGGTTGGACGTCGCCCCGGTCTACCTCGCCAGTGAGCCGGGGAACCGGTGGAGCAAGCTGTGCATCGCGCTCTCAAACCTCCCACTCGACTTCTTCCCTGACGAGCGGGAACAGCGTAGACCTGTGGTTGCTTGCTATAACGACGCGAGCGCCTTGAAGGTGTCGGCCGAGGCGCCCGGTCGCTGGCCACGTCTCGCCTCCTATGAGGTCACCTCGACAATTGTTCCTCAGGAGGGCGCGCTATCAGTGATCGTTCCGTACTTCAACAAGCGTCCGAACCCATACTCAGCATCGGGACTGGAAGGTCAGTCCGCGGACTGACTTTGTAAGAGCAGTAGCTGCACAAGTCCTCCCCGTCTTGGTCATCGGACGGGCAGTGCAACCGCTTGTGTGAGGTCGTCACCAGGCGAGGCTTTTAGCATTTTCCCGACTAGCGAAACAGTCAAACACTTGATGGATTGCATGGATGGCCTAAGCCAGAAGCGGGTTTCAAGTTCGATCTCCACCGGCGGCGAGGGCGTGTTCTTCGAGCAACACGTCGCGGCGTACTGGCTAGTTCAGCTGCTCGTCCGTAGCATCCCGCCGATTCTGACCGATACCGGCG
>CALMOR010000151.1:6070-6409 GCA_937872165.1 uncultured Burkholderiales bacterium | reverse complement strand
GCACATCTGGATGCTGCCCTCCCCGGTCACGCAGGCGACGTCGGCACCGGGGTTGGCCTTGACGACGCCCATCGCGGCGGGCAGTCCGAAGCCCATCGTGCCGAGGCCGCCCGAGTTGATCCATCGGCGCGGCTGGTCGAAGCGGTAGTACTGCGCGGCCCACATCTGGTGCTGGCCGACGTCGGACGTGACGAAGGCGTCGCCGCCGGTCACGTCCCACAGCTTCTCGATCACGTACTGCGGCTTGATCAGCGTGTCCGAGTTCGCATACGCCATGCAGTCCTTCTTGCGCCACTCGTTGACCTGCGACCACCATGGCGAGAGCGCCTTGACGTCGGG
>CALMOR010000151.1:0-6060 GCA_937872165.1 uncultured Burkholderiales bacterium | reverse complement strand
GTCGAATGCCGCGCCGCCCCTGTCGTCGCGCGGCGTCTTCTGCTGCGCGACGTCGAGCTGCGCCATCAGTTCGACCAGGACCTCGCGCACGTTGCCGACGATCGGCACGTCGACCTTGACGCGCTTGCTGATCGACGACGGGTCGATGTCGATGTGGATGATCTTGCGGACGTTCTGCGCGAAGTGCTCGGGGTTGCCGATGACGCGGTCGTCGAAGCGCGCCCCGACCGCGAGCAGCACGTCGCAGTGCTGCATCGCCATGTTGGCTTCGTAGGTGCCGTGCATGCCCGGCATGCCGAGATACTTCGGGTCGCTCGCCCTGAAGCCACCCAGACCCATCAGCGTGGTCGTGCACGGCGCGCCGAGACGATCGACGAGCGCGTTCAACTCTCCGGACGCGTTGGCGAGGATCACGCCGCCGCCCGCGTAGATCATCGGACGCTCGGCAGCCGTCAGCAGTTGCAGCGCCTTCTTGATCTGGCCGAGGTGTCCCTTCTCGGCCGGCTTGTACGAGCGCATCTCGACCGGCATCGCCGCGTACTCCGACGACGCGAACGCGGCCTTGTGCGTCGTGATGTCTTTCGGGATGTCGACCAGCACCGGTCCCGGACGACCGCTCTGCGCGATGTAGAAGGCCTTCTTGATCGTGATCGCGAGGTCCTTCACGTCCTTCACGAGGAAGTTGTGCTTGACGCACGGCCGCGTGATGCCGACCGTGTCGCATTCCTGGAACGCGTCCTGGCCGATCGCGTGGCTCGGAACCTGCCCCGAGATGACGACCATCGGGATCGAATCCATGTACGCGGTCGCGAGGCCCGTGACCGCGTTGGTGACGCCCGGCCCGCTCGTGACGAGCGCGACGCCCACCTTGCGGCTCGAGCGCGAATAGGCGTCGGCCGCATGCAGCGCGGCCTGCTCGTGACGCACGAGGATGTGCTGGAAACGGTCCTGCTTGAATATTTCGTCGTAGATGTACAACACGGCGCCGCCGGGATAGCCGAACACGTGTTCGACCTCTTCTTCCGCGAGGCAACGCACGACGATCTCTGCGCCGGTGATTTCCAAGGTGCTTCCTTTCAAGGTCCACAGGAGATTGATTGGACGTTCTCTGCCGGGCTTGTGGCCTGGGTTCGAACACGCTGTAGAGCGGTGAGGCTTTCGGCGCGCCGGGGGGCGGGCGCATCTTGCGCGACCGGGTCCCGGCTTGAATCGGCGTTGCAGGTCCGCGATACCGGGCTGCAACGGGACGCGGACGATAGCCCACGCCGCGCGAGAGGGTCAAGCCGGGGGGCGCGTCGCGCCCGTCGGCGTCGTGCCGCTGTGGCGCATTTGTTACGATTGCCGCCTTTGAAGATCGCCGACGGCCTGCGGACACCCGTGTGCGCCGCTCGATGCGACAGGACGTGAAGATCGTCGCTGCCTGATGGCAAGCCCCGCAGAACTCTCCCAATTCCTCGAGTCCGTCGAACGCCGCGCGTACAAGCAGGCGGCCTATGCCGTTCGCGACGACGCGTCGGCGCTCGACATCGTGCAGGACGCGATGATCAAGCTCGCCGACAGCTACGGCGACAAGCCGGCCGCCGAGTGGCCGATGCTGTTCCAGCGCATCCTCCAGAACGTCATCCACGACTGGTTCCGTCGGCAGAAGGTCCGCTCGACCTGGACCACTTTGTTCTCCGACCTGTCAACCGGAAAGGACAACGAAGAGTTTGATTTCCTCGAGAGTCTCGAAGCCGAGGACGGATCGCGTCAGGCCGAAAGCGCTGCAGATCAGGTCGAGCGCGGTCAGGTACTGGCTGCCATCGACCAGGAGATCCAGCGCCTGCCGACTCGTCAACGGGAGGCTTTCATCCTGCGTTACTGGGAAGAGATGGACGTCGCCGAAACGGCGGCGGCCATGGGTTGTTCGGAGGGGAGCGTCAAGACGCATTGCTCCCGCGCCACTCATGCGCTCGCGACCGCCTTGAAGGCCAAGGGAATCAGACTATGAAGCGCTCGGATCTGCCGTACGACTCGGCGCGGCCCACGGCCGCGGCGACCGCGGAGAGCCGCTTCGCAGCCCGCGTGCGCGAAGCGCTCGACGAGTCCGCGGACGCGTTGCCTCCAGCCACGCTCGCGCGCCTCGCGCTGGCTCGCAAGACGGCGCTGCGCGCGCACGTGTTGCCTTCGACGCGGCGCGCGCCGGCGTCCCGCTTCGTGCTCGCCTCCGATGACAGCGGATCGTCGCAGCGCTTCGGCTTCGGCCGGACCGGCCTCGTCTTCTCCGCCGTCGTGCTGGTGGGTGCCTGCCTCGCAGGCCTCTATCAGTTCGAGCAGGATCGCCGGATCGAGGAGCTGGCCGACGTCGACAGCGCCGTCCTGAACGACGAACTGCCGATCAGCGCGTACACCGACCAGGGCTTCAACGCCTTCCTCAAGCAGAACCCATGAGTGCCTCGCGCAAGCGCCGCTTGCGCATGTCTCCGCTGCCGGTCTCGCTCGCGCTGGTCCTCGCGGCCGGCGCGTCGACGACGGCGTGCGCCGTGCGTGCGGAGGAGCCGCCATCCTCCGCGCTCGCCACGCAGGGCGCGACCGCCGCCCCCACTTCGTCGAAGCCGGTCCGTCCGTACTGGATCGAGCTCACGGTCGCGCAGCGCGACGCGCTCGCGCCGCTCGCCGAGGACTGGGAGCGTCTCGACCTCCAGACGAAGAAGAAGTGGGTCGAGATCTCCAACCGTTATCCGAGGATGAACCCGGACGAGCAGGGGCGCACCCAGCAACGGATGCGCGAGTGGGCGCTGCTGACGCCCGAACAGCGGCGCGTGGCCCGCGACACCTTCGCGCGCGTCCGGTCGATGAACCCCGAGCAGCGCGCCGAGATGCTGCGCAAATACCAGGAGCTGCCGCCCGAGAAGCGCCAGGCGCTCGCGAGCGAGGGGCACGCGGCGAAGGTCCTGGTCGTTCCGAAACGCATGCCGGCGCCGGTGCCGCGTCGGGTCGAGGTGAGCGAAGGCGCCAAGATGCGCAACCCGGCGATCGCCGCGCAGAAGAACGCGAATCCGTTGACCGCGCCGGCGCGCGTCGCCGCGCCGACCCCGAAGCCGCCGGCGACGGTCGACGTCCCGGTCCTGCCCGTCAGCCCTTGACGCCACCGCTGGCCCGCCGCCTGTTGTCGATGACCTACGAGGCGATGCTGCTCTTCGCGGTGGTCTTCGTCGCCGGCTACCTGTTCGACACGCTGACCCAGAGCCGCAACGCGCTGACGCTCCGTCACGCGCGCCAGGCCTGGCTGTTCGTGGTCCTCGGCATCTACTTCGTCTGGTTCTGGCTGCATGGCGGCCAGACGCTCGCGATGAAGACCTGGCACATCCGCCTGACCGACTCGTCGGGCACGCGGCTCGGTCGCGGCCGCGCCGTCGCGCGCTATCTGCTGCTGTGGCTCTTCGTGCTTCCTACGCTCGCGCTGGTCGACGCGCTCGGCATCGACGGCTGGGGCGCGATGGCCGCGCTCGCGGCCGCGCTGCTGTTGCCGCCCTTCTACGCGCTCGTCGATCGCGACCGACAGTTCCTCCACGATCGACTCCTCGGTACGCGACTCGTGGTCGCCTGAGCGAGGACGGCGCCGATGATCGCGCGCATCGTCCGACGCTTCTGGCTCGTCGTGCTCGCCGCCGCCCTCGGCGCCGCGTGGCTGTCGGTCCATCTCGTCGGCGCCCGCATCGGTGTCCTCGCCGCCGCGCTGCTCGGCGTCTTCGCGATCGCCTGTCTGCATCCGCTCGTCATCGCCGTCAATTTCACGCTGTCGCGCGTCTTCGGCGATCCGGTGCCGACGCCGCTCCGCCTCTCGCTCTGGCAGGCGCTCGCGACCTACGACGCGGAGATCGACGCATCGATGCGCGGCCTCTGGTTCGCGACGCCGTTCCTCGATCGGCGCAGGGCTCGAAGACCGGTCGACGGCGTCGTGTCGAGGCCGATGCCGATCCTCTTCGTCCACGGCTACTTCTGCAATCGGGCGGTATGGCTGTCGTTCATGCGGGACGCGGCCGCGCGCGGCTATCTGTGCGAAGCGATGACGATCGCCGATCCGTTCGCGTCGATCGACCGCCATGCCGGCGAAGTCGATCGAGCGATCGACGCACTGCTCGCGGAGGCCCGCGCATCCGGCCTCTCCGGCGAGCGGGTCGTCGTCGTCGCGCACAGCATGGGCGGCCTCGTCGCGCGCGCCGCGCGGCCGGCGATCGGCGCGGCGCGCGGCGCGCACGGGCTCACGCTCGGTACGCCGCCCCACGGCACGTTCACGGCGCGCTTCGGCTCGTACGCGAGCGTCGTCCAGATGCGGCGGCGGAGCGCGTGGCTCGCGGACCTCGAAGCACGCGAGCGTTCGAATGCGGAGGCCTTGCCGCGTCACGACTACACGACGCTCCACAGCGTGCACGACCAGATCGTCTATCCGCAGCGGACCGGACAGCTGGAAGGTACGCAGGGCATCGTCGTCGGCGGCTGCGGACACGTGGCGCTGCTCTACGATCGACGCGTGCGTTCGGTCGTCTTCGAGCGACTCGCGGTCGTGGAGGGGCGGCTTCAGGCCGCGGGCGGCTTCGCCTCGTAGCCGCGCGGCACCGATGCCAGCAGCCGTTGCGTATACGGATTCTGCGGGCTGCGATAGATGGTGTCCGAGTCCGCGAGCTCGACGAGTTCCCCCTTGTTCATCACCATCACGTCGTCCGACAGGTAACGCACGACGGCGAGATCGTGCGAGATGAAGAGGTACGCCAGACCGAACTCGTCCTGCAGGTCGAGCAGCAGGTTGAGCACCTGTGCCTGCACCGAGACGTCGAGCGCCGACACCGACTCGTCGCAGATCAGCACCTCGGGCTTCATCGTCAGGCAGCGCGCGATCGCGATGCGTTGCCGCTGACCGCCCGAGAACTCGTGCGGGTACTTGTCGAGCGCAGCCTCGGGAAGTCCCACCCGCTTCAGCAGGCGGGCCGCGACGCGGATGCGCGAGGCCTCGTCCTTCTCGATCGCGTGGATGCGCATCGGCTCGAGCAGGATCTGCGCGACCGTGAAGCGAGGGTTGAGCGACGCGTACGGATTCTGGAAGACGATCTGCAGTCGACGGCGCATCGACGTCAGCTCGTTGCGCGACAGCGTCATCAGGTCGCGACCTTCGAACCACACCTCGCCGGCGCTCGCGTCGTGGAGCCGCATCACCGACAGCCCCACCGTGGTCTTGCCCGAGCCCGACTCGCCGACCAGGCCGAGCGTGCGTCCGCGTCGCAACGCGAACGACACGTCCTTCACCGCGGGCACGTCGACGCCGCCGAAGAGACCGCTCCTGACGCGGAAGCTCTTCGACAGGCCCCGGACCTCGAGCACGACATCGCCGTCCGGCCGCGGCAGGCGACCGGGCAGCAGGTCCGTGACGTGCGCGCCCGCGACGCGGCCGCTCAAGAAGTCGGCCACGACCGGCAGCCGGCGCGGCCGGTGCTCGAGCGGCGGCCTGCAGGCGAGCAGCGCCTGCGTGTACGGGTCGCGTGCGCCGTCGAAGATCTGCGCGACGGTACCGCGCTCGCGAACCTCGCCGCTCTGCATGACGACGACCTCGTCGGCGAACTCGCCCACGACGCGCAGGTCGTGCGTGATGAAGAGCACGCTCATCGCATGCTCGCGCTTCAGGCGCGCGATCAGCTCGAGGATCTGCTTCTGGATCGTGACGTCGAGCGCGGTCGTCGGCTCGTCGGCGATCAACAGGCGCGGATTGCAGGCGATCGCGATCGCGATCATCACGCGCTGCTGCTGGCCGCCCGACAGCTCGTGCGGATAGCGTCCGATCGCGCGGCCGGGCTCGGGAATGCCGACCTCGTCGAGCAGGTCGACCACGCGCTTGCTCAACGCCTGCCCGCGCAGATGCGCATGCAGGCGCAGCGTCTCGCCGATCTGGTCACCCACCGTGAAGACCGGGTTCAGCGACGTCATCGGCTCCTGGAAGATCATCGAGATGTCGTTGCCGCGCAGCGCCTTGATGCCCGACAACGCGATCGTCTCCGGTGGCATCCGCTTCGACGGGCGCGATCTCGC